>JANLPA010000114.1:0-12475 GCA_031366855.1 Hyphomicrobiales bacterium | reverse complement strand
AAAATCAAATTGTTCTAGGCGAGCCAGCACCTTCATATCGGGAGCAGGGCGCAACATTTCAGATATGACATTCGTATCAAGAATGATCACTTGCCATATTCCGGACCGCTGAAATCGATGGGATCGCGCATCGGTTCGCGGGGTGGCGGCTCCAGATCGACGCCGCCAATTTCCTGAAACGATGAAACGATATCTCGAACCCAAGAACCCATCTTCAGAGGCTTTTCAGTTGGTTTGTAATCTCGGATCAATCGTTCACGCACCTCTTCCTCCATCGAGCGGCCGTTTTCGGCGGCGCGGACACGGATGAGGCGCTTGGTTTCGTCTGGGAGATTTCTAATCGTCATGCTTGCCATATAGCAATGATAGCATTGATAGCAATGATGTCAATGCTATCACTATTCGCCCCTCTTGACAAGGTTCCTGTTTTGTTCTAGTGCGAAATCAAGGAGAATGTGCGCTACATGGATTGGGCCAGAGCCATAGAGATCAACCGAATAGCGCTCGCCCGCGTTGTGGCGGAGATTTTTGCTTTGCTTGGGTTAGTGGCGGGCGGCACGGTAGAGCGGTTGCCTCACGGCCTTAATCAAAAGGTTGAGCGTCTCTTGCGCCCTGCGGAATCGGCGTTACGACGCTTGATCGTGATTGCAGCGCGTGGGCTGCTTGTGAAACCTTGGCCCAAGCGTGTCATGCCCGAGGGATTAAAAATTACGCGCAAGGCGTCTGGGCGCATGGCTTTTCGCTTATTTGATACGCGCAAGAAATTTGATTTTATCGAAGTCGAAAATCCACTTTTTGTGAAAGTTAAAACTTATTCGAGTAATCCCTTCAATCCGTTCAATTCATTGTTTCAACCGCGACCAGCTGAACAAGGCAGTGCTTTAAACGCCATCCAATTGTCGCGCAGATTGGCCGCAGTCGCCTATGCTCTCGAAACAATACCGCGCCAAGCGCAGCGTTTGGCGCGGTGGCAAACGCGGCGCAAAATGATGGTGAAGCCCAAATTCACCTCTCCCTTGCGCCCGGGCCAACCACCGGGTTTTCGCACCCTACCCAAAGTTGACGTGGACTTCGTTCTCCGAGAGTGTCACGCTCTCGCTTGGGATGCCTACAGGGAGGATTCCTCTTGAGAGGTGTCAATCCGTTAGAAAGAATTTGTCCGTGCTGGATGTGGCAGCGGCGGATGCTGCCTTTTGCGCTGCCAGCGCCCAAGAAAACGGGATTAGTCCCTTGCAATGCTTCAACACTTCCGCCATAGACGCTCCATCTGAAGGCACCCGCTGGGGGCTGAACGGAAGGGGGTTTCTCAAAAACCCTAGGAACCACAAGTTCCGGCTTCCCGTGTCTCCGCTCTTTACTGATCGGCTTAACTATCCTTTCTCCTGGATCGTTAGAGGCTCTGCGCTGGTGGTTTTGGTTGAACGAAACAAAGAAAGGTTGATCCCTAATGGGTCTCTATGAACACACGTTCTTGGTTCGCCAAGATGCGACACAGGCGCAGGTTGATGCGCTTTTGGAGCAATATACTGCTGTTCTCAGCGCTGGCGGTGCCAAGGTTGAGAAGGTTGAGAATTGGGGCATTAAATCGCTCACATTCCGCATGAAGAAGAACCGCAAGGCTTACTTCACATTCCTGAACATTTCTGGCCCCCATGCTGCGATTGCAGAAATGGAACGCCAAATGTCGATCAGCGAAGATGTGATCCGTTATTTCACAGTTTCAGTTGAAGCATTGGAAGAAGGCCCATCCGCCATGATGCGCCGCCGTGATGATCGCAAGCGCGATGATGACGTTGGTTTCAGCATGAACAACATGGATGAGGTGAATTAATGGCTATGGATCAAGGCGCACGCCGCCCATTTTTCCGCCGTCGCAAAAGCTGCCCATTCACGGGCCCAAATGCGCCGTTGATTGACTATAAGGATATCCGCACGTTGCAGCGCTATATTTCTGAGCGTGGCAAAATCATTCCAAGCCGCATCACTGCGGTTTGCGCTAAGCGTCAACGCGAATTGGCCAAGGCCATAAAGCGCGCACGTTTCTTGGGCTTGTTGCCCTACGTAATCGAATAAGGGAGTAAAAACACATGGAAGTTATTCTCCTCGAACGCGTGACTAAATTGGGCGCAATGGGTGAAGTGGTTAAGGTGAAGGATGGTTACGCACGTAACTTCCTGCTGCCAAATGCCAAGGCGCTTCGTGCAACGGCCAACAACAAAGCCAAGTTTGAACGCGACCGCTCTGTGCTGGAAGCCAAGAACGCAGCAACCAAGGCACTCGCTGAAACAGAAGCAAAAGCCATTGAAGGCAAAAGCTTCATCATCATCCGTCAGGCTGGTGAGTCAGGCCAGCTTTATGGTTCTGTTACATCGCGTGACATTGCTGAAGCCGCAGCCGCAGCTGGTTCCACCGTAAACCGCAACCACATTCACATTGAAGCGCCAATCAAGTCGATTGGTATTTACACTGTGCAGGTTGGTTTGCATCCTGAAGTTTACGTTCCAGTAACTGTGAACGTGGCTCGCTCGGCTGATGAAGCTGCAGCACAAGCGCGTGGTGATGATCTTTCGGCAAGTGGAGCCAGTGAACGTGCAGAAATGCGCGCCGCTGCTGAAGCGATGTTTGAAGAAGCACAAGCTGAAGCCATGGCTGAAGAAGATGCTGCTCCGGTTTCAAAAACCCAGCCAAAAGCAAAGGCTAAGAAACCTGATATTGAATAATATCAGTTTCAATGATTTAGAAAGGCCGCTCGAAAGGGCGGCTTTTTTTGTCGCTTGCGAGGGATATCCCTCTTGTGGTATTGGATATCCCCAAGGAGATTGAACATGGCGCTTTATATCAAAGATCAGACAGTGGATGATTTGGCCACGCAATACCAAGTGATGACAGGTGCTAAGTCTAAAACTGAAGCGGTGCGGCAAGCGTTAGAAATTGGCATTCAGCATTTGCCAAAGCAACAGACACTCGAATCTCGATTGGCCGATGCATTTGCAATTGTTAACGCTATGGGCCCCAAGGACCCCAACTTTGATGAGAAAGCTTATATGGATGAAATGTGGGGTGACTGATGTTTCTAGATGCCTCAGCCATTGTAGCGGTTCTGAGAAAAGAACCGGCTTTTGGGAAACTCATAGCAGCAATAGAGAATTCTAAAACTAAATATTTTAGTTCGCCCATCTCTCAATATGAAGCGGTATTAAGTTTGGCTAGGTCGAACGGAAAAACACCAGATACCCACGACCCCATGCTTAGAAATGCAACCAAAGCCATCGAAATATTTATGATGCAAGTTGGAGCACAACAAATGCCAGTTGAAAATTCTTCCATGAAACTGGCAATCGATTCATTTGCTCGTTATGGCCGCGGATCTGGCCACGCTGCAAAGTTGAACATGGGTGATTGTTTTGCCTATGCCATGGCGAAATCATTGAATGTTCCGTTGCTGTTTATCGGCAATGATTTCATTCACACCGATATTGAAAGCGCATTGCCCGATCCCTGCCCTTAACCTAATGCCCGCCGCCACCCGCTGCTTTTTGCTGGGCCGGTTTTTGCATGAGTGGCAGCATGAGAACGATGCCAAGGAACAACCAAGTTAGAATATAAAATATGTCGGCAATGGCCATGGTCATGGATTGCTGGCGCACGAGGCCTGCTAAGCGCGAGAGCGCAGCAGTGCTGGCATCGGACCCGAGGGACGACAATGCTCCCGTCATATTATTCAAAGTTTGTTCAGCCGTTGCTGAGCCCCAGTGAACCGATTCATGTAGTCTGGCCAAATGCAAATCCATGCGTTGGTTCATCACGGTGTTTATGATGGCTAGGCCCACGGCACCGCCTAAGTTTCTGGTGAGGTTGAACAAGCCAGAAGCACCGCGCAATTGCATCGGGTTCAACGTGCCGAGCGCCACATTGGTGACAGTGACCATGCACAACATAAGCGATACGCCACGCAAAATTTGCGGGATGAGCAATTCATTGAAGGTCCATTGCGAGGTGATGGATGAGGCCATCCATGTTCCAATGGCAAAGCCCACAAAGCCTGTGCCAATCATTATGCGCGGATCAAGTTTTGAAGAAAGGCGGCCAGCGATGGGAGCGGTGAAGAACATGGCCACACCGGTTACAAACATGGTCTCACCAATCATCATCGCGGAATAATGCTGGATGCGCGCGAGATAAACCGGATACAAATAAGTGAGGCCATAAAGGCCGATGCCCATAGTGAAGGAGAAGATGCAGCCCGACATGAAGTTGCGATTTTTGAATGCGCTAAAATCCACCAATGGATTTTTCATCGTGAACATGCGGGTGAAAAAAACCGAGCCTGATACGGTGCAAATTGCAGCGAGCTTGAAGATGAGTGCGCTGCTGAACCAGCCTTCTTTTGCTCCTTCTTCCAACACATATTCCAATGTGCCAAGGAACAATGCTAGCAAAGCTAAGCCTGCCCAATCAAAGTTCTTGGCGAGTTTGAAATCTGGTTTGTCGAAATCGATAAATAGATAAGTGCCGATGGTAACCGCAATGCCCGGAATAATGTTGACCAGAAACAGCCAATGCCAAGAGAAAATTTCTGTGAGATAGCCGCCAATCGTCGGCCCCACTGTTGGTGCCATGGTGGCAATGAGGCCGATGATTGGCGATACAATGTTGCGCTTTTCCGGCGGAAAAATGCTGAAGGATGTTGCAAACACTGTGGGGATCATGGCACCGCCCACAAAGCCTTGAAGGGCGCGCCACACCATCATCTCGCCTATGGAACCGGAGAGGGCGCACATGAGACTCATAAAGGTAAAACCAAGTGCGGATGCGGCGAATAAATAACGTGTGGAGAAAATGCGCGTGAGTGTGCCAGAGAGCGGGATCATTACAACTTCGGCAATCAGATAACTGGTTTGCACCCATGAAATTTCATCAGCACTGGCGGAAATGCCAGCTTGAATTTCCGCCAGTGAAGATGACACAATCTGAATATCCAGAATCGCCATGAACATGCCAAAGACCATGAAGAAAAACGCAATCACATCGCGCGTGGTGAGTGGGCGTGCGGCTGGCTGTGGTCTTGCTAAGGGTGTGGCTTCAGCCATTCTATTGGCCTGTGTCGCGGCTATCAACTGAAACGGAAACTGAAAGGCCGGGGCGCAGTTTGGCTGCAAGCTCTGGCGGCACAGAAATTTTTACAGGCAAGCGCTGTGTGATTTTTGTGAAGTTGCCGGTGGCATTTTCTGGCGGCAGCAAAGAAAACTCGGAACCAGAAGCAGGAGACAAGCTCACCACTTTGCCTTCGAATGTTTCGCCCTCAAAAGCATCAACAGTGATCAAAGCTTTTTGACCAGGCTTGATTTCAGCAATTTGCGTTTCTTTGAAATTTGCTTCGATGAAGGAAGCTGAGGTTGGCACCAGCGCCATCACACGTGTGCCTGGGCTTACATATTGCCCCACTTGCACAGCGCGATTGCCCACGACGCCATCGAATGGCGCTTTAATTTCTGTGAAGCTTAAATCACGTTTGGCTTTTTCAACTGCAATGTTGAGTTCTGCAACAGTGTTTTCAGCTTCAACGCTTTTGGCATTAAGAATGCCTGTTTGCGCTTTGGCTGCTTCAATGTTGGCTTGGGCTACGAGAACATTGGCAGCAGCAGTGGCGCGCTGGCGCGTTGCATCATCAAAAGCTTGTTGGCTGCCGATATTGTTTTTAACCAATTGGCTGGCGCGGCTTTGGGTTTGCACGGCATTCAGCTCAGAAGCTTTGGCGCTTTCCAATTGGGCCATGGCGGCGGCAATTTGTGCGTCTTGCGCCTTCACCTGTTCAGCAATGGTGGCGATGATAGATTTTTCGGTTTCAAGGTGGGCCTCAGCAGAAGACACGGCCAATTTATAATCGCCATCATCAAGCTTAGCTACGATGTCCCCAGCTTTAACGATTGCATTTTCTTCGGCTGGAATAGCCACAACATAGCCCGCCACTTTGGCACCAAGCTGCGACACATCTGACTGCACATAAGAATCATCGGTGGAAATTTGAAAGCGGCCAACTTGCACATAATCATAACCGTATTTACCAGCGGTGAGCAGAGCTGCCAATAAAACTGTACCCATGATATTGCGGCGAAGATTTGATTTGCGCGGTGCGGCAGGGGCTTGCGGTGCGGCTTGCACAGGTGCGGCGTGTGAAGGAGTGGGGGCAACTTTCAGGGCAACATTAGACATGACGTGATCAACTCATTTATCGAACCGAACGGTTCAGTTCATACTTGTCAATAGCAGTCTAAGTTGCTATCTACAAGACCGAACTGTTCGGTGCGATGAAATGACTGCTCTGCAAATTGCGAATGACAACTTAGATACGGCCAAACGCCAGCAAATTCTGGATGGGGCGCGGCGCTGCTTTTTGGTGCAAGGTTTTGATGGCACCAGCATGAATGAAATTGTGCGGGCCGCAGGCGTATCCAAAGGCACAGTTTATGCTTATTTCCCGTCCAAAGAGAAACTGTTTGAAGCATTGATATTCCAAGATCGCCGCCATCAGGCTGAGCAGGCGGTGGTGATTGGCGATGAAAGTCGCCCAATTGAGCAGGTTTTGCACGATTTGGCTTTTCGCATGGCTGCGATGTTTAAATCACCTGACACGGTGGCTTATGTGCGCTTGGTGGTGGCTGTAGCCGATAAATTTCCAGATATTGGCCGGGCTTTTTATGAAGCGGGGCCGGATTACGCCAACAGGATTATTGCAGCCTATTTGAAACGCAAAATGGATGATGGCACATTGCGACAAAGCGACCCAAGATTGAGTGCCATGCAGTTTTGTGAGCTGGTGCAGTGTGGTTTGATGAAGCCACGGCTGTTTGCCGCTGAAAGCATTGCTGGAGCTTTTGAAGTTGAGCAGGTAATTGAAAGCGGCTTAGCGTTGTTTTTGGGCGGGATGAAGCAACAGAATTAGCCTGTGGATAGCGGGTATAAGCAAAAGAGCAGATAAAATGCCGCCGTTTGCTGTTATGCTGTGGGCATGAACAACGCCATTCCACTTCGTCCCGTCGATCAAAATGCCGAAGAACATTTCCGCAGCCCGCCGCAAAACCTTGAGGCAGAGCAGGCTTTGCTTGGTGCTATCTTGTCGAACAATGAAGCTTCGGACCGGGTTTCAAATTTTCTAACCGCTGATCATTTCAGCGAAGCGGTGCATGCGCGCATTTATGAAGCTGCCACCACGCTCATTCGCATGGGCAAGTTGGCTTCAGCTGTTACACTCAAATCGCATTTTGAAAATGATGCCACTTTGAAGGAAATTGGTGGCACGGCTTATCTTGGTCGGTTGGCCGCTTCGGCCACCACCATCATCAACGCCGAAGAATATGGCCGCACCATTTATGAATTGGCGCAGCGCCGCAAGTTGATTGGCATTGGCACTGATGTGGTGAATGAGGCCTTTGAGCCAGATATTGAGATCAACTCAAAAGAAATGATCGAGAAGGCCGAGCAAGCGCTTTATGGACTTGCTGAGACAGATAAATATGGCAAGGGCTTTCAGGCTTTCACCCATGCTTTGACCATGGCGATTGATATGGCTTCGTCGGCCTATCAACGCCAAGGTGGACTTTCCGGCATTTCCGCTGGCCTTACGGATTTGGACGAAAAAATGGGGGGCTTGCAATCTTCCGATTTGATCATTCTGGCTGGCCGCCCGGCCATGGGCAAAACCGCACTGGCCACTAACATCGCCTATCATGTAGCGAAAAATTATAAGGCTGAATATCAGCCCGATGGTTCTAACAAAGTTTTAGATGGCGGCATTGTTGCGTTCTTCTCGCTTGAAATGAGTTCGGAACAATTGGCCACGCGCATCATTGCCGAGCAATCAGGCATTTCATCGGAATATATCAGGCGCGGCAAAATTTCAGAGGATGAGTTTCAGCGCTTGGTGGATGTGAGCCGCGAATTGCAATCTCTGCCTCTCTATATTGATTCAACCGGCGGCCTCACCATTGCACAACTTGCATCGCGGGCGCGGCGCTTGAAGCGGCAACGCGGGCTTGGACTTATTATTGTGGATTATTTGCAGCTGCTCGCCGGGTCCAGCAACAAACAGCGCGAAGGCCGCGTGCAGGAAGTGACGGAAATTACTGTAGGTTTGAAGGCGCTCGCCAAAGAATTGGCTGTGCCCATTATCGCCCTGTCTCAGCTTTCGCGTCAAGTTGAAAGCCGCGAAGACAAACGCCCGCAGCTTTCCGATTTGCGTGAATCAGGCTCAATTGAGCAAGACGCTGACGTGGTGCTGTTTGTGTTCCGAGAAGAGTATTATTTGGAGCGCTTGATGCCCGCCGAAGGCACGCCTGAATTTGTAGGCTGGCAAGAAAAAATGGACCGCGCCCATGGCAAAGCTGAAGTGATCATCGGCAAACAACGGCATGGTCCTACAGGAACTGTGGAACTCCAGTTTGAAGGCAAGCTGACACGGTTCTCGAACTTGGCCAGGGATGGATATACGCCGGAGCGGTTTGAGTGACTTGTGGCCGTCAACCCTTCGAGGCCCGCTGCGCGGGCACCTCAGGGTGTGAGGGATTTGTGATACCCTCATCCTGAGGCGCGAGCGTAAGCGAGCCTCAAAGGATTGCTGGAGCTTGAACTCTTTGCAAATTCATTTATCGAAGAGCTATGATCGAAGTTCCTTCCCATCTCGCTAGCGCGATTGTCACGGTTGATCTTGCAGCGCTGCAATCAAATTATAAAACGTTGGTGGCGTGTGCCCCTTCGGCGGAGACGGGTGCTGCTATCAAAGCTGATGCCTATGGCTTGGGCATTGAGCCTTGCAGCCGCGCTCTATGGAATGCGGGCTGCCGGAATTTCTTTGTGGCTCGTCCAACGGAAGGCGAGGAGCTACGCAGCATTTTGCCTGACGCAAAAATCTATGTGCTTGACGGGCTTTATGATGGTCAGGCGGCTTATTATGTGAAGCATCGTTTAGTCCCTTCGCTGATCTCGCCCGAAGAAGCTCGTGAATGGGCGCGTGACGCAGGCCAAGCCCCTTGCGCCATTCATGTGGACAGCGGCATTAACCGTGTGAGTTTTTCACCTGATGGGTTGGCCAATTTGTTGGCAGAGAAACTGCCGTTGAATATCATTTTGCTCATGAGCCATCTCGCCTCATCTGAAGAGCGTGACAATAGTTTCAATGAAGATCAGCGCCGCCGCTTTGAAAAAGCCCGCGCCATGCTGCCCGGCGTGAAGGCGAGCTTGGCAAATTCTTCAGGTGTGTTTTTGGGCGATGGATTTATACTCGACCTCGTGCGGCCCGGTGTTGCTTTATATGGTGGCAATCCCTTGCCGGGCAAGGCCAACCCCATGAAGCCAGTGGCAACCCTTGAGGTACGCGTTCTGCAGGTGCGCGATGTGCCACGGGGAGAGACGGTGGGGTATAACTCTACTTGGCGGGCGTCGCGGCTTTCGCGCATTGCGCTGATCGGCGCTGGCTACCGCGATGGAATCCCACGTAACATGAGTTCGACGCTTTCCAAGACGCCAGCTCAGGTTTTCATCAATGGCATATTGTGTCCCATCATCGGTAGGGTTTCGATGGACATGACCGCAGTTGATGTGACCGACGCGCAAGTGAAGCGTGGTCACTGGGCAGAATTTTTTGGCCATAATATTGCACTAGATGATGCAGCCGCATCAGCAGGCACCATTTCATGGGTTCTTCTTACCCATCTGGGCAATCGCTATCACCGCCGCTACATTGGCGGCGAATCGTAAGGGGCTCGCTTGAATATTTTCGCTGCCATAGGCCGATTGGTTTTGAGCTTCTGTGCTGAAGTGGGCTGCGTGGCTCTGTTCCTGAAAGACGCTTTGCTGCAGGGCCTCACCCCGCGCTACTATTTCGGCCAGATGGCAGCGCAGTTTTTTCGCGTGGGTTATACATCCTTGCCAGTGGTAGCGATGACGGCATTTTTTACCGGCGGCGCGTTGGCGTTACAAATTTACACTGGCTCATCTCCCGCCACGGCCGGGCAACTTGTGCCGAGCATTGTGGCAATTGGCATTACGCGTGAGCTGGGGCCGGTGCTCGCTGGCTTGATGGTGGCAGGCCGCGTGGGGGCTTCGATTGCTGCCGAGCTGGGAACCATGAAAGTGACGGAGCAGACCGATGCATTGGTTACGCTTTCCACCAACCCGTTCAAATATCTGGTTGGCCCGCGCCTGTTGGCTGCCGTGGTTTCTTTGCCGCTGCTTGTCGCCATTGGCGATACGATAGGCATTATGGGCGGCTATGTAGTGGGCACGCGCTCGCTGGGGTTCAATGGTTTTAGTTATATAAAAACCACGGCGGACCAATTGCATTTTGATGATATTTCATCAGGGCTAATTAAAGCGGCGGTGTTTGGATTTATCATTGCTTTGATGGGTTGCTATCATGGGTTCAATTCAAAAGGTGGAGCGCAAGGCGTGGGGCGGGCGACTACCAGCGCTGTGGTGTCCTCAGCCATTATGATTTTGGCAGCAAACTTTGCGCTCACATCCTTGTTGTTTGGAAAACACTGATGCACATTCAACTTGATAATCTGTGCAAAAGTTTCGGACCAAAGCAGGTGTTGAATGGGCTTTCGCTTTCGGTTGAAAAAGGCAAATCACTGGTGGTGATTGGTGGTTCTGGTTCTGGCAAATCCGTTATGCTGAAATCCATTCTTGGCATTGTCACACCGGATTCAGGATCAATCAAAATTGCCGGTGAAGAAGTGACGGGCTTGAAGGGCGAAGCGCGCGATAAGTTTCTCTCGCGCTTTGGCATGTTGTTTCAAGGCGGGGCTTTATTTGATTCGATCAGCGTGTGGGAAAATGTGGCCTTTGGCCTAACCCATGGCCGCCGCACGCCGCGCGCGCAGGCAAAAGAAATCGCCATGGAAAAATTAGCGTTGGTTGGTCTTTCCGCTGATGTGGGCAAGCTTTATCCTGCCGAGCTTTCAGGCGGCATGCAAAAGCGCGTGGGGCTGGCGCGAGCGATTGCTGCTGATCCAGAAATTATTTTCTTCGATGAGCCCACCACGGGGCTAGACCCGATTATGGCGGATGTGATCAATAATCTCATTGTCGATTGCGTGAAGCGCTTGGGTGCCACCACAATTTCCATCACGCATGACATGGCTTCAGCGCGAAAAATTGCAGATGATATTGCAATGATTTATAAGGGCGAGATCATCTGGCAGGGAGAAGCTAAAATGATTGATCGCAGTGGCAATGCTTACGTCGATCAGTTCATTCTGGGCCGCGCCGATGGGCCAATTAAGATGGATGTGTTGAAGGCTTGAGTTAGTCTTTCCGCCAGCCAAAACCCATGCGGTCCAAAATCGATTTGTCGCCTGACATACGCTCTTTGATAGCTGCGGCGACATGCAACACGATCAGTAAGAATAGCGCCAGCGCTAACCACACATGGATGATGCGCGATGGATATTGCGCAAGATCTGCAGGCAGCAATGCACCCGGTGTGGCATAGACAATCGACATCAAATAACCTGTGTAAAAGCCCGCCCCGATCACGGCTAAAACCAATAGATACAAACCTATGTGAACTGGGGTGCGAAGCAGGCCAAATCCCTGCTTCTGGCTCTCGGTGGCAGGTGGATGGCTGGTGAACATTCGCACTACAAAACGTATCACCATCAGCAGCAAAATGAACATGCCAGCCAACATATGAAGCTTCAGGGTCTCGAGCTTGGTGGGGTCAGCATTTGGGATGCGGGCCACCACAAAATATCCGCCCGCCAACTGCACGACGATGAGTAAGCCAACGAGCCAGTGAAGAACAACAAGCACGGGATGATATTTGCGAACGGTCATGATTTGGGGCCTCCATTTTGCAGCAAATAAAGCGTAAATATTTCACACTTTCAATAGGTGTGGATTTTAGACTCCGAAAGCGATTAAACCCCCTCCATGCGCTTCCCGCCCTCATTCCTCGACGACATTCGCAACCGCGTTTCGATCTCTTCGGTGATCGGGCGCAAGGTGGCTTGGGATCGGCGCAAGACCAATGCGGGCAAGGGTGATTATTGGGCGTGTTGCCCGTTTCATGGTGAGAAGTCTCCGAGCTTTCATGCTGATGATCGTAAGGGACGTTATTATTGTTTTGGCTGCAAGGTTTCTGGCGATATTTTCACTTACCTCGTGGAAAAAGAAGGGGTGCCCTTTCCTGAAGCCGTGGCGCAATTAGCGCAGGATGCGGGGTTGCCAATGCCCGTGGTTTCGGAAGCTGATGTGCAGCGTGAGGAACAACGCGCAAGCCTTTATGAAATAATGGAATTCGCTGCGAAGTTCTTTGAAGCGGAGTTGCAAACGGCGCGAGGGGCGAAGGCGAGGGGCTAGCTTTCTGTTCTGGGATTGTGAGAGGCAATTCAGAAAGTATTTGGCCTGGGCTATGCCCCTGATGATGGGGGGGGCTTAGGCTCCCATGTGGTGGAGATGTGGGTCGCGGTCGGGC
>JANLPA010000111.1:0-12045 GCA_031366855.1 Hyphomicrobiales bacterium | reverse complement strand
GTCTTTGGTGAAGTTTGCCAAGCGCTCCATCCACGCCAATTTATAATCATATTTTGGGCCGGGAGCTGGGTTGCCATTGGGCAAATAGATTGAGGCAATGTTCACTGCCAGTTTGCCATCAATGGCGGTGCCTAGAATAAATCGGGCTTGCTCATCGCTGGCATCGCCAGGAAGCCTAGGCCGGATATTTTCAATTGGAAGGCGCGAGAGCAGGGCCACTCCGTTATAAGTCTTTTGGCCATGCACATGGGCGGTGTAACCCATGTTGGCGAAATGCTCTGCTGGAAAAGCTTGGTCTTCACATTTCAATTCTTGCAAACACAGCACATCAGGCTTTTCTTCTTCCAGCCACTGCGTGACTGAATCGAGATGGGCTTTAATTGAGTTCACATTCCATGTGGCAATGCGCATGACTAAAGCGAGAAGCTGGTGCCGCAGCCGCAGGATGATTTGGCTTGCGGGTTTTGAATGCGGAATGATTGGCCCATCAGATCATCGATAAAATCAAGGGTAGAGCCCGCCATGAAATTCAGCGATGTCGAATCAACCAGAACCTTTGCGCCATCAACCTCAAATGTGTTGTCATCGTCTTCAGGCTTACTGTTCAATTCGAAGTCATATTGAAAACCAGAACAGCCACCGCCGTTAACGGCCACGCGCAAGGCCGCAGCAGCGCCTTGCTTGGCGGCAATTTCATGGATGCGCTTAGCGGCGCGGGGGGTGACCGTGAATGATGTGTCTGACATGATGAAGATGTTGTAGTTTAGCACGGAAAAGTCAATGGTTCAAATATGAGTCTCGATCTTGCCCCCTTTGCCAGCATTGCCGCCAAAAGCCGAGGCAGGTTAGTTGCTGAATCCGAAAGTTCACCGCGCAGTGCTTTTGCGCGTGACCGTGACCGCATTATCCACTCGTCAGCCTTTCGCCGCCTGAAAGATAAAACCCAAGTGTTTGTATATCACGAGGGCGATCATTTTCGTACAAGGCTAACGCATTCAATCGAAGTGGCGCAGATTGCGCGCTCCATTGCGCGGGCCTTGAAACTTGATGAAGACCTGACAGAAGCTTTGGCTTTGGCCCATGATTTGGGCCACACGCCCTTTGGCCATGCGGGTGAGCGCGAACTTGATAAATTGATGCAGCCCTTTGGCGGCTTTGATCACAACGCGCAGTCGCTCCGCATCGTCACCAAACTTGAACACCGTTATGCGGCGTTTGATGGCTTGAACCTCACATGGGAGGCACTTGAAGGATTGGTGAAACACAATGGTCCGCTGGTGGACGGGCAGGGCCATGCACTTGGCCATTATAAAGAGCGTGGGCTTCCAGCAGCAATTATCGAATATGCCGAAGTACATGATTTGCAGCTTCACACATTTGCCTCAGCCGAAGCGCAAGTGGCCGCTATCTCTGATGACATCGCTTATAATGCCCATGACATTGATGATGGGTTGCGCGCCAAGCTTTTCAATGTAATTGATCTTGGTGATATTCCATTGGTGGGGCAAGCGCTGGGTTCGGTGTTGACAGCCTATCCTGATTTGGAAGCAACACGATTGATTCATGAAACAGTGCGCCGGGTGATTTCTGGCATGGTGGCTGATGTGCTTTCGCACGCAACCAAATCAGCCACGAAAACTGGAGTTAAAAGCGCTGATGCAGTTCGGGCTTTGCACAAGCCTCTGATCACCTTCAGTGCGCAAATGCATGAGAACAATAAAGTGCTGCAAGGCTTCCTGTCGCAAAGCATGTATCGCCACGCCCGCGTGCTCGAAATCATGGACCGCGCACAGCGCGTGATCCGTGATTTATTTGCAGCCTATATGAATGATGAGAAACTTCTGCCCGATGATTGGCGCGAAACTCATCCGCGCACGGATCAAAATCGCTATGCCCGCCAAGTGTGTGATTTTATCGCCGGAATGACTGATCGTTATGCTTTAGATCAGCACAAGCGCATGTTTGACCTTGACCCGCTTTTCCGTTAGGGCAGGGCCATAATTTAGGGCGTATATTTATGAATCTCTTCGCGCATTTTCAAACTGTTGTGCTGGGTGCAATTGAAACTCTTGTGGCTGCGGGTAAGCTTCCTGTTGGCCTTGATCTTTCACGCCTCGCTGTTGAGCCGCCGCGTGATGCAACGCATGGCGATGTGGCAACTAACGCAGCCATGGTGTTGGCGAAACCTGCGGGCATGAATCCTCGCGCATTGGCGGATTTGCTTCTGCCTCAGTTGGCAAAAAATGAAGATGTTTTTTCCGCTACCGCTGCTGGCCCTGGTTTTATCAACATCAAATTGAAAGACAGTTTTTGGCCGCGCGTTTTAACGGCGGCGATGGCCAGCAAAGAGCACTATGGTTCTTCCACAATGGGTGCTGATCAAAAGGTCAATGTGGAATATGTTTCTGCAAACCCCACTGGTCCATTGCATGTGGGCCATTGTCGGGGCGCTATATTTGGTGATGCTTTGGCATCACTGCTGAAATTTGCTGGTTACGAAGTGACCAAAGAATATTACATGAATGATGCGGGCGGGCAGGTTGATGTTCTAGCAGCATCAGCCTTACTGCGGTACCGTGAAGCTCTCGGTGAAGACATTGGTGAGATTCCGGCTGGGCTTTATCCAGGTGATTATTTGAAGCCTGTTGGCGAAGCGCTGAAAAAAGAATTCGGTGCAACACTGCTCGATAAAAATGACGCTTTGGCGATTGCCAAGGATAGATCAATTGCAATGATGATGGATTTAATCCGTGATGATCTGGCCTCACTCGATATTAAGCAGGACGTTTTCTTCTCGGAAAAATCGCTGCAAACCTCTGGTGCTGTGGCGCGCAGCATTGCCCAATTGCGTGAAGCTGGCCATGTGTATCAAGGCAGCTTGCCGCCGCCCAAAGGCGAAGTGCCGGATGATTGGGAAGATCGGGAACAAACATTGTTCCGCTCCACAGATTTTGGTGATGATATTGACCGCGCGCTTTTGAAGTCGGATGGCAGTTTTACTTATTTCGCTTCTGATGTGGCTTACAGTGCCGATAAAATTTCGCGTGGCTTCAAACAACTCATTTATGTTTTAGGCGCTGATCACGGTGGTTATGTGAAACGCTTGCAGGCTCTGGGCAAAGCGTTTGCAGGTGATACTGTGCAAGTTGATCCCATGCTGTGTCAGCTTGTCAAACTTTACCGCAACGGCGAACCTGTGCGTATGTCGAAACGAGCCGGAGAGTTTGTGACCTTGCGTGAAGTAGTGGATGAAGTGGGCCCAGACGTGGTGCGCTTTATGATGCTCTATCGCAAGAACGAAGCGCCCATGGATTTTGACTTTGCTAAGGTCTCGGAACAGTCGCATGATAACCCGGTTTTCCATGTTCAATATGCTCACGCGCGTATCTGCTCAGTGCTGCGCAATGCGCTCGCGGCTGGATTTGATGCCGAGCAAAATTCAGAATTCGATTTTAATTTATTAACAGATGATGCCGAAAAAGCGGTTATCCGTAAGATTTCTGAGTTCCCAAGACAGGTTGAAGCGGCTGCACTGGCTCATGAGCCGCACAGAATATCCTTTTATCTCTATGAGTTAGCGGGCGAATTCAATTCTTTGTGGAATAAGGGCAAAGAGTCGCCGCAATTAAGGTTTATTTTAAATGATCAGGCTAACTTAACGTTAACGCGGCTCGCTTTCCTGAGAGTGATTCGCTATAGTTTAGGTAATGGTCTTAGAATTCTCGGCGTCAGGCCCGTCGAGGAAATGTAAAAAACGGACGATGTAAATATGGACCAAAACTCAACCAACGGAACGGACAAGCGCAATTGGCGTGAACGTCTTGGTATTGGGTCAAAGGAAATGCCCCGCATTTCCGAAGAATTCCAACCGGCACCTGCGGCTCCTAGAGCAGCGGCTACGGTTAAGCCTGCGCCAATGGCGCCTCGTGTGGCACCACGACCAGTGGCTGCAACACCTGCCTCGCGACCAATTTCTCAAAATGCCGGGCCGATTGATCAAGATGCTTTGGCCAGCAAATTAAAATCACAACGCGATGCTGCTGAAAAATTGGCTGAACAGCGGGTTCAAGCTGCACGGCAACGTGCAGAAGCTGCAATCATTGCGCCACCTCCCGTGGCACCTCAAGCAGCCAATGGAACTGCTAGACCAAAATTCAGTTTTGCTGAAGAGGCACCGCGCACAGTTGCGCCAGTTTCTCAGCAACGCTCACAACAACCTCAAGTGCCGCCACAGCAACAACGCGCACCAGCTTTGCCGCCCGCGCGGCCACAGCTGGGTGCTGGAGTGCCGCCACGCACAGCCGCGCCACAATATCAGCCACGCCAACCCTTGGCGCCGCCTCCGCCAAATTATCAGCCAAGCTATAATGCCAATCAGGGTTATCGCCCAATTGATCCGGCAACTGGTTATCCTCCATCTCCGCAATATCAAGCTGGGCCGGGTTATGCGCCACCGCCGCCGCGCCAAGGTTATGCTCCGCAACCACGCCTGCAAGTTCCCGCCCGTCAAGGTCAAGATTATGGCTATGGTTATGAAGGTCAGCGTGGGTCCTCACGTTTGGGAGCACCTAACACCGGCACCGGCCGTGGTCCAGCGCTGCAAACCTACGCAGATGGCGAACAAGATGATATTTTTGAGCAAGCTCCAATACGCGCTCAACGCCGCGCTACGGCTGGCGATTATCAACAAGCTTACCGTGAAGTTGAATCTGGTTATGAAGATGAAATTCCGCGTTCGCGAGGTCCTGGCATTTTGCTAGCTCTGTTAGCTTTGGCCTTGGTTGTGGGTTTTGGCTCGGTTTGGGCTTATAATAATTACATCAAGCCACAAACCACTGTTGCCAGTGGCGATAAGGTTCCTGTGGTTAAAGCCCCTGATGCGCCCGCCAAGGTTTCAGGCGATGGCACTGCCGATCAAACAGCGAGCGGCAATCAAGCTGCCACTCCCAACAAGAAACAAATTTATGATCGTATTGTTGGAGATCGTGAAGTTTTAGGTGGACAGATTGTGCCAACCGAAGAAACTCCAGTTCAGCCTTTAAACAACAGTCAGCCTATTCCTGAACCTGCAATGGATACGCCTTTACAGCCCTCGGGCACTGGAGATGATGGAACACCTCTGCCTTTGCCTCCGCCACCGGGCGATAGTGGAGGCCAGCAGGGTTCGCTTGAACCTTCAGGTAAAACTGATCAACAAATTGCGAATATAACTCCTGCCGCCGGCGCAAGCCAGGCGGCAGCTTCGCCTTCGGTGGCTGCCCCATTGCCACTTCCGGAGGCACCCGTTCCCGGCAAACAAATTGCAGCTGCAACGCCAGATGCAGCTCCGCAGCTTGAACCGCCCGCACCTTCAAGCCAAGTTGAAGCAGAAACAGCGCCTGTGGTTAAACCAGTTATCGCAGCCAAAAAGATTGTTGAAACGAAGGTGGTTGAAGCCAAAAAAATTGCCACAGCAAAACCTGCAAAGTCACTCGGCGCAAAACCTGTGGTGCTTGTTGCTCCGACAAATCAACCAGATGCCAATCGAACTGTTGATGTTGCTGATGCAACCCCTATTGCCGGGCAAAGTATTTATGGAGATACGGCCAGTGTGAATGATGTGGCGCTGCCTCCAGTGGTGGCTACTCCGGCAAAAAAGAAAAAATCTCTGTTCGATTTATTTAAAGGCGAATCTAAATCAACTGAGGATGCTGTAGCTCTCAACACGGCGGGTGATCTAAGCCAACCAGAACTTCTGCCACCAGTGCAAAAAGTTGCAAGTGCTCAGCCAGCCCCGCAACCAGCATCAACTGCCTATGTGGCGCAGCTTGCTTCCTTCAAAACAAAAGAGCAAGCTACGCAAGAGTATCGCAATCTAAGTGCAAAGCATGGCCCGATTATTTCTCGGTATGCGCCAATTATTACTCAATCTCAGGTGGCAGGAACTACGCGATATAGACTCAACATTGGACCCATGGCGACTCAGAGTGTCGCACAGGTTGTTTGCAAGTCGCTTTTCGCAGCAGGCGAACGCGATTGTATTGTACATCGTCAGTAATGACTTCGTTATAGAGCTGGGATGAAGAGAGATACGAAAATGGCGATTCGTGCTTTTATCAGTGGTTGTGCTTCTGTTGAGCTTAGTGACGCAGAAACAAAATTTTTTGCCAAAACGCAGCCTTGGGGTCTCATTCTATTCAAACGAAATTGTGTTTCTCCTGAACAGCTAAAAGCCCTGACGAGCCAGTTTCGCGCCGCTGTTGGTCGCAAAGATGCGCCAGTTTTTATCGATCAGGAGGGTGGGCGCGTTCAACGTTTAAACCTGCCCTTATGGCGAAAATATCCGGCCGCTCAAGAGTTTGGAAAATTGTTCAGCCGCAGCCCAATTTTAGCATTTCGCACGGCGCGCAATTCTGGGCGCTTGATGGCAGAAGAGCTTGAGGAATTGGGCATCACGTCCAGCTGCTTGCCGGTGCTTGATGTGCCGCAGCCAGGTAGCCATGATGTGATTGGCAATCGTGCCTATGCGCTGCGCCCTGATGCCGTGATCGCTTTGGCAAATGCCCACATGGCTGGCCTGATGGAAGGCGGCGTGTTGCCCGTTATGAAGCATATTCCCGGCCATGGCAGGTCCACTGTTGATAGCCATATGGCACTGCCAGTTGTTTCAGCGTCGCGCGCTGAACTTGAGCAATTTGATTTCATGCCATTCACGGCACTTGCCGCTTGCCCCATGGCGATGACGGCCCATGTGATTTACTCCGCATTGGATTCCGAAAGCCCAGCCACCTTATCTCGTAAGATTATTCGTGAAGTTATTCGCAAAACTATCGGTTTCACAGGGTTGCTGATGACTGATGATTTGTCGATGAAAGCTCTTGGCGGCACATTTGCTGAAAAATGCGAACGGGCACTCGGTGCAGGCTGCGATATGCTGCTGCATTGTGGTGGCGATATGGGTGAAATGGAGCAGGTTGCGGCTTCTGCCGGTGCCCTTCAAGGCAAAGCTATGCGGCGTGCAAAACAAGCGTTGAAAGCTCGCCGGAAACCCTTGCCATATGATAAGAAGGCTGCTCTGAAAGACCTTGAGGCCATCCTTTCGGTATAGGGTATTGCCTTGTGGAGTGAGGTGCCGTGTCAGAAACTGAAGCAACACCAGCAGAGCAAGCTTGGCCAGATGGGTCCGAGCCGCTGCGCGTTGTGCCGCCGCCAGTTAATGAAGATGAGTTGATTGTTGATGTGGGCGGTTTTGAAGGCCCGCTTGACTTGTTGCTTGAGCTGGCTCGCCAACACAAAGTTGATTTGGCGCAAGTTTCAATATTGGCGTTGGTGGATCAATATCTTGCATTCATAGATCGCTGGCAGAAAATGCGTTTGGATGTGGCGGGGGATTACTTGGTCATGGCCGCGTGGCTGGCCTATCTCAAATCGCGTTTGCTCATTCCGGCACCACCTTCAACTGATGAGGCGGCCCCGCAAGATATGGCGGCGCGTTTGGCGTTTCGCTTGCAACGCTTGCAAGCCATGCGCGATGCTGGAGCTAAAATTATGGAACGTGCTCAGTTGGGCCGTGATATATTTGTACGCGGCGCACCGCAGGCTTTGATCGTGGATGTGCAGCGCGAATATGGCGACAATCTTATTGATCTTCTGAAAGCCTATGCTGATCGCCGTCAACGCAAAGTGGTGCGCCAGTCTTACACCGTGAAACGCCAGCCAACATGGTCGATCAAAGAAGCCCGTGAGGCCTTAGAGCGCTTGGTGGGCACCATGGATGAGTGGGGCACATTTGATATGTGGCTGGAGCGATATCTCGCCACCAAAGAAACGCGGCGCTCGGTGCGTGCTTCTAGCTTTACTGCCAGTTTAGAACTCGCCCGCGATGGGCGCATTGAAATGCGCCAGGACGTAGCCTTTCAACCCATATATATGAGGCGCAAAAATAGCGTCGCTGCTTATTAGGATTTGCGCACGTGCACACACAAGCCATTCAGACCGAAAATCAGGACTTTGAAATGGAAGACACTGAGGAAGCCGTGGTGACCATGCATCCCCATGCCGAACGCAGCCAACATTTGCGCATTGTGGAAGCCATTTTATTTGCATCGGCTGAGCCAGTCTCAATCGAAAAACTTCAAGAGTTTCTGCCCACAGAAACCAATATCGAAGGTTTGCTTTTCGATCTGCAAGAAAACTACAGCAACCGTGGTGTGAACCTTGGCCAAGTGGCTGGTAAATGGGCCTTCCGAACGGCGGAAGATATGAGTGCAGTTTTGCGCAAAGAAACCACCGAGCAAAAGAAACTTACAAAGGCCGCTCTCGAAACCCTGTCCATCGTTGCCTATCATCAGCCTGTAACGCGGGCTGAAATTGAAGATATTCGCGGTGTGGCTATTTCCAAAGGCACGCTCGATAATCTCTTGGAAATTGGGTGGGTGCGGATGCGCGGCCGCCGCAAGACACCGGGCAGACCTGTGACTTATGGCACCACGGAAATGTTTTTAAACCAGTTCGGTCTCAACGAACTGACTGATCTTCCGGGCTTGCATGAGTTGAAGGCCGCTGGCTTGTTGGATGGCAACATACCACAAGGCTTTGATGTGCCCATCCCGCGCGTGACTGATGAATTAACCGCAGATGAAGAACCGCTAGACGGAACTGAGCAATTGCCACTTGAAATGCATTTGCCGGATGAACTTGCCCCAGTTTCAGAAGAGCCAAACTCTTAAGCGTTTACCTTAACTGTTCATCGTTAATGAAAATGGGCTAGCGTTTACCATAGGTTACGCTGGCAATTATGCTGAAAAAATTGCATAGATTTTTACACGAATTTGGTTGCGCCCGCAAAACTCCTCTCCAGGTGGCGGGCAATACTCCAGAGGAACGGTGTGATTGCCAGCACCAGTCAGCCGTTCCTCCAGCATCTTTCATATAGCCTCGAGATCGGGCCCGCCGCATCACCTGATTTCAAGGCTCGCCGGTCCGGGCCGAATCGAGTGGCCTCCTCGTTCCGAACAACTCGGGCCGGCACCTTAAATTTCAAACGTGTTCTAATTTCCCTCAGGGTGAGGGTGAATAAAAAAAGCGCCGGTTTCCCAGCGCTTTTCAAACTATCAAAAGCCAGTCAATTACTTGATCTTGGTTTCCTTGAATTCCACGTGCTTGCGCGCCACTGGATCATATTTCATAAACGAAAACTTCTCAGTCTTAGTGCGCGAATTCTTCTTGGTTACATAGAAAAAACCAGTGTCAGCAGTTGATGCCAACTTAATCTTAATAACGTTGCCTTTAGCCATAATAGTCTCTTCCAATAATCAATGAATGTGTTTGAACGGGGATACACCCGATTGGGCACAGAAAGTCAAGGTCACTGTTGCTCAGCGGCAAATCCATGCATGCGCAAAGCCCATTGCAAGCCTACAATAGCGCCTTTTACAGGTTGTAACAGCCCAATTGTGAGAAAAACTGTGAGCGGCAGCCAAACTGATAGTTGCAACCAGATTTCAGGGTGCCAAACCCGCTCCACAATCACCACGGCGGGAATCAATATGTGCCCCACAATCATCATGGTGAAATAGGGTGGCGCATCGTCAGCACGCTGGTGGTGAAGGTCAGTTCCGCATTTGGGGCAGGTGTCAGCGACTTTGAGAAAGGCTCTGAACAAGTGGCCTTTGCCACAAGACGGGCAACGGCAAATTAAGCCCCGCGCCATTGCTGATTTCCATGAGCGTTGAATTTCGTACATGATTGGGATTTGGTCTGAACGATCAAAGATTTCAAACCCACGATCCGCCGCAGCGGCAACGCGCCGCAACTAGTGACGGCGCTTTGGTTTGCGTTTTCCAGCATCACCACGAAGTTTGGTGGGTTTGCCAGCGCGGCCTTCGGACACCATATCAAAGCGCAAGCCACCTTTTACGGGTGCTGCTTCAACAAGTTTCACCTGAACAATGTCGCCCATCTGGAAGGTCTCGCCTGTGCGCTGGCCAATGAGCGCGTGGCGCACATCGTCATAAACATAATAATCGCGCCCAAGGCTGGAAGCGGACACGAAGCCATCGGCACCAGTTTCTTCCAAGTTCACAAACAAGCCAGCACCCACCACGCCGCCAATGCGGGCATTGAAGGTGGCACCGATTTGCGGGGCCAAGAATGACGCGATCAAACGATCCGTGGTTTCGCGTTCGGCCACCATGGCGCGGCGTTCGGCAGTCGATATCATTTCGCCCGTTTCATCTAGCCTGGCAATATCATCCGTGGACAGACCATCATCCCCAAAATGCAAAGCGCTGATGAGCGCACGATGCACAATCAAATCGGCATAGCGTCTGATGGGTGAGGTGAAGTGGGCGTAACGTTTAAGTGAAAGTCCAAAGTGCCCCAGATTCTGGGCACGGTAAACTGCTTGGCTTTGCGTGCGCAGAACCATTTGGTTCACAAGCTGTTCAAAGTCTTCACCTTCAACTGATTTCAGCAGCGTGTTGAAGTGCCCGGTCTTCATCACTTGGCCCAATGGTAATTCACGCTGCACGGTTTTGAGAAACTGCGAAAGAGCTTTAACTTTCTCTTGAGAAGGCTGCTCGTGGATGCGGTAAAGAAGTTGGGTTTTGCGATTTTCCAATTCTTCGGCGGCGGCCACATTGGCTTGGATCATAAACTCTTCAACCAGCTTATGGGCATCAAGCCGGGCTGGCACGATCACCTTGGCTACATTTCCAAGCTTGTCCAAAATAATTTTGCGTTCAGGCAAATCTAAATTCAGTGGGCTGCGCTTGTCTTGCGCTTTTTTCATTGCAACATAGGCCGCCCATAAAGGCTTTAGAACGCCTTCAAGCAGAACCTCAGCTTTGGGCGATTCACGGCCATCGATGGCGTCTTGGGCTTCTTGATAGGAAAGCTTTGCGGTCGAACGCATGATGACGCGTGCAAATTTATGCGATGATTTACGCCCCGATTTATCAATATTCATAAAGCAAGCAAGAGCAGGGCGATCTTGTTTTTCGATTAACGAACACAAATCATTTGAAATGCGTTCGGGCAACATGGGCACAACGCGGTCGGGGAAATAAACTGAATTGCCTCTGATGCGCGCTTCCTTATCAAGTGCCGAACCGGGCTTCACATAGGTTGCAACATCGGCAATGGCCACGATGATTTTGAAACTGCCATCATCCAGTTCCTCAGCCCACACCGCATCGTCATGGTCACGCGCATCGGGCGGATCGATGGTGATCAATGGCACATCACGCAGATCCATGCGGCCAGCGTGTTTGAATTCTTTAAGCGCTTCAGAATCATCCAACACATTTTGTGGAAAGGCATTTGGAATGCCGTGTTGATGAATGGCAATCAGCGAAATGTTACGCGAGTTCTCCATGTCGCCAAGGCGCTCACGCACTCGGGCCACAGGCATACCGCGCCCTTGGTCTTTGATGATCTCGGCAGACACCAACTCGCCATTCACAGCGCCGCCTTCATCGCCCTTCATCACTTGAATGTCGTAACGGGCTTTCTTATCGACAGGCACAAGACGCGCACTTTCGCCCTTCACAACGCGGAACACGGCAAGCACGCGGCCGGCACGATCCGACAATACGCGCATCACTTTGGCTTTATGGGTGTAGGGGCCATGGCCGGATAGATGTTCGATCTTGGCCAACACACGGTCGCCCACAGCGGGGGCTTTTCCGGTGAGGGATTCGATTAGGAGTTTTGGTGGTTTGTCGTCATGCCATTCAACTGGGTGGCCGTAAGCATCACCATTGTCGTCGATGCCAGCGGTTTCAATCACCGTGACAGGTGGCAATTCACCCACCACATTCATGCGGCGCTTTTTGCCCGCCACCGAACCATCGCCCTTCATATCTTTGAGCAGCGATTTCAACTTTATTTTGTCGTTGCCTTTAATGCCAAAGGCGCGTGAAATTTCACGTTTTCCAATCGGTCCCTCTGAGCCTGCGATGAATTTTAAAATATCATCGCGAGCGGGCAAGCCTTTGGTGGATTTTAATTTGGGAGTTTTTGGTTTAGAAGTCATCTAAATTTTCACCAATCCTTCGAGGCTCG
>JANLPA010000082.1:0-9732 GCA_031366855.1 Hyphomicrobiales bacterium | reverse complement strand
CATCGCCGCGGATCAATATTTGAATCATGAATACATGGAGATGCTATTTCTCTTTCTCTTAACTCTCAGCCCAACCCATTATCGGCTATCAATTGATAGCTATATTTGGAAGCTTCCAAAAGTTGCGCCAAACTATTTCCTTTTCGCTTTGAAGGTTCAGACGGAGATCATATTGGTCTATGCTGGTTTGGTAAAAATAAATTATGATTGGCTTCATCTTCAACCTCTTTCAAACTGGCTTGCTGCAAGATCGGATTTAGTTTTTTTTGGCAGTGTTTGGTTACATACTTGGGGTGTGGCTGCTGGCGCTTACGGCATCATACTATTGCATATTTTTGGTGCACCATTGATGTTTTGGAAAAAAACCAGATTGCCTGTTTTCATTCTATATTCTGGATTTCATATAATTAACTCACAAATTTTTCCGATCGATATCTTCCCGTGGATGACAATTGCGTGTTCGACATTGTTTTTCAACGCCGATTGGCCTTTGCAGATTTTAGCAACAGCAATGCGCTGGGTAAGGCTCCCCCCACAATTTGAGAGTCAACGAATTAATGTTAATCAATCGAAGGTTGGCTTTGCGTGGAATTCAAATGGATTCAGCAAAGTAATAGTTGCGTTTTTGCCTTTGTGGTTGATTGTCCAAGCGCTGTTTCCGATCAGGAGTTTCCTTTATCCTGGGAATGTTGAATGGACCGGTGAGGGCAACCGTTTTTCGTGGCGCATGATGCTCGAGCAGCGGAGTTGCCCTGTTTTAAATTTTGTATTGATCGATCACCAGACCCAAAAAATTGTTTTTGCCGATCTCAAAGCAATGTTAGTTGATCGCAGAAAAATGACTTTCGTTTGCAAAGAGCCAGATCAGGTTCTTCAGACCGCAGCAACGTTGAAAGAAATTTACGTAAAAGAGAAACTGCTGTTCGATGCCTCCGAAGTACATGCTTATATTTTACGCTCGTTGAACTATCGTAAACCTTCCCTCTATATTGATCCAAAGAGGGATTTGACGGCAGAAAGTATCATGTCGTGGGGATATACTTGGATAAACCGTGAAGTTACTTTAGAGCCATTGCCAGCGCCTGGCACATCTGATGTTAAAAACTTCCAAAAGCCGAGTCCAAAGGCTGTTGCATTAGCCATGGGAGTTGATATTGACCGAGATTATGTGTGTGGTTATGGAGCAACACCGCTGAACAGTGGCGGTACGGATATTGTTTGCAATGCCAAAAAGTGATTTTGAATCAGCCTTGATTTATGATGGCGAATGCCCGGTCTGTTCAAACTATGTGGCTTTTTCAAATGCGCGCAAAAACATTCCAGGTTTGCAATTGATTTCAGCAAGACAAGACCATGCGTTGGTCCGTGCGGCTTGGGCGCAAGGTTACAATCTCAACAATGAAATGCTGCTCTATAACAACGGCACTTGGTTTAGTGGGGCTGATGTTATGAGTAAGCTAGATGCGCTTGGTCAGCAAAGTGCCACTGACAAACTACTTGCATTCCTGTTGGGTAAATCAAACTCGCGCAATTCGCGGTATGCTTTATTAGTGAAGCTGAGAAAATTGCTTTTGTGGATTTTGCGGCGTTCGGAAATAAAACCACCGCAAGTCTAATCAACCTCAAGCTTTCAATCGTTCATTGGCAGGGTCCCAAATCGATTCCGGAATAATTCGCGCTTTGCGCATTTCACCAAACATCATCACTTCAAATTCTGTGCCTTGTGCCGACAATTTCGGATCAACATATGCAAAGGCCAGAGATTTATTCACCGCATGGCCGAAAGCCCCAGAGGTGGTTAGCCCCACAATCTTGCCCTCATGATAAACAGGTTCATTACCCACACAATCAGAATCAGTATTGTCCACGCTCATGGTGACCAGCGTTAAACGCGGGCCTCGCTGCTTGGCCACCAGTGTCGCAGCTTTGCCAATGAAATCAGGCTTGTCCAATCGAATGAAGCGGTTCATCGAAGCTTCGAACAAATCAATCTCGGTGGTGAGTTCTGAACCCCAGCCCCGATAAGACTTTTCCATGCGCAGTGAATTCATCGCATAGGTGCCGAACAGCTTAATGCCATGGGGTGTGCCAGCTTTCATCACAGTGTCATAAACCTGTTTAAGACCAGCCATAGGCACATGCAGCTCCCAACCCAACTCGCCCACATAGTTGACGCGCAGCAAGCGCGCACCGACAATGCCCGCAACTTTTGCAAAGCGGCCTGTTAACCAGCGGAAACTCAAATCTTCTTCCGTACACTGATGAAGCACATCGCGCGCTTTTGGTCCGGCTAGAACCAATACACCATAATCATCGGTGATGTCAGTAATTGCCACATTTTCGCTAACCTTCATACGCCAATTCAGCTGATCAAAATCATGCAGCTGGGCAACAGCGGCAGAGAGCACATAGAAGTGATTGGCGGCAAGCCGCGTAACCGTAATTTCACTTTCAATGAATCCATTCTCGTTCAGCAAATGACCGAGAATAATTCCACCATCTTTGGTTGGAATTTTATTTGCGCAAATGCGTTCTAAGAATGAATAGGCATCGGGGCCCGTCACATCAAATTTTGAGAAGGTTGATAAATCCATCAAGCCAACACAGGTCCGAACCGCAAGCGCTTCCTCGCGCACAGCGTTCCATTGGTTTGAACGGCGGAAGGAGAACTCTTCACCCTTGCCTGTTTTGTCATACCAACGCGGCCGCTCCCAGCCGAAGATTTGCGCAAACTGTGCGCCTTCATGTTTCAGAGTGTCGTACAAAGCTGACTTGCGAAGCCCGCGCCCAACTTCATGTTGCTCACCGGGCTTATAACAATAATACATGTGGTGATAATCGGCGATGGAAACTTCCGTGGTGTAATCTTTCGTGGCCCAAGGTCCAAAACGGCGCGGATCAAATTCGCGCATATTGATTTCAGCTTGGCCATGCACCATCCATTGCGCCAAATATTTTCCGGCACCACCCCCTTGGCAAATACCAATCGAAGCACCACAATGCATCCAATATCCGGGCGCACCATGAGCAGGGCCAGAGAGATAAACACCATCTGGCGTGTGGGTGATGGCACCAGAGATAATAGACTTCACACCGCTCTGTCCAAACAACGGCAAACGCTCAGTGGCCTTTTCCAACCACGGCATGATGCGATCAAGCTCGTTCACTTCAAGCTCGCTCTCATAATCCCAGCGCGGCGGTTGCCCATCCCAGCATACATGAGCGGTGGCGGTTTCATAAGGACCAACGAGCACGCCGTTGGTTTCCTCGCGCAAATAAGCGTGGGAGTAGGGGTCACGCACCACGGGGAGTTCAAACTCTAAATCCTCGAGCTCTTGCAGAGGTTCGGTGATCACATATTGGTGCAGCATGTTGGAAATGGGTGCGAGGTGACCTGTCCAACCAGCTACCACATCGCAGTAAGAACCAGCCGCATTCACCACATGCTGGCAATCAATATTGCCCGCATCAGTGAACACGCGCCATTCGCCATTGGGCTGCAATTTAATATCGGTGACGCGCGTGCGCCGATAGATCTCGGCCCCCAATTGCCGCGCCCCTGCCGCCATCGCATTGGTAATATCAGCCGGGGCCACATGGCCATCGTTCACGGTGCGAAACGCGGCCTTCACGCCAAACGTTTCCAAGTAAGGATGATATTGCTTTATCTCCGATGGCCCGATGATTTCGGCCTCGTATCCAGCAAGGCGCGAAATTCCATATACATATTTCAGCCAATTCACTTCTTCCGCAGTGGTGGCCAGCCGAAGCCCACCGCAGCCATGCCACGACACCGCTTGGCCAGTGAGCTTTTCCAATTGCGGATAAAGCTGCGTGCCATAATTATGAACCTTGGTCATATTTAAAGATGAATTAAAATGCGGACACTGCCCAGCGGCATGCCAAGTGGAACCTGATGTCAGCTCACCTTTTTCAATGAGCACAATATCCATCCAGCCTTCAAGGGCGAGGTGATAGAGCAACCCCACGCCCATAACGCCTCCACCAACAACAACAACCCGCGCATGTGTTTTCATTTTAAAGCCCTGTTTGTTGAATTGATTTTCGCCGTGTTCGGGCACGCTTACAAGGCTCAAAAGCAACCCAAGGGGTGAGCCAGATTGACCAGCACTTGCAATTCGCGCTAGTGCGCCGATATTGAGGTAAAGGGTGAGTGCTACTTATGGATTTCAAAGATTATTACAAAGCCCTTGGCGTGGACCGCAAAGCCACAGCTGACGAGATAAAAAAAGCGTATCGTCAACTGGCGCGCAAATTCCATCCGGACTTGAATAAAGATAAAGCCGCCGAAGCTCGCTTCAAAGACATCAACGAAGCCAATGAGGTGCTCAGCGACCCCGAGAAACGCAAAGCCTATGATGAGCTAGGCACCGGCCCGCAGCAAGGCCAGCAGTTCCGCCCACCACCCAATTGGAATCAACAACATGATTTCCGAGCACAACGTCAAAACACGCAAGAAGCTGACTTTAGCGATTTCTTCGAAGAGCTGTTCGCCGCTCGTGCCAAACAGGAAGAAGCCCGCCAGCGCCAAACCCAAGATACCCATGCCCGCATTGCAGTCAGCCTGCGCGATAGCTTTAACGGTGCCACGCGGCAGATTAATCTTGGCACCAAAACCCTGAACGTGAAAATCCCCAAGGGCCTCGTGGCGGGTCAAGTGATCAGGCTGAAGGGGCAGGGCGGCGGCCAACCTGCTGGCGATCTCTATCTCGAAGTGGAATTCGCGCCCGATCCGCTATACCGCGCCGAGGGCAAAGACCTGTTCATCGACCTGCCCATCACCCCGTGGGAAGCAGCCTTGGGTGCCGACGTGAAAACCCCCACCCCAACCGGCAGCATCATGTTAAAAGTGCCGCCCAACTCGGCTCATGGCAAAGAACTCCGCGCCAAAGGCAAAGGCCTTCCAGCGTCAGAGCCTGGCGATTTGCATGTGCGCCTCGTCATCGTGTTGCCGAAGGGCGTCACACCCAAAGCCAAAGAAATTTATGAACAGATGGCGCGAGACTTGGCCTTCAACCCGCGCGCCAAGATGGAGGCGAACCATGGCCACTGATTTTGATCTCTTGGACGAAACAACACAATTGAGTGCGCAGGATTTGGCGAGGGTTCTGAATGTGGACATCACCTGGATCGAAACCCTCCACGCCCATGGCGCTATCACCGAGACCAGCCATTACACGGTTCTCACCCTGACAAGGCTCCGCAAAGCGCGGCGGCTGGAAGTGGACTTAGGATTGAATACGGAAAGCTTGGCTGTGGTGCTGGATTTGCTTGACCAGATTGATCAGCTGCACGGCGAGCTGGCGCGGCATCGCATATAACAGGAAAATAATCCTTGACACCGAACGGTGAAATCCCTAACTAAGTTATATTCGACCGTGGTGCCCAAAATCACCCAAACGAATTCCCCGACATAAAAACGAATGACCGCATCGGCTGTTGAAGGCTGGTGCAAGATGAATGCTGCTTGAGTATGAGAGTGCAATAAGTATTTAATATATTGAACTTTTTTCAAACTGGAGATAGAAATGAAAGATGATAAAATTCATTAATTCTGATTTATCTAAGTTAAATATGTTGACTTAAATGGCAACAATTCATAAGTTGTTAGCAGATGGTCAGTTAATTGACATCACTGTTCCGTTGGACAAGAGAGAATTTCAATTTCGTTGGATTTATGTTTTGCCAACTTTCGTTGAGTGGAAGAATAGTGAATTGCCAATGCTACAGCAAGGACGACTTAAAGCTACCGAAACGCCTGAAGAGCAGTTCGATAACATATTGTTCAAGTGGATTGTTGGAAAGGAAATTAGATATGGGACAATGTTCAAGGACTTAAGCCCAATCGGTGACGAAGTTTGGGAGTTGAAAACTGTAGACCTTCGGATTTTTGGATGGATGTTTCAAAAAGACAAGTTTGTTGCAGTGTTCGGTGATTATGCCGATAACTACAAACCTCCTAGTCGGAGGTCTAGTTACAACGTTGCGATGGCAAAAGTTGTTAGCGCACGAAAAAAATTGGATTTAGACCAACCAAAGTTTATTACTGGAGTTTATGATGACATCGTTAGTACATGACATTGGTGAAAGACCAAGAAAAGTATCTAGGTTTATCTCGCATGTGAGATCGGAGCTTCAAGGCGCACTGATTGGTGAAAAGAAAGTGCGAAAGCTGACCCAACAGGCAATTGCAAAAATGTTAGGCGTCAACAGATCGGTTGTTAACAGGCAGTTTGTAGGAACTGAAAATTTAACACTGCGGAGTGTCGCTGATTTGGCTTGGGCGCTAGGGTATGATATTGATTTTAAACTTAGCAAAAATGATGTTGAGGTTGGAGACAACTTTGGCCGCGTGCATCAAAGCATTAGCTCGTCTGGTGCGTTGACTAAACCGAATTTACCTAAAATTACTACTGCCTCGATAGCAAATCACAAAACTGCAAGCACCTATGTTGCCAATACGGTATCAATGAAGTGACTGAGATAATTGTTGAAGATGTAGTGTTTTGTGAAGGGTTCCGAAACGAGGTCGGAGGGAAACACACACTTTTTGGTGTAACCGCCCCAGAAATAAATATTTCGCAGCTACCTGCAATGATCCTTTGTGCTGTGTGGATTTCAGGGCGGCCAACTGCAATTGGAGCATTTAATCTTGAATTCAGAGCGCGTAATGAAGCAGGGCAAGATTTGATTCAAGGTACGCTTGGTGGAGAAACAAATGGACTTGGTTTAATTGCAATCCCAATTGGACCATTTCCCCTTAGCATTGAAAAACAGGGTAACGTTGTTTTTGAATGGTGTTTCGATAATGTGAATTGGAAAACAATTGGAACGCTTAAAATAAACCAAGTGCCTATTTAGACCGACAAAAATCCAATCTGAAGTCGTTTAAGTGTAAATCAAATTTCACGTGCGAAACTATTTTGTTCCGCCCACCTGATACAACATCAGCGCACTCGCCGTCGCAACATTCAAGCTCTCCACGCCGTCCTTCATTGGAATTCTCACCTGTTGCGTGCAAGACCTTGAGAGTTCAGCTGAGAGCCCGCGCGATTCACTGCCCATGGCTAGCAATACGGGATGCAAATATTCCTTTCGGAAGTCGTTTCTTGCCGTTCCACTTGTGCCCACCACATCGCCGGGCCAGGTTTTGGCGAAGTCCAGCATTCCTGCCACATTCATGCGCACCAATGTGACACCAAAAATCGAACCCGTGCTGGCGCGCACGCATTCTGGCGAATAAGGGTCACAGCAATCGCCCACCAGAATAATGCCCTTCACATCCACAGCATCAGCGGTGCGAATGATGGTGCCCATATTGCCGGGGTCACGTACTTCATCCAGCGCCAGCCACAACCCGTCTTTGGATGGATGCGGTTGATAGCGCTGCTTGAACACGGCCAGTACATCATGCGGATTATTCTGGCCGGAAAGTTCGGCCATCACCTTATCGGTCACCAGTGTAGGTTTCACATCATCGAACATATCTATGCGTTTGGTGGCCACCACATAATCTGGCACATGCCCACACACTTCGGCCCGTTCCAGCATGGCAAAACCTTCAGCCACAAAAAGCCCAGCTTCGCGCCGTTCCTTCTTTTGTTCAAGCGAACGAATGAGTTTGATTGTGGGGTTTTGGAGGGATGAGATGGGAAGCATGACGAGCTCTATAAATTAGGATATGAGTCTCGTCCATGAACATTCACAGCCCTAACATTAAAACTGGAATCTCCGTCTGCCCGCATGATTGCCCTTCGGCTTGCGCGCTGGAGGTGGAGCTTCTGGACGACAACACCATTGGCCGAGTGCGCGGGGCCAAAGATAATTCTTATACGCTGGGCGTGATTTGCGAAAAAGTAGCGCGCTATGCCGAGCGCATTCACCACCCAGATCGTTTGCTACACCCGATGAAGCGCAAAGGTCCGAAAGGCTCTGGTCAATTTGAGCGGATTTCATGGGATGAGGCGCTGAACCTGACAGCGGCGTCTTTCCTCAAAGCCGAAGCCGAGCATGGGTCAGAATCCGTGTGGCCTTATTATTATGCAGGCACCATGGGGCTGGTGATGCGTGATGGCATTGAGCGCTTGCGCCATGCGAAATCTTATTCCGGAATGTATGGCACGGTGTGCATTGCGCTATCATGGGCGGGTTTTTTTGCAGGCACTGGGCGCATTGCCGGTGTTGATCCACGTGAGATGCAAAAATCTGATCTCATTGTGGTGTGGGGCGGAAACCCGGTGAACACCCAGGTGAATGTGATGACGCATATTGGCATTGCCCGCAAAACCCGTGGCGCGAAACTGGCCTGTGTGGATATTTATGAAACCGGCACCATGAAGGCCGCCGACATTAAATTGCTGATTAAGCCCGGCACTGATGGCGCATTGGCCTGTGCCATCATGCATGTGTTGTTTCGTGATGGCCACGCCAACTGGGATTATCTTAATCAGTACACGGATTATCCACGCGAACTGGAAGCCCATCTCAAAGATAAAACGCCGGAGTGGGCGGCAGAGATTTGTGGCTGCCCCGTTTCCGAAATCGAAGCCTTTGCAAAACTGATTGGTGAAACGCCGCGCACTTATTTCCGCATTGGCTATGGTTTTGCCCGCTCGCGCAACGGTGCGGTGAACATGCACGCTGTCACCTCAATTTCGGCCGTCACAGGTGCTTGGCTGCATGAGGGTGGTGGCGCACTACATTCCAACAGTGGCATTTATAAATGGAATAAAACGCTAATCGAAGGCAAGGATGCAGCCTCGGGCAGATTCCGCGTGATGGACCAAGCCCGTGTAGGTGAAGCGCTGCTGGGCAATCCGCAAGACTTGCAAGGCGGCCCGCCGGTGATGGCCATGCTCATTCAAAACACCAATCCGGTTTCTATCGCCCCCGACCAAAACAAAGTGAAGCAGGGCTTCGCGCGCGAGGATTTATTCGTCTGCGTGCATGAGCAATTCATGACCGAGACAGCCAAATATGCCGATGTGCTTTTGCCTGCCACCATGTTTTTAGAGCATGATGATATTTATCAAGGTGGCGGCCACCAGCATATTTTGTTTGGCCGCAAACTGGTGAATGAACCGGGCGAATGCCGCTCCAATCATGAGGTGATTTCCGAAATCGCTAGCCGCGTGGGTGCTGTGCATAAGGGTTTTGAGATGAGCCCGCGTGAGATTATTGATCAAACCTTGCGCGATACCAACCGCCCCGGCCTTGATGTTCTCGATGAAGAAAACTGGGTGGATGTTCAACCCGATTTTGACACCGCACATTATGTGAAGGGCTTTGGCCATGCGGATGGCAAATATCATTTCAAGCCAGATTGGAAACGGGCGGCGTATCTGTCACCGACCGGCCAACTGGGCCCCTATGCCGATCTGCCTGAATTTCCTGATTATTATACAGCCATTGAGGTGGCCAATGAAGAATTTCCCTTCCGCTTGGCCACCAGCCCCGCGCGCACATTTTTAAACTCAACATTCAACGAAACACCATCCAGCTGCAAACGTGAAGGCAGGCCTACGGTTCTTGTGCATCCGGAAGATTTGATCGCCAACGGCTTGGTTGATGGTGATAAAGTGCAGCTTGGCAGCGCCAGAGGACGGGTAACTCTCCACGCCAAAGCCCATGCAGGACAACGGCGCGGCGTTTTGGTTTCGGAAGGACTGTGGCCCAATTCAGCTTATGAAGATGGCTGTGGCATCAACACGC
>JANLPA010000079.1:0-34031 GCA_031366855.1 Hyphomicrobiales bacterium | reverse complement strand
TTTTGCATCGCTGAACTTAAAATTTCACGGCCGTGGGTGCGGCCCTTGAAAAACCATGTAGGGGACACATTATTATTAGCTAAACTCACAGGCGACCTCGGTAACGCGCCTGAGAGCACATCGACCAGCAATTACTGCTTGCGCCTCCTTTGGCGAGAAATTTGTCGTTCGGCATTTGGGACTTTTGCAACAATATCACACTGATTGAGGACGAGCCCTGCCCCATAGAGGTGCAAAAATTGGACTGTCTTGAGTAAATGGTTTAACTTCATTGTCGGTCAGAAGTGCGATCCATCCCCGCCAGTGGCAATGGGGTGGAGCACAATGCAGCGGCAACTGCCTTGCCATGGGCAATAGAGGCAGACCACTCCTGATCTCCATCTGTTAGTAGCCGTACTAACAAGCAGTTGGTGCGGGCGGGGGGATTCGAACCCCCACGGAATTTCTTCCTACGGATTTTAAGTCCGTTGCGGCTACCATTACGCCACGCCCGCACAATCTGAGGCTCCTGATAGGTGGCTAAGAGCGACTTGACAAGCACTACCAGATCGCGTGAACCTGTTTTTTGATTTGCCACCGAGGGAAAGATGGAAAACTATTTCTCATTGACTGATATTCCGGCCCATCTTTCATATGTTGTGATCGCTATTTCCTATTTTTTGACCAACGTATTCTGGTTGCGCGTGGCTGCCGTCATTGGTTTGTTTTTGGAAATTCTATATTTTCGCATCACGGGCATCAATGCAACGTCTGGCGTGCCATGGGATAGCGTTTTCATTGCCATCAATCTCTACCAGTTAATTTGGCTTATCCGCGAAAAGTTAAATGCGCGCCTTCCTGAAAAAGATGCGGATATGTTGCGCCAATCTTTCAGTGGCTTGGACGACAGTCAAATCGCCCGCATGCTCAAAGCCGCTGATTGGAAAGACTATAAAACTGGCGATGTTTTGACGAGACAAGACGCCCCTGTCGATGCACTCTATTTTCTCTGCTCCGGGCGGGCCAATGTAGAGGTGGATGGCAAGCTTATCACCCATTTGGAAAAAGGGTCTTTTATTGGTGAAATTGCTTACCTCACGGGAAACCCAGCAACCGCCAAAGTGACCATTGATGAACCCGCACGCACGCTGGCATTTTCAAAAATGCGCATGGCCAAAGTGATGGCCAAGGACAATCAGATTTCTGGAATTCTTTATCAGTTACTGGGCCGCGACTTGGCTCAGAAAATGCGCCGCGCCAACACAAGAAAAGTGTTTGGCGACGACGAAGTTAAATGGTGAGAGCCAAATAAGTCAGCACAATATAAGTGAGTTGATGCAAAGTTTGATCGGCACTTAACGCCCACCAAAATTTAGCGTCAGACGTTGTCCAACCAGCACGTTTTACAATATTTTCTTTGGCATAGTCTGTGTGATAATGCACCACAAAATCCAGCACAGCTAGGCCAAGCAGCAGTATTCCAGCAGGTAGCCACAACAATAAAACGACTGCTGTTCCAATGCCATGAATTGCTGAATGCACAATGCCAAGGCCATCACCATATTTAGATTTTGAATCAACCATAGCTTTGGTTTGCAGTGGCCCATCACAAATGAAGTGTTTGATTTGTAAACCAGCCACCAAACTAAGAACACTGAAAATTTGCGAACTATCCGTCATGCATTCGCTTTTAAAGCGAGTGTTCACGGTTGCCAACTGCAAATCATCCGTCTAAACTCTCCTAAAGGGGCATAAATACTCGGAGTTTTTAACGTGATGCGGAACCTATTCGTTAGCGTCCTCTTTATTCCAATAACATGCCTTGGTCTTGCCCCTGCACAGGCAGCAGATTCAATTGCCAAAGTGGTAGCTCTCAGCGGCGCACCAAAAGCGGGCAACCGAACCCTCATGGTTGGCAGCGCGATTTTTGAGCATGACAAAATATCGGTGGGCGGTGGCAATGTACAAATTCTCTTTGTTGATAATACAAAATTGGTTTTAGGGCCGGGCTCCAGTTTGGTGATTGAAAAGTTCTTGATGCGAGATTCTGGCACGGCAGCAAAATTCTCAATCAATGCTCTGCGCGGCACCTTCCGTTTCATCACCGGTAAAAGCCCCAAAAGCGCTTATGACATTAAAACCGCCAATGCCACCATGGGCATTCGCGGTACAGGTTTTGACTATTGGGTGAAGGGCGACACCGGCGTTGCGGTTCATGCTGGCAAAGTGAGGCTGTGTAACTTAGCCAAAAACTGCGTGGATTTAAATGCTGGTTGTGATTTGGGCCTTGCAAAAGCGCAAAACTCAGCCGAACTGTTTGGTGAAACCAAATCAAGCGGGCTCATCCGCAAGCTGCCTTACACAATTGATCAACGACCATTGAATGTTGCTTTCCACCTAAACATCACTGCTTGCAGAAAATATGTGATTTTTGATTCTGGGCAGGGTGGTCAGGTACCTCCACCAAAACGTATTCAATAGTTGCAGATAATTCATCATGCCTGGCGCTAATAGCATCATTGGCCTTGCGCTAGGCTTGATTGTTTCGGCGTTTGCTCTGGCCACCCGCAACATGGACCCACCTATCATCGCAACTTTGCGTGGATCAGGCTTTGACAGCTTACAAAGCATTTGGCCGCGCAGCCCAACACCCGCTCAGCCAGTACACATCATTGATATTGATGAAGCCTCGCTCAAATCAATCGGTCAATGGCCGTGGCCGCGAGGTGAGCTTGCAACTCTTGTGACCAATCTCACCAAGCTCGGCGCATCAGCAATCGCCTTTGATATTATTTTTGCTGAACCTGATCGTATGCTAACGGATAACGACAAGCTTTTGGCGAATGCCATTGCAGCTGGGCCTGTGGTGAATGCCTTTGCTTCAACAGCTGGGCAACAGACCACCCTGCCCTCGAAAAAGGCAGGATTTGCGCAAACCGGTCTTGATGCTTTGGAGGCACCACCGCGCCTTGCCAAAATAATTACAAATATTGAAATGCTTGATGTGAGCGCCAAAGGCTTGGGCAGCATCAACATCGACCTCGCCAGAGACCAAGGGATAGCCCGCCAAGTTCCCTTGCTGTGGAGTGATGGAAAAAACTTTTACCCCAGCCTCATTTTGGAATCATTACGCGTTGCCCAGAAGGTTGATAGTTTGGTGGTCAATGGTTCAAGCAGTGTGGAAAACACCATAGAGTCCGTGCGCGTTGGCGATATTGAAATTCCAACATCTGAGGCGGGCCTTCTCCAAGTTAACTACCGCGTGAACGACCCTGCCCTCTATGTCTCAGCCGAAAAACTCCTGCGCCAAAACAATCTCGAAGAATTGCGCCCCCTCATCGAAGGCCATATTGTTTTGATTGGAGCGTCAGCTGTGGGTTTACTTGACACGCGCACTTCGGCTCTTGGGGAATCTATCCCCGGCGTTTCCGTCCATGCCCAAGCTTTAGAGCAAATTCTATCTGGTGCATTTTTAACACGGCCCAATTGGGTGGTGGGGGGAGAGTTTGCAACAGCCCTTCTGCTGGGTGTACTAATTTCTATTCTAGCAAACTATCTGCGTCCCGCTGGCACGATCGCCACAACTGCAACTGCGCTTGCCACCCTTGCCGCAATCACCGCACTTGCATATCGCAATTTTGGTTTGCTGGTTGATTTCACTTTTCCAGCGGCATCTCTGTTGCTCACGTTCATCGCAACCACAGCATACAAACTTCTCGTAACCGACAAACAGAGCCGCCAAATGCGCCGCAGCTTTGCCCATTATGTGGCCCCTTCAATTCTGGCAGAGATTGAACGCAACCCACAGAATTTGAAACTCGGTGGCGAAATCCGCGATGTGACTGTGATGTTTGTTGATATTAAAAACTTCACGCCCTTGAGTGAAAAACTCCCGCCACAAGAGCTGGTCAAAATTATAAATGGCGTGCTTGATGCCTGCAGCCAAGCCATTCTCTCTGAGGGTGGCACCATCGATAAATATATCGGTGATGCCGTTATGGCTTTTTGGAATGCGCCTGTGGCAACGCCAGATCACCAATATCATGCCCTGCTCGCATCACTCAAAATCAAGCAGCAACTTGAAATTTTTAATGAGCGACCAGCTGCCAAGACCGCTTTGCAAGCGATAGAAAGTTGGCCCATTGCTGTGCGCATTGGCATGGCCACTGGCCCAGCCTGCATTGGCAATATGGGCTCTGAACACCGCTTCAACTACACAGTGCTAGGCGAAGCCGTGAACACCGCTGCGCGTGCCGAAGCTGCTTGCAAAGCCATGGGCCATGATTGCCTTTTGGCAGGAGACATTAAAGACCGTTCAAACAGCTTGGCAATTATCTCCGCAGGATCAGTGCCAATGAAAGGCAAGGCCAAGGATACACCAGTTCACGCCATTATGGGCGATGCCGCACTGGCATCATCTCAAGATTTTATAAGTTTCAAATCCAGCTATAGCCAAGCGCAAAAAGCAAACTTACCAACAGTAACAGCGCTTGCTAAAGCTCATCCAATTTATGCCGCCTTCATTAGGCATTCATTAACCACATAAATTATGCCGTTGCCCGCTCACCAATGGGCGGTGCAAATTGCAATCCCATATCCCATGGCAAATAAATCCACGTGTCTTGGCTCACTTCAGTAACAAATGTATCAACCAATGGCCTACCCTGTGGCTTGGCATAAACCGTGGCAAAATGAGCCTTGGGCATCATTTCACGAACCACTTTGGCGGTGGCCCCAGTATCCACCAAATCATCCACGATTAAAACTCCGGCCCCCTTATCGCTGCCAATAATCACCAGAGAAACAGGCTTTAAAACAGTAATTTCACCTTGTTTATCATAATCATAGGAAGCAACACATACGGATTCAATCACCCGAATTCCAAGCTCTCTGGCAACAATCGCCGCAGGCACAAGGCCGCCGCGTGTTATCGCAACAACTGCCGAAAATGGCCCCGCTGAAGATAGCCGCCACGCCAAAGCCCGTGCGTCGCGGTGGAACTGATCCCACGACACTGGAAAACTCTTTTGCCATTTTTCGTCCATGAAACCCACTCCAAAACTTGGGCATACAAACAATAATTGCCAGTTTCAATGCAATAGAACTCAATTGATCAACACTTGTTTCATACTTTACCGCGACAATGGCCTGAAACCAACCACCTCGTGAAGCGGGTTAAACATGATTGAAGCACTGGTAACGGCATTTGAACTTGCAAATATTGAGATGATTGTGGTTTCAATGCCTGAGGCGATTGTGAAAGATGCATCAACCGCCATATTGCGCAAGTGGACCTGCCAGCGTGAAGATGTAATCGGTAAACCGTTAATGAAATTTGGCACCGGCAGCCTTTCTGCCCGCTTTGTAACTGAATCAATCGATCCTTCAGAACAACAATCAATTGAAGTCACATATACGCCACCACTTGGCACCATGATCAAATCAATCTTCCGCACCCAAGCTTGGAATCAAGATGGCAACCGCAACATGGTTTTGGTTGGCCAACACGCCAGCTTAGAACAAGCCGAAGCCGCGATGAGCAATGAAAAGCGCTTGAATTTGGCGCTTCGCTCCGGCGGTTATGCTTTGTGGGATTTCAATTATGAAACTGGAGCAACTTACAACTCTCCTGAAATGTATGAAATTTTTGGCAAAAAATCCGGTGAATCTGAACTCAACTTCCACAGCTTCAATGATCTCATTCACCCTGAAGATTTGGATAAAACCCTCGATGAAAAAATTCGCACTGCCCCCTTTGGCACCGAAATTTTTCAAACTCGTTACCGCGTCAAGGCCCAATCCGGTGGTTATATTTGGATTGAATCAGCAGCAGGTGTAATCCGCGATCCAGCAACTGGCAAACCTGTCAAAGCCGTTGGCCTGTGCCGCAACATCAATGATCAGATGTCCACTTTGGAGCGTTTGAAAACATCTGAACTTGCATTGAAGCGAACCCAAGCCGTATCCCATCTCGGCAGTTTCAAATTGCGCGTGGCCACCGGTGTCTCGCGTTTAACGGCTGAATTGGCTGCCCTTATCGGCATGGCCGATGCCATGGTGCATCCAAATCTTGATGCCTTTATTAAAATGATTGAACCGGGTGACCGTGAAAAATTCTGCGAGGCCATTGAACTCGCCAAGCTTGGCAAGCAGATCAAGAATCTCGAAATCGCGGTAAAAAGCAAAACTGGCGAAATTGAATATTTCCAAGTAACGCTTGAGCCGGAACAAGATTCTTCAGGCCAGATCGAATCCATTTTCGGGGCCTGCCAATGCGTCACCGAACGCAAAGCCTTGGAGCGCAAATTCCATCAAGCCCAAAAAATGGAAGCCGTGGGCCAACTCACCGGTGGCATCGCGCATGATTTCAACAATTTGTTGATGGTGGTGATGGGCAATTTGCAGCTCGTTGAACAGATCGTCAAAAATGATGAGCGCGCCTTGAAGCGCATTCGTGCTGCCATTGAAGCCGCCGATAAGGGCTCCGATCTCACCAAGCGCATGCTCGCCTTCTCGCGCCAGCAAACCCTGCAAAACAAAGAACTGAATGTGAATGATCTGCTCTTCCGCATGGAAGATATGTTGAAGCAAGCAATCTCGGCCACTGTTGAACTCAAAATTATGCCTGCAACTAATCTGTGGCCCATCAACGCCGATCAGACTATGTTGGAAACCGCCATCCTCAATCTTGCCATCAACGCGCGTGACGCTATGAAGCCAAAGGGCGGCAACTTGATGATCGAAAGTGCCAACCGCACTTTGGATAAAGAATATTGCGAAGCCAATGAAGAAGTGACAGCCGGTGACTATGTTGAAATCGCAGTGACCGACACAGGTGCTGGCATCGCCCCTGAAAATATCGAAAAAGTATTCCAACCCTTCTTCACAACCAAAGGCCCAGAGGCAGGTTCAGGCCTTGGCTTGTCGATGATTTACGGTTTCGTAAAACAATCTGGCGGCCATGTGAAAATTTACTCTGAAGTGGGCCATGGCACTGCGGTGAAACTTTATTTGCCAAAGATGAAGGCCTCCGAAAATTCGGTTCCGGTGCAGCGCCCTGCTGATTTGCAGGAGCATTTGCAGCGTGAACTCGGCGCAACCATCGCTGTTGCAGCAGCGGCCGAACCCACAAAAAAACTAAAAGTGCTAGTCGTTGAGGATAATGATTCAGTGCGTGAAGTTGCCGCTGCAATGATTGAAGAAATGGGGTTTACCATCATCACCGCTACCAATGGCCATGAAGGCCTGAAGATGATCGACGAAAATCGTGATATTGATTTGGTGCTGTCCGATGTGATTATGGCTGGCGGTATGAACGGACCAGAGCTTGCTGCCAAAGCCATCAAGCTGAGGCCTGATCTCCGCATTCTGTTCATGTCGGGCTATGCACCAGGCTCCGTGCGCCAAATGCAGGATTTGCCAGACACCATTGAGCTGGTGAATAAACCCTTCACCCGCAATGACCTTACAGAAAAAGTAAAAAAGGCGCTAGCAGCTTAAGCTGATGCTTCGAGGCTCACCCCACACTCCACCCCCGAGCCTTGCCCTCAGCAACCAACAGTCGGGCCGCAGCCTTCACCGCCTCAACTGCACTTGCCAGCGCCACTTCATCACGCGAACGTAAAACCAAGTTGGTGGCAAAGCCTTGCGGCGATTCAAATGGATAAGACCCAATAATCACTTCCGCAAAGCGCTCTTGAATTTCCTTTAGCGGCTTGGCCACATCGCCCTCGCCGCCTTGAAACACGATGGTGCGCGCCTGAACAACAACACCCATCACCAGCTCAGGCGCAATTTTATCCATCATGGCTTGCATAATCTTTGGCACACCTGCCATCACAAACACATTCTCCAAGCGAAAGCCCGGAGCTTTTGAAACTGGGTTTTCCACTAGCGTGGCCCCGTCAGGCACCCGCGCCATGCGCATCCGCGCTACATTGGGCTCGCGGCCATTTTCTTTGAAATAGGCTGTGAGAATTTCAACCGCTTCTGGATGGTGCGATATGCCCACACCAAAAGCCTTGGCAATGCAATCCGCCGTAATGTCATCATGCGTGGGGCCAATGCCACCCGTGGTGAATACATAAGTATAACGCGCCCTAAGCGCATTCACAGCCGCAACAATATCACTTTCATCATCAGCCACCACACGGGCTTCCATCAAGTCAATGCCCAAAGCCGCAAGATAATCAGCAATAAAGCTTAAATTCTTATCCTTGGTGCGACCAGACAGAACTTCATTGCCAATGAGCAAAACAGCGGCGGTTGGAGCTTTTGACATTATGATTCCTTTTTTCTTTCATTACACGATCGCATTGACCATTCGCAAAAGCCCTGACAAAATAGCAGCCATGACAAAAACAGCATACGCATCCACCATAAAACGCCACAAGCTTGAAGATTTTGAGCCCATGCGCAAAGCTGGCCGCTTGGTGGCCACGGCCCTTGATGAAGTAACCCCGATGATCAAGGAAGGCACAACCACCTTAGCCATCGACAAATTCTTCATGGAATTTGCTGCCGATCACAAAATTCTGCCGGCCACTCTCAACTATCGCGGCTATCGCCATGCCTGCTGCACATCAATCAATCATGTCGTCTGCCATGGCATTCCAAATGATAAGCCATTGCGCGAAGGCGAAATTGTGAACATTGATGTCACCTTCATTGTCGATGGCTGGCATGGCGATTCCAGCCGCATGTATGGTGTTGGCGAAATTCCACGTTCTGCCGAACGTTTGATAGAAGTAACTTATGAATGCTTAATGCGTGGCGTTGCCATGGTGAAGCCCGGCGCGCATCTAGGCGATATTGGTTTTGCTATTCAGCAATATGCCGAGCGCGAACGCTGCTCAGTGGTGCGCGATTTTTGCGGCCATGGCATTGGCCAAATTTTTCATGATCAACCCAATGTGCTGCATTACGGGCGAATGGGCGATGGAGTAGAATTAAAGCCCGGCATGTTCTTCACCATTGAGCCCATGATCAATCTGGGCAAACCCCATGTGAAAGTGTTGAGTGATAACTGGACTGCGGTGACGCGCGACCGTTCATTATCTGCGCAATTTGAGCATATGGTTGCTGTCACCGAAACCGGCTGTGAGATTTTCACACTCTCGCCCAAGGGCCTGCACTGCCCACCTTATAAGATCTAAAAATGAGCAAGGACGGGCTCTCGGACGTCGGCTTAGACCTAGGCCATCTTGGCCACCGCGAACGCTTGCGTGAACGCTTTGTTGAAGGTGGCCCTTCCGCCCTGCCCGATTATGAATTGTTGGAAATGGTTTTATTCCGAGCCATTAAACGCGGCGACACCAAGCCAATTGCCAAAGCACTCATGGCACGTTTCGGCAGCTTTGCTGAAGTGATCAGCGCCGAGCCAAATCGCTTGATGGAAGTGAAAGGCGTGGGACCTGCCGTGACCACAGAACTGAAACTTATACAAGCTGCCGCTTTGCGTTTGGCGCAGGGCGAAATTCTCAACAAACCCGTTCTCACAAGTTGGAATGCCATTGTCGATTATTGCCGTGCCGCCATGGCCTTCAATGAGGTGGAAAGTTTTAGGTTGCTTTTTATTGACAAGAAAAACCAATTGATTGCTGATGAAGTGCAACAAACTGGCACCGTGGACCACACGCCTGTCTATGCGCGCGAAGTGATCAAACGTGCGCTGGAGCTTTCCGCTACAGCTATTGTTATGGTGCATAACCATCCATCAGGTGACCCCACACCTTCCATGGCTGATATTGATATGACCAAGAAAATAATAGCCGCCGGTCTGCCGCTTGGCATTCTCGTGCAAGATCACCTCATCATTGGCCGCAAGGGCAATGTGAGTTTCAGGAATTTGCAATTGATCTGATCACGTCCAAGGCTTCCGGCGTATCAGCATCCAGCACCACGCTTTGATTTTCAATTAGAACTTCCACGGCATCGTCTTTCAGTTTCTCAAGTAGGCCGCGCGCTCCACGGTCACCTTCGCAAGCCATGAGCGCTGCAAAATGCTCAACCCCCCAAAGCACCGGATTGCCAAACCTGCGTTCATGCACTGGCACCACAATGCTGCGCTGATCAGAAGGGCTGAAAGCCGCAATCATGCGGTTTATATCCCTCGGATCAATCAAGGGCATATCACCAAGGCATACCAAAATCGCATCGCAAGAGCTTTGCAATGCCGCCACTCCAACCTGCAAGGAACTGGCCAAGCCATCCACAAAATTTGGGTTGTGGATTTTTTGAATTTTAAAATCTTCTAAGGCAGATTCAATTTTTTCCGCTTGATAACCCGTCACCACAGTAACACTCGCAACACCAGATGCTGCCACGCGCTTTACAGTTTGTGCAATCATCGGCGCCCCATTGAGTTCCGCCAGAAGTTTATTGCTACCCATCCGCGTTGATGAACCCGCCGCCAAAATCAAAGCTGCCACACGCGGTGCAGATGTGGAAGTTTGCTTTTGCTCTCGCGGGCTTGGCCGTGATGGAATTTCTGCCAGCAAGCCACCAACCCCCATATCCATAATGTCCGCGGGCAAAACTTCAATACCCGCCATCACCCGCGCCAAAACCCAATCAAACCCATTCGTCTTGGGCGAACGCGCGCATGATGGAACACCAATCACTGGCGTTTCATTGAGGCGGCCCAACATCAAAAGATTGCCCGGATCAACCGGCATGCCCATATGTGTAACGACCCCGCCTGCCCCAATAAGTGCTGCTGGAATAACATCGCCACGGTCAACAATGGCGGAGGCCCCAAACAACAAAATAACATCACCCTTCAATTTTGAAATTTCGGTTTGCACTGCTGCTTCCGTGTGATCGCAAACAACCACGGTTGAAAGCTCCGCCCCCATCGCAGTAACGCGCGCACGAATGGCGGACTCTGATTTTGCAATTACCTGTTCTTTGGTTTGTGGCAATTTTGAAATGATCAACCCAACCCGCTTGAGTTTAAAGGGTGCCACAGCAATGAGCGGCTTGTCGCCAATAATTTTTATGGCCGCATCTAAAACCCATTGCGGAATTGCGAAGGGAATAACCTTAACCGTGCCCACCATGGTCCGCACTTCGACGCGCGCATAATTCGGCAAGGTGGCAATGGTGAGGCTTTCGTGAATATGGTTGAGCGCGCGCACGCGGGCCCCATCAATAACCACGAGGCCCGACGCATCTGAATAAAGATTTGCTCTGCCCGTGAATGCCTCTTGCGCTTGGGTGCTAGCACCACAAGCCGAAACTGCCACACGCCGCGCTGCGATATCTTCAGCTACATCATCACTGGAAAGTTTTGCGGCAATCACTTCTCGGTGGCCAGCCGCCCGCAGCAATTTAATATCATTGGCCGAAACAACATGGCCTTTTTTTAACGACGTAGAGTCAATGCGAATTGCATGCGCAAGGATTGCGCCCTCAGCTTCTTCGAGCTTTAGATTACCAAATATCACCCAGCAGCTCCCAAGCGCAAACACTTAGTCATTTCAGCCATCACCGAAATTGCAATTTCCACAGCACCAACTGAACCAATGCTCAAGCCAATCGGCCCATGAATGCGCGTCAAAGCAGCCTCATCAAACCCCGCCGTCAACAATCGCTCTCGTCGCGAACTTTGCGTTTTCTTGGAGCCCAAAGCCCCGATATAAAAAACCTCAGATTTAAGTGCCAAGTCTAGCGCTGGATCATCAATTTTTGAATCATGCGTCAGCGCCATAAATCCGGTGCGGGCATCTAAACCGATTTTTGGCAAAACATCTTGCGGCCACTCTTCATAAAGAGCCACATTAGGAAACCTAACACCCGTGGCAAAAGCACCTCGCGGATCAACCACGCTAACGTCATAACCAGCCGCTTGGGCAATTGGGATAATGCTTTGCGCAATATGAACCGCGCCAATAATCACCAGCCGCAGCGGCGGATTATGAATGGCGATAAACTCATCCGCCGCCACACCAGACCTATCAAATCGAAAAGCTTCTTCAAATTCAACACCACGCGGCACAATGCGCTGTTCGCCTGAAGCTAAATTTGTAACCACAGCAATGGCGCGGCGTTCAGCCCGCGCTTGCAAAACCTCTTTAAGTGTTGCGGCCTTCACGCCACAGGCTCCACATAAATCCGAATTTTCCCACCACAGGCAAGGCCCACTTTCCAAGCAGTTTCGTCGACCACACCAAAACTTAAAATCTTCGGTGCCCCCGTGCCAATGGCTTCAAGCGCCTCAGTGATCACTTCACCTTCCACGCAGCCACCAGAAACTGCCCCCATAAAATTGCCAGCGCCGTCCACCACCAATTGGCTGCCCACCGGCTGCGGTGCTGATCCCCACGTTTCAATAACCGTGGCCAAGGCCACTTTGCGCCCCTCAGCAAGCCATATAGAAGCAATGTCCAACACCGAATGATCAGTCATTCCCAAAATCCAATCTTGTTGCAGCGCATATAAAACCATTTTCAAAGCCTGCGCGTAACATACGTTAGATATATGGAGGTTGCTATGTTAAGATTTTTCACAACAGCATTTTTCGCCTTCCTGCTCTTTGCCCCAAGCTGGGCAGCTGAGCCCAACGCTGCTGATAAGCAAGCCTTTCAACAAGTCATCTCGGCGCAATTGGAAGCCTTTAAAGCTGATGATGGAGCTTTGGCTTATTCATACGCAGCGCCAACTGTAACCAAAATTTTTCCGACCGTAGATATTTTTATGTCCATGGTGAAGCGTGGCTATCAAGCGGTTTACACCAACAGTAAATATAAATTCGGCGAATTAACCACTGACATATTGGGCCGTCCCGCCCAACACGTCACCATCACGGCAGAAAACGGCAAACGCTATGAAGCTGTTTACGCCATGGAAAAGCAGCCTGATGGAAACTGGAAAATTGCAGGCGTGCAAATGGTGGAAATCCCTGGGTTGGATGCATGAGCAGGAATCAAACTCTTGAGCGCGAAGTGAGCATTCGCACTTGAACCCACCACGAGCGCAATTATGCTGCAACCTGTTCGCGGTCTTCAATCCGCACTGGTATTTCGTTCACCCACACGGCGCGAGGCCGTGACAAGGGTTTTAAGTGACACGCTTTGCCACCCAGTTCTGCCATCATTTCGCGCATGGCGTCTGTGTCGAGGATATAGAGTTCTGGCCTATCATTCTGGGCATGGCTGCACCTCAAAACTTAGTTCCGTCTTGGGGAAATCATCCCCAAAGCTTGGTGGCTTATTCCACGGTCATCTTATGCGGCGCGGTTTTCTAGTCTTTTCTTAATCTGATCAATCGTCGTTGTAAGCTCGGTCTTGTCGGCTTTCAGCGTTGATTTTGCTTCCGCTTCGCGTTGCAGCCATTCAGGAGAGTCCTGCAAAGCCGCGTCCTCTTGTGCAATCATCTCGCACGCGCGTTGCCAGTGGGTCTCAGCGCAGCCTTCCGGTCTGCCTTCCTCTTCCCACATGTTATATGCGGCCGCCCGAATGCGATCTTCAAGGCTTGTTTCTATTGGGGTCTGGGTTTTGTCCATGTCAGTCATCCTCATCATATGAACAAGGGATTTGACGCAGCGCCCACCACCATCACACAAAGCGACTCACCTGTGGACGTGCATAAATGATGGGCCGAGTTCACATAAATTGCAATGCAATGATCACATTAAATCAGCGGCTTAGAACTTATTCATTAACCATTTGTTAAGGAATTTGAACCGACAGCCTTAAGACGTTCGTCCCGGTAGTGTCAGCCTTTTTTCGCCACTAAAATAAGCCAGTTTTTGTCGATTGTTCTCGAACTCAGCTCCGCATCACAAGGTTGGTTCAAAACAGTCCAGCTCGTATTATTCAACACCATTTCGCAGCGCGCCAATGATTTGCCTTTGGCCGTAGAAATACAAGCCGTATCCCCTTGTTTCACATCACCACCAATATATTTGCAAGTACACCCGTTTTCACCGGCCGCCGTGGGAACGGTCGCGAGAAGACTCAGCGCTATGCCCCATCCTATTCGCATGCCTCAATTCCACTCTCATCGACGCCGCATGTCAATGATTTAATGGTGATTAACACAAATGGACCCCGCTCTCTTCAACCCAGCATTTTTTTATATTATCACCAGCGAATGACGAACCGATTCAAATTTAGCGCATTCCTCCCAGCAGCACTTATCATGATGGCAACTGCTCTCATTGAACGCCTGAATGGACGAATTTATATTTGCAAATGTGGTTATGTGAAACTGTGGGAAGGTGCGGTTCACAGTTCTGGAAATTCCCAACATATCGCTGATTGGTACACGCTTTCACATATCATCCATGGCTTTATATTTTATGGCCTGACCCATGCAATTGGGCGGCGCTGGTCGATGGCCACAAGGCTTGGGCTTGCAACACTTATTGAATGCGGTTGGGAGATTTTAGAAAATTCCAGCTTCATCATCAATCGCTATCGTGAAGCCACAATATCGCTCGATTATTTTGGCGACTCAATTTTGAATTCCATGTGTGATGTGCTTTCCATGGTCATTGGTTTTTACCTCGCAAGCCGCCTGCCCACCCGCCTCACAATCGCCGCCGCAATCGCCATGGAATTGTTGGCGCTCACAGTGATCAGAGATAATCTGGTGCTGAATGTGCTTATGTTGCTGCACCCGATTGATGCCATAAAGATTTGGCAGGCAGCACTATAAAAAAAGGCGGACTCGAAAGTCCGCCTCAATTTCTCATTTATTTCACCAGATTTAAGGCTGATTTTCGCAGGTAATTGACTTAAACGAATAACAGACTGAATCAGTGCACATGGCACCATTGCCAATGTAGCGTGTTGGCTTCGATGGTCCCATTGGTGTGGACTGAACGAAATCTGCCGCATCATCGTAATCTTCTGAATCGCAGAATGCGTCTGCCGCTTTTTGGCCGCAGCCTTTGCCCTTCTTGAAGCAATAGTTGATCCGAACACCATTCATTTTAGGTTTCTTAAAAGTTTCTGTATCGTCAGACGCCGCTGGTGGAATTGGCGTTGGAGGGGGCGGCAGATCAGGCTTCACGCAGGTGATATAAGTAAAGCCGTCGCAATCTGGACCATTGCAAACTTGCCCCGTGGCCTGAACCACTGTTGGCGTCAACGAGCCTATGTTTGTGGCTTGCTCAAAGTCACTGGAATTCGTGTATGACTTGGATTGGCAAAAGCGATCGGCTGCAGGTTGGCCACAAAGCGCCGCCCATTGATAACACCAATCCACCCGGAATGGGCCTTGCTTTGGCTTTGCAAAAGTTTGCTCAGCCGCCTGCGCTGCACCGAACGATAATATCAATCCTATAACGACTGTTGTGATTATATGTTTCAGTTTCATTTGAAACTCCTGAAGAAAGGCCCCACTCTGCAAATCACTTTATCAGAAAGTGTAGGCTGATACCAGAGTCGTAAAACTGTGAGCCACGGCCGCATTTTTCTCGCCAGACCTGCATTCTAAGTTCTATCCTGCATTCAGGGAGAACATAATGCAGCCAAAAGTTATCATCACCGCAGCCATCACCGGATCAGGCGACACTGTGGGCAAACACCCCGCCATTCCCGTAACTCCGCAACAAATCGCCGACTCAGCGCTTGAAGCAGCGTCGGCAGGTGCCACCATCGTGCATTGCCATGTGCGAAATGTGGTAACGGGCAAAGGCACGCGCGATGTCGATCTCTACCGCGATGTGATGGAGAAAATCCGCGCCAAGAATTCCAACATCATCATCAATTTCACCGCAGGCATGGGTGGCGATTTGGATGTTGGACCCGGCGAAGAACCAATGAAATGGGGGCCAGGCACTGATCTGGTTGGCCCGCAAACGCGCTATCTTCACATCAAGGAACTGCGACCCGAAATTTGCACCATTGATTGCGGCACCATGAATTTCGGTGATAGCAACAATATTATGGTACAAACACCGCTGCAATTGCGTGAGCAAGCCAAGCTCATCCAATCTTATGGTGTGAAAGCTGAAATGGAAGTGTTTGATTCGGGCCATGTGTGGTTCGCCAGCAAAATGTGTGAAGAAGGCTTGATGGATGAGCTGCCGCTGTTCCAGCTCTGCCTCGGCATTCCGTGGGGTGCGCCCTATAACACAGAAACCATGGCTTACATGAAAAGCCAGTTGCCAAAGAACGCCATCTGGGCCGCCTTCGGCATTGGTCGCAATGAATTTCCAGCTGTGGCGCAAGCTGTGCTTCTTGGTGGTCATGTGCGGGTGGGGCTGGAAGATAATCTCTATCTCGACAAAGGCGTGTTTGCGAGCAACGCCACCTTGGTGGAACGCGCTGTGAAGATTATCGAAATCCTCGGAACCAAAGTGGCCACACCCGAAGAAGGCCGCAAGATGTTGGGGCTCAAACTACAATGACAATAACTCTGGCAATCGTTGTAAAAATTCCGACCGATGGGATTGCCAGTTTCGACGAATATGAAAACCGAGTTCTCCCACTTTTGAAAAATCACGGTGGAACTTTGCAGCGAAGACTAAGGGCGCAAAACCACATGACAGAGTTTCACATTCTTTCATTTGAATCACAATCATCCTTCAATGGATTTCTCGCCGATCCTGAGCGCGAGAAACATCGCAATCTTCTTATAAAATCAAACGCGATAATCGAACTCTTTAATGTGGAAGATTTAATATGAAGCCAAAAACCATCGGCATCGCAGGCACAGGCCTTATCGGCGCAGGCTGGGCGGCACGGGCCCTCATTCGCGGCATCAATGTTATCGCCTATGATGTTTCACCAACCGCTGAAGCCAAACTGAAAGCGCAGATTAAAACCGCTTGGCCATCGATGGAAAAGCTACTGGGCAAGCCCAAGAAAAAAGGCAAACTCACCTTCACCACTGACCTAACTGAAATGGCCAGCAAAGCCGAATTCATCCATGAAGCAGCCCCTGAACGCGAAGCCCTCAAGATCAAGCTTTTCAAAGATATTGATGCCATCGCCAAGCCTGATGTGATCATCTCTTCGTCATCATCCGGCTTCCTGCCCACGCGCTTACAATCGGAATGCGCACATCATCCCGAGCGGGTCATTATCGGCCATCCGTTCAACCCAGTTTACCTTTTGCCCCTAGTCGAAATTGTTCCCGGCACCAAAACCAGCGAAGCTTCGATGGTCAGCGCCAAGACCTATTTCGAATCCATCGGAATGCAAGTGCTGCGCCTGAAAAAAGAAATCGACGGCTATATCTGCGACCGTCTGCAAGAAGCTCTGTGGCGCGAAGCTCTGCACATTCTGGATAAGGATGTGGGATCAACCGCTGATATTGATGACTCGATCATTTATTCCGCCGGAATGCGCTGGGCTTTCATGGGGTCATTCCAAACCTATCACCTCGCAGGTGGCCCCGGCGGTATGCGTGACTTTATGAAACAGTTTGACCCGACATTGGAATTGCCTTGGACCGATCTAAAATTCCCCAAATGGAATGACGCATTAGAAACCAGATTGATCGAAGGCTGCGAAGCGCAAAGTAACGGTAAAACCGTGGCCCAAATGGAAGCCAAGCGCAACGCGATTTTGGTTGATATGATGAAGCTGTTTAAGAAGCATAAGATTGGCGCGGGGCTGGTGTTGGACCGCGAGGAAAAAGCAAGGAAGAAACTAAAGTAACTACCCTTCTCCCCTTGAGGGAGAAGGTGGATCGCGCTTCTTAGCGCGAGACGGATGAGGGGTCGATGCAGCGAGTCCAACTGCCAACAGCCCCCTCTTCCGGCGCTATACGCCACCTTCTCCCTCAAGGGAAAAGGAAGTAAGAAGGAGATTGAAGTTGCAACAAAGAATCATGATCACAGCTGCAGCGTCAGGCATTGGCCGCGCCATTGCCAAGGCCTTTTTTGAGGAAGGTGCGAAAGTCCACATTTGCGATGTCAATGAACAAGCCCTCGAAGCCTTTCGCGACGAGTTCCCTGAAATTGCCGCCACCCATGTGAATGTGCGCAGTGAAGGCGAGATTGATGCGTGGTTTGATGATGCGTTGGATGATCTGGGCGGCCTTGATGTGATGGTGAACAACGCAGGCATCAAAGGCCCCACCGCACCCGTCGATGATATTGATTATGCCGACTGGCGCGAAACCATCGAAGTGTGCCTCGACTCGCAATTCTTGTGTGCTCGTCGTGCAGCTCCCGTAATGAAGGCTCAAGGCTCGGGCCTCATTATTAACATGTCATCAAACGCTGGCCAATTCGGCTTCGGCAATCGCACACCTTATGCCGCTGCCAAATGGGCAGTTATTGGACTCACCAAATCTCTGGCCATTGAACTCGGCCCCCACGGCGTGCGCTGCAATGCCATTTGCCCCGGTGCGGTGAATGGCCCGCGTATTATGCGGGTGGCCGAAGGCGAAGCTGCCTTGCGCGGTGTGCCTGTAGATGTTGTGGCCAAAGAACTCGTCAACGCGCAATCGCTCTCGCGCTTCACCGAGCCCGAAGAAATTGCCGGTCTCTGCCTCTATCTCGCAAGCCCGGCCGCCTATATGGTCAATGGCCAAGATATCGCCATCGACGGTCACGTCGAAACTTTTCACATCAGGTAGGCCATGAATTTCTCCCTCTCCGACGAACAACAGATGATCATCAAGACGACAAAAGATTTCGTCGCCAATGAACTTTATCCACACGAGAAAGAAGTTGAAGAAACCGGCAAGCTGCGCCCAGACTTGCGTGATGAGTTGAAAGCCAAAGCCATTGCAGCCGGGCTGTTCGCAGCCAACATTCCGGAAGAAGGCGGCGGTGCGGGCCTCGATACGCTCACATGGTGCCTCTATGAAAAAGAATTAGGCCGCGCCAATTATGCCCTGCATTGGACCTGCGTGGGCCGCCCTTCAAACATTTTGATGGCCTGCAACACCGAGCAGCGCGAACGCTATCTCTTCCCCGCAGTGCGTGGCGAAAGAGCTGATTGCTTGGCGCTCACTGAACCCGGTGTTGGCTCTGATCTGCGAGGGATGAAAACCTTCGCCAAACAAGATGGCGATGATTTTGTGATCAATGGTGTTAAGCATTTCATCAGCCATGGCGATGAAGCCCATTTCACCGTGTTGTTTGCTGCAACGGGGGAGGAAGACACGCCTCGCGGCAAGAAGAAATTGATCACGGCTTTCTTAATCGACAAAGGCATCAAGGGCTTCACGGTGCGCGATGGCTATAAGAACGTCTCGCACCGCGGTTACCCCAATAACATTTTAGAATTCCAAGATTGTCGCGTGCATAAATCACAAATTTTAGGCGAGTTGCATAAGGGTTTTGAAGTGGCAAATTCGTGGTTGGGTGCCACACGGCTGCAGGTAGCTTCCACCTGCTTGGGCCGCGCCGAACGCGCCATGGAACACGCGCTGCAATATGCCGTGGACCGCGAACAATTCGGCCAACAAATCGGCAAGTTCCAAGGCATCTCCTTTAAACTCGCTGATATGGCAATGGAACTCAAAGCTGCCGAACTTCTCACCCGTGAAGCCGCATGGAAATATGATCAAGGCACTGTCACAGAAATGGATATGGCTATGGCCAAATTAAAATCCACAGAAGTGCTGGCCTTCATCGCAGATGAAGCCATCCAAATTCACGGTGGCATGGGTCTGATGAGTGACTTGCCATTAGAACGCATTTGGCGCGATGCCAGAGTGGAGCGCATCTGGGAAGGCACCTCAGAAATTCAAAGGCACATCATCAGCCGCGCATTGTTGAGGCCGCTGGGTGGGTAAGGTTCTCTCAACTTTCCCCTTCTCCCCTCGAGGGAGAAGGTGGATCGCGCTGCTCGGCGCGAGACGGATGAGGGGGGGGTGGCTACGAGTGCAATTGCCACCAGCCCCCTCATCCGTCGCTTCCCGCCACCTTCTCCCGCAAGGGGAGAAGGGAAAGTATAGAATACGATGACCCTCACCCGCCTCCTCAATCCAACCTCAATCGCCTTCATCGGTGGCAATGAATGTGCCATCGCCATCACGCGCACACGCGAACTTGGCTTCACCGGAAAAATCTGGGCAGTCCACCCCAAACGTGAGGAGCTGGGAGGAATTGCTACTGTGAAATCGGTTGACGAGATCGATGGTGAAATCGACGCCGCCTTTATCGCTGTAAAGCGCGAACCCACGGTCGAAATCGTGCGCCAGCTTCGCGCCAAAAACTGTGGAGGTTCTGTGATCTATGCTGCAGGCTTTGCCGAAGCCGGAGCTACCCAACTTCAAGACGAGCTTGTCAACGCATCAAATGGAATGCCCCTGCTCGGCCCCAATTGCTATGGCTTTGTGAACACGCTTTCGCGCTGTGCTTTGTGGCCTGATGAACATGGCTTGCAAATCCGTGAGCGAGGTGTTGCCATCATCACGCAATCCGGAAACATTGCCTGCAATTTTGGCATGAGCAACCGCGCACTTCCGTTGGTGTCATTGTTCGCCATTGGCAATCAAGCCGACGTTGATATGGCCCGCATGTTGGAAGCGCTGGCACAAGATGATCGCATCACGGCGATAGGCCTCCACATTGAAGGCTTAAAAGATATTTCAACCTTCGCCCGCGCTGCCGAAATTGCCCGCAAGCATAAGAAGCCAGTCATCGCACTTAAAACTGGACGCTCTGAACAAGGGGCTAAAGTCACGATGAGCCACACGTCGTCGCTGTCAGGAGCTGATAATCTCTATGACGCTTTGTTTGAACGCCATGGCATAGCGCGCATGAAATCGGTGACTGCTTTTGCAGAAACACTAAAATTTCTCCACCATGGCGGGCCACTCATTGACTCGCGTCTCGTTTCAATGAGCTGCTCCGGCGGTGAAGCCGCTTTGGTGGCGGATATGGCGTTGGAGAAAGACGTCTCCTTCCCGCCCTTCAATGCTGAAACAAAGCCACGGGTTGCCGCAACGCTGAATGAATTCGTGTCGATAGATAACCCGCTCGATTATCACACCTTCATTTGGGGCGATGAAGCCAAACTAGAGGCCACATTTACGGCCACACTTTCGGGCGGCTTTGATGTGGGCATGTTAATTTTAGACGTGCCCACCCACCCGCACATGAACCCAGCTGCGTGGTACAAAACTTCGCGCGCATATACTGCCGCAGCAAAGGCCAACAAAGCCCGCGCCGTGATCGTTTCGTCGTTGCCAGAGTCGATGCCACTCGAAATGGCAGCGCAATTAAGCGCAGAAAATATCACGCCGATGATGGGGTTGGATGATGCGCTGACGGCATTTGAAGCGGCAGCGCTTATTGGGAAGAACTGGAACAGCCCCACACCTAGTCATCCCGACGAAAGTCGGGACTCAGAACAACGCGCACCTAACATGGATTCCTGGGTCCCGTCTTTCGACCGGATGACAGAATATAAGGGAAAAGTGTTGCTCAATAAATTTGGGCTCTCTGTGCCCGATGGCGAAGTTTGCGCTCCAACTGACGCTGTGAAAGTCGCCAATGCTCTCGGCTACCCCGTCGCTCTAAAAATTTCCTCCGCCACCATCCTGCACAAAACTGAAGTTGGTGGCGTTGCAATTAACCTGCGCAACGAAACAGAAGTCGAAGCCGCCGCCGCTCGCATAGCGAAACTTGGCAATGAACTGCTCATTGAAAAAATGGTGCAAGGGGCCGTGGCTGAACTCATCATCGGCCTCACGCGCGATCCACAATTCGGCCTTGCCCTTGTAATCGGTGCTGGCGGCATATTCACCGAACTTCTCAAAGACTCCGTCACCCTGCTCCTTCCCACTACTCAGGATGAAATCATCCGTGCTCTGAAGAAATTGAAAGTGTGGAAATTGATCGAAGGTTTCCGTGGAAAATCGGGTGATCAGCAAGCCACAATTGCCGCCATAGAATCCGTGGCCGCCTTCGCTGCTGCATATAAAGATTACATCGAAGAACTGGACATCAACCCCCTCTTCGTCCTGCCCCAAGGCGTCATCGCCGCAGATGCGCTCATCAAAATGAGGAAGCCATGACAACTCCAATTCGAACCGAAAGACGTGGTGCTGTTCTCGAAGTCACCATCGACCGTCCAAAAGCCAATGCCATCGATGCCGCAACTTCGCGCATCATGGGCGATATTTTCGCTGGCTTCCGCGATGATCCTGAATTGCGCGTGGCCATTCTTACCAGTACGGGTGATAAATTCTTCTGCCCCGGTTGGGATTTGAAAGCGGCAGCCCAAGGCGAAGCACCAGACTCAGATTATGGTGTGGGTGGCTTTGGTGGTTTGCAGGAACTGCCCGGCCTTAACAAACCGGTGATCTGCGCTGTCAACGGGCTAGCCTTTGGCGGCGGGTTTGAAATCATGATTTCTTGCGACATTATCATCGCTGTCGAACACGCAACCTTCGCCCTGCCCGAAATAAATTCCGGCACGGTGGCTGATGCTGCCACCATAAAACTGCCGCGCCGCATTCCGTATCATGTCGCTATGGAACTGCTGTTCACCGGCCGCCGCATTGATACCACCGAAGCAAAACATTGGGGCCTGATCAACGAAGTGGTGAAGCCCGAAAACTTGATGGCCCGTGCCCGTGAATTGGCGGAACAATTGGCGGATGGGCCTCCACTGGTCTTCGCCGCCATCAAACAAATCGCCAGAGAAACAGCTCATTTGCCCGTTCAGCATGCCTTTGATCTGGTCACCAAACGCAAACTGGCAACGGTGGATAAGCTCTATTCCAGTGAAGATCAGTTGGAAGGCGCAAAAGCTTTTGCCGAAAAGCGCAAGCCAGTATGGAAAGGCAGATAAAAAAACCTCGCCTGCACGAAGCAGACGAGGCAGTTATCGCCGGGGGGCGACCGAGGAGTGGCTTAGACCATCCAACCGCGTGACGAACCGCGGATGGCTTCGTTGTTTGAATAAATTGCCGCCGCAGTGGCATCAACGCGTGTTGCGCGGGCCACGGCTGAGCGCAAACGCTCGAAGCTTGGCAGAGCGAAACTGCGGGCTTCAATGTGGGAAAGGGCAAGGTTGAGTTCGCGGGTCATAATTCTTAACTTTCATTAACTTTTGTTGATGATTGATGTATAGGCCATTGCATTTTCATAGTAAAACGACTAATTCTCACACGATCATCAAATTAAATTTGAAGATGAGCACATTTCAGCCATGATTGAACAATTCCCCGGACTTCGCTCTCTGCGCGCCTTTGATGCCGCCGCCAAGCATTTGAGCTTCACCAAAGCTGCTGATGCAATGGGTGTAACGCCTGCTGCAATCAGCCATCAGATCAAAGAGCTTGAAGACCAGCTTCGTATAAGCTTATTCGTGCGAACCAGCCGTTCCATGCGCCTCACACGTGAGGGTGAGATTCTGCACACAGCGGCTCATGAATCAATCGAAGTACTCACGCGTGCTTTGCACCGCATCAAGCGCATGGAAAACCGCAACCAAATCCGCGTCACGTCAACACCATCAGTGGCGGCCAAATGGTTGGTGCCGCGTTTAGATGGTTTTCTTGCTGCTGTTCCCAGCGCCGATGTTCGCATCGATGTGTCCAGCGCACTTGTTGATTTTGACCGCGACGACATTGATGTGGCCATTCGCTTCGGCGCAGGCAAATATGAAGGCTTGCGTTCAGATTTGCTATTCCGCGACACTTTATCCCCCGTGTGCCACCCTGCCCTCATCACCAAAGAAAAGCCCCTACGCACGCCGAGGGATCTGTTGCGCCACACATTAATCCATTTGGATTGGGATGCAGGCTCACTGTGGCCCAACTGGCGCATGTGGATGCAAGCTGCAGGCATTATGGATTTCGATGATAAGCGCGGACTGCATTTCAGCCAAACCTCACTCGGCATTCAAGCCGCACTGGATGGACAAGGTGTAGCGCTCGGTGACTCCAATCTCGTGGCCGATGATTTAGCGGCAGGCCGTTTGGTCAAACCTTTTGAACTTTCATTGAAAGCTCCCAGTGCATTTTCCTATCATCTCATTACAAGGCTCGACACTAAAGATGCACCGATCGTGAATGCTTTTCGGGATTGGTGCTTGGCCGAGGCGCAAACGCGTCGCGATTCCGCCATAGCGTCACTCTAAGGCCGAACCATGATAAATCGTCGAAAAGTTTTGCAATGGCTGGGCGGTCTTTCGTTGGGTGGCCTCAGTACCTTTACCTATGCCGCTATCATCGAACCCGGGTTTAGATTGCGCACAGTAACCTATAAATTTACACCACCACGTTGGACGCCAGGCTTAAAACTTCGCGTGGTTATGCTGGCAGACCCGCATTTGGTTGAGCCACACATGCCGCTCAGCCGCTGGCAAAACATCATCAAAACCGCAAATGCATTAGAGCCAGATTTGCATTTGCTCTTGGGTGATTATGTTGCCGGTCATTTTTTTCGCACAGGCACCGTGCCTGTGCATCTCGCGGCCAATGCCGCCAAAGAATTGCGCTCATCGCTCGGAACATTCGCAATCTGTGGCAACCATGATTGGTCGGATGACCCGACCGCGCAAAAATTGGGCCACGGCCCAACAGTTGCACAAAAAGCCTTTGAAGATGCTGGCATTCCCGTGTTGGAAAATAAAGCACTAAGGCTTGTCAAAGATAGCATCCCTTTCTGGCTATCAGGAACCGCCTCGACTGTTGCAATCAAAAGACCAAACTGGCGCTTTGAAAGCCGCGCCGATTTGCCCGCAACCCTCGCCCAAATCACCGATGATGCCCCCATCATCCACATGGCCCACGAACCTGATCTCTTCACAGAAATTCCAGAGCGAGTGTCACTCACGTTAAGCGGCCACACCCATGGCGGCCAGATTAGATTGTTCGGTCATGCCTTCGTGGTGCCATCACAATATGGCAATCGCTTTGCGTATGGTCATATCGTTGAAGACGGCAGGCATTTGGTCGTTTCAGGCGGCTTAGGCTGTAGCATCTTGCCAATCCGCTTCAGCAGCCCGCCGGAGATTGTGGTGTTGGAGCTTGGCTAGTTATTCCGGCCCCAAAGCTGGGTGCACATCAAATGCACCTAAAGGCATTTGCTCGTAATCAATCACAGCCCCATTCATCATCTGTGCAGATGGAGAAACTAGATAAGCCATAAGCCCGGCCACATCATCAGGTTCAATCAAGCGGCCAGCGGGCATGCGCTTGCCAATTGTCTCATGCCAATTTTCAGGCAATTTATGAAAGCCAGTTTGTAAGGCGCGCTCACCCTCAGTGTCCACCCACCCAAGGTTAACGCAAAAGGCACGAACCCCACCGCGCTTAAAACTATTCGCTGCATGTTTTGTCAACATCATGAGGGCTGCCTTTGAGGCACTATAGCTGGCCAAATTCGGTGGCCCACCATAAGCAATCATCGAAGCCACATTGATAATCACACCGCGCTTGGCAGCCACCATATGCTTGGCGGCTTCCTGCATCAAAAACAGCGGCGCCTTCACATTAACATCAAACAGTGTGTGAAATGTTTCAAGCGTTGTATCCGCAATGCCGCCTCGCATCGTGCTGCCAGCCGCGTTGACCAGAACATCTAACTGGCCAAATTTTTCCAGCACAAAAGCCATGGCTTTGGCTGGCGTTGCATCATCGCGCAAATCTGCTTCAAGAATTTCAACCCGTCCCAATTTTTGCAAAGCCTCTGCTTCAACAGAAAGCCGGCCTGCATTGCGATCAAGCAACACAACGCCAGCAAAGCCATCTTTTAAAAACTGCTTTGCAGTGGCAGCCCCAATGCCTTGTGCACCGCCAGTGATTAAAGCAACGCGGTCCATATCAATCCGTCAACGTAATCCGTGTTCGAGACGCGCCAAAGCGTTGCACCATCGCATAGAATGCAGCAGCATTGGTGGGGTGCAAACGCACGCACCCATGTGACGCCGGACGGCCCAGATTTTTTATATGGCCTGTGCCATGAATGGCAAAACCCCCATAAAAGAACACCGAGTTTGGCATGGGCGAATTATCATATTTCCTTGAGAAATAAACTTTAGCGGTGCGCTGAACACGGTAGGTTCCGCGTGGTGTATGATAGCCCGCACGCGCTGTGGAAACTTTCCAATAAGCTATTGGCCAACCATTCACCCGCACATTCATAGTTTGCGATGAAATATCAATGTTGGCTATTATGATTGGGGGCAAAGCCGGCTTGCGAACAACGCGATGTTTCGCATGGTGAGCATGTGCAGCTTTTGCAAAACTGTGTTCAGAAATGAAGCCAACAATTAAAAAGACGCTGAGTAGCGTCAAAATGATTTTCTTCACGTAAGTCCTCCAGCTGAATTAGCCCCCGCTAAACAGTGTCCATATTTATTACAGTAAATTTAGATTCGCGCAATTGTCACATAATTATAACAAAAACTCGCGGCCCACCTTCACGCGTGCAACGCCATTATAGGCGATGATATCAGCCGTTGCATAAGTCTCGGTCAGGGTTGCAGGCAAGAAACTGCCCGTGCCCACCATATCAATGGGTGCCTTGGCCGCCGCCATAATTTGACACTTTTGTGGGTCAAATCCTGAAGACCCAACAATCATCGCAGATTTATATCCCGCTCCATCCAAGGCCAAACGCGCGTGGATGATGGAAGCAACCGAAACACCTTTGCCGAACAAAATACGACGCACTTTATCGACGAGAATATTGCCGGGGTCCATCTGAAACGCCCTGCCCCCCAGAACTGTTTCCACGATGCTATATTCGCCCAGCACCTTCAGCCAATGGCCGACGACTTCAACAGATTTTTCATAGTCGAGGCCTTCAGCAAAGCGCCCACCATGGGTATCCAATCTGATACCAAAAGTCTTCCCCTGCCCGCCAAGTTTGGCCTCGTCATAAAACCACTTGGCACAGCGCAAAGAATCTTTAATTTCCTCGCCCGTATAATCAACAAGTGCAATTAATGAATTTGCTTCGGGTAAAGTTTCGGCAAACATTTTCATGGCTGCCAGCACATCGCCCTTAGCATAACCAACCAACGCATGAGGCATGGTGCCCATGCCATGTGCTGAACCAAAAAATGGCGCAGTTAAATCCTGTGATGAACCTATAAAACCTTTAACCGATGCATCCGCTTTTTTTGCCGCATCGCTTCCCACCATCGCACCATAGGCCGCCAGAATATTCATCTCCGCACCAGAGCCATGGCGCGCATGCATATCCATAAATCCGGCAGATGGAATAGCGCGGCACATTTCATAAGCATTGTTGGCGCTCACACAAGGAAAGCCCACTTTTTGTAAAAGCAAAGTTTCAATTTCTGAAAGCTTCTTCATGCTGCCAGTCACTTCCATCAACTTATGTTCAGATGGAACAACTTCGCCCTCTTCCACAAAGCGCGTAATTTTCGCGTCTGGCGCAAAGCGATTGATGAGCCGAATAGCAGGCTCCAATGCCGCCACCACACGCCGGCGCATAAACACCGCAAAGGTCACAGTCTGATCGCCATGGCCATCCACAATGCGGGCAGTGTTGGTGAAGTATTTATCAGTCTGCGCCGAGATCGGCCCGGCCGCTAAAACCATATCAATCAAGCGATCAAGTATGGCCGCATGCGCTGGGTCAAGTTTGTTCACTTCACACCCTTGAGTGCAGCTTCAGCACCTTGACGCAGCAAATCCACATCAACCACTGCGGCCAAAAAGTTGAAGCCACGTTCAATATATTCAGTCATCACACTTGGTGTTCCGGCAAATGCGCCCGGCACCAAGCCATTGCGCTTGCAGGCAGCCGCCACGTTATCCATTGCATCTAAAACCTCTGGAGCCGTTTTGTTGATGCCTGCCCCATTAGAGAGCGCGATTGATAAATCGCTAGGCCCCACAAACAACCCATCAAGGCCGGGTACTGCTGCAATCTCATCCACCAAATCTAACGCCTCGCGCGTTTCAATCATCGCAAACACCATCGTGGTGGAATTTGCCATTTTGAGATATTCGCCCGGGGTCATTTTAGCAACTTGCACCATTGTGTATCCACCCCAACTGCGCTGGCCCATGGGCGGATATTTAGCAGCCTTCACCAAGGCTTGGGCTTGCGCCACGGAGTTAATCATCGGCGCAATAACGATCGATGCACCAGCATCCAGAACTTGGCCAACTAAGCCAGGGTCATTCCACAATACGCGCACGATGGGCGTTTTACCAACATTTGCCACGGCTGCAATCATTGGCACAGCATCGCCAAAACCCATCATGCCATGCTGCATATCAAGGCACACGCCATCCAGAGGAAGGCGAGCAATTTGGCCTGCCATCTGCGCGCCAGCCATGCTCAACCACGTAAACAAAAACGGTTTGCCGTCGTGCAATCTTTCCCGCAAACCAGTCATCATCAGCCAGCCTTGATCTGATCAATAGCCGTGGCCATCAACTGTTCCATTGCAGCACGAATATCTTTCTCTGAAACGTTCACTTTGCCCGCAGCAAAATCAGCCACCACTTTGCGCAGCACATCATCATCACCCGCCTCTTCAAAATCAGACAATACAACTTCTTTGGCATAGGCTGTGGCGGCATCGCCCGAAAGACCCAGTTTCTCAGCAGCCCAAGCCCCCAAAAGCTTGTTGCGACGCGCTGTTGCTTTGAACAAATTTGCTTCATCCAATGCAAACTTGCTCTCAAAACCCTGCTCGCGCTTGTCAAATGTGGACATTCCAACTACTCCAAATCAAAATCGGTTCATCTCAGATAGCCATGCGCCCGTAGCAAATCAACTATTTCAACACCATATAAAGCATTGTGCAGCGCAATATATCGCGCTATGAGCCACCAAATTATCCACACGAGGCAAGTTCTTCTAGGGGAATTGAGCCGCCGTGCTAAACAGGTAAAGAGTTAGGGCGTCGATGAGGATTCTCTCCATGAACAGCAGGCGAACCCGCATATATGAAGGCAAGGCCAAGATTCTCTATGAGGGTCCAGAGCCAGGCACCGTCATTGTCCATTTTAAGGACGATGCCACAGCCTTCAATGCGGAAAAAAAGGCAGTGATCGAAGGCAAAGGTGTGCTCAACCAGCGCATCAGTGAATATCTTTTCACGCGCCTGAATGAAATCGGCATTCCAACGCATTTTATGCGCAGCCTTAACATGCGTGAGCAATTGGTGCGTGAAGTTGAAATCATTCCGCTGGAAGTGGTGGTGCGCAATGTGGCCGCTGGATCACTTGCGAAAAAACTCGGCCTCGATGAAGGCTTCCAGCTGCCGCGCTCCATCATTGAGTTCTATTACAAGAATGATGCTTTGGGCGACCCCATGGTGAGCGAAGAACACATCACATCCTTCGGCTGGGCAACGCCCATGGAAATTGATGATATGATGCACATGGCTATCCGCATCAATGATTTCCTGACTGGATTGTTCTTAGGAATCGGCATCAAGCTGGTCGATTTTAAAATCGAATTTGGCCGCTTGTTTGAGAACGATATGATGCGCGTTGTGTTGGCCGATGAAATCAGCCCGGATTCCTGCCGCCTGTGGGACACCAAGACTCTGGACAAGATGGACAAAGACCGTTTCCGCCGAGATATGGGCGGCCTCGTTGAGGCCTATCACGAAGTGGCAAGGCGCTTAGGCATTATCCAGCCCAACGAACAACCAGAACGGTCTAAACCGAAATTGGTGAAAACTGATTAATTCCAATAACTGTCATCCCGACGAAAGTCGGGACCCAGACTTTGCAACAAGCACCGAGCATGAATTTCTGGGTCCCGATTTTCGTCGGGATGACAGAAAAATTAAAATACGGAATGTGTTATGAAAGCCAAAATCAAAGTAACCCTCAAAAACGGTGTATTAGACCCACAAGGCAAAGCCATCGAGGGCGCATTAGGTTCGCTCGGCTTTGCTGGAGTCAATGGCGTGCGCCAAGGCAAATATTTTGAAATTGATGTGGCCGAAACCGATAAAGCACGCGCCGAAGCCGCCATCAAGCAAATGTGCGAAAAGCTAATTGCTAATACCGTTATTGAGAATTATGATATTGAACTAAGCTAGAGGTTCAAAATGGTCGAAGTTACCAACGAGCTGATCTATGAAGTGCTGAAACAGATTCAGGGCGATATTTCGCAACTGAAATTTGACGTGCGCGAAATGAAACATCGTATGACAACTTTGGAAGAAGGCATGGGCAGCTTAAATCGACGCATGGATCGTTTAGAGGACCGCATGGAAAGACTTGAAAAACGTGTTGGGTTGACTGACGCACAATGAAATCCGCCGTCATCACCTTCCCAGGCATCAACCGCGAACGCGATATGATGTTAGCCTTAGAAGCCACCACTGGCCACAAACCCATTTCGGTGTGGCACACTGAGGCCACCCTGCCCGATGTTGATCTCGTGGTCGTGCCCGGTGGATTTTCTTATGGTGATTATCTGCGCTGTGGAGCCATCGCCGCACGTTCACCCATTATGCAAGATATTCGCGCCAAGGCCCTGAAAGGACTCAAAGTTCTTGGCGTATGCAATGGTTTCCAGATCATCACTGAGGCGGGCCTTCTCCCCGGCGTTCTTGCCCGCAATGCAGCGCTAAAGTTTGTCTGTCGCGAAGTGAAGTTGAAGATCGAAAACAACCAAACCTTCTTCACCAATAAAATGACACTTGGCCAAATCGTCTCCTGCCCCGTCGCCCATGGCGAAGGCAATTACCTTTGCGATGCTGAAACACTAAAAGCTCTCGAAGGCGAAGGCCGCGTGGTGTTCCGTTATGCCGATGGCACAAACCCAAACGGCGCCACCAACGATATCGCCGGAATCGTCTCCGCCTCAGGAAACGTCATCGGCATGATGCCGCATCCTGAAAACATGATTGAACCAATCCACGGCAAAATGGATTGCCGACCATTGTTTGAAGGTCTGCTGGCTGCTTGACAACTGTCAATTGACAGTTTACAATACACTCGATGATTGTTAGTTTCCGCCACAAGGGATTGAAACGATTTTACGACGACGACGACCGCAGCAAATTGCCTGCGGATATGATTGAACGTATTCAAAGCATCCTTACAGTTTTAGATGATGCAAAGGATTTAGAGACTGTTGATCGTCCAACTTTGCATTTACATGCCTTAAGGGGAAATCTAAATGGCTTTCACGCTGTTACTGTGAGGTCAAACTGGCGAATAATTTTTCGCTTTGACGGCATAAATATGAACGACTTAGATTTTATCGATTATCATTGAAGGACCAAAAACATGCCCATGAAAAACCCTTCTCACCCCGGCCGTTTAATCAAGGATGATCTCGAAGAACTTGGCCTAACGACTGCCGAAGCCGCAGCAGGTCTTGGTGTTACGCGCCAGCAACTTCACAATGTAATGAGCGGAAAAAGCAGCATAACGCCGGACATGGCCCTACGTCTTGAATGCGGGATTGGCGGTACGGCTGATCATTACTTGCGCATGCAAGCCTCCTATGATCTTGCCCAAATGCGGCTTCGTGGTGAAAAGCTTAACATCAAGAAATTCGCACCCAAGGCCGCTTAGACAGACTCCAGCTGCGGCCTGCCACCAAATGTGCAATAGCCACCAACGATCAAAATTCTCATGAAAAACCTGTGCGAATGATTTTACGCAAACTTGCCTAAACACTGCGCCATTGCAGTAACCAGCGATTCACGCTGCTCCTCGTTAACACTAGATTAACGCTGAATTTTGCCGCTGAATGTAACTGCCCGCACCTTCCGAGTGCGGGCAGATGTAACATATCCTGCAAAGAGAGACCTCAAAATGTTCACAGCATTCAAAAGCATATTCAAAGCAGAACCCGAATTTGATCCCACTCTCGATCTTGCCACTGCGGCATTGAACGAGCGTGTGGCTCACATGTTCTGGAAGCCCGGTATAGAACCGCACACCCCTGCAAGGGAAATGAAACGCGTTAACCTAGTTAAAAATGACCTAGCACGCACCACCGCAATTGCTGCTTAAAATTGAGCAATTCAAAACCAAGTTTCTACTCCACGAAAAGTGCTTGCAGATATTAACACATCTGCAAGCAGACTCTCCGTAAAATTGCCATCAAGTGCGGGGGCGCGAGTGATAGACGGAGAGAGCTTGTGCCAAAGAATCAATTTGAAACGGCATTTCAAAACAAACAACGTACCAAAGAACTGCGAAAACTCAATGAGGCTTTAAGGCACCGTTCAGATGATGAAATTTTGAACTATACGCCCGCTTCAACGAAATTGGCTGAGGCAATTTTGCGTGCACAAAAATCTGAATAAAGTTTGTGAATCGAGCTTAATATAGCTAAACGGCGGGCATGATGAAACATGCCCAAAGCTCAAGTATCGAACCCGCCATCACTCCTGAAATCGTCAAAGCCCATGGCTTGAAGCCAGATGAATATCAGCGCTTCCTCGATCTTTTGGGCCGCACCCCCACAATGACGGAACTTGGCATCTGTTCGGCTATGTGGAACGAGCATTGTTCTTATAAATCATCGAAGAAATGGCTAAAGCAGCTTCACACCAAAGGCCGTCGCGTGTTGATCGGCCCCGGTGAAAATGCGGGCGTGATTGATATTGATGATGGCCAAGCCATCATCTTCAAAATGGAAAGCCACAACCACCCCAGCTTTATCGAACCCTATCAAGGCTCAGCCACAGGTGTTGGCGGTATTTTGCGCGATGTGTTCACCATGGGCGCCCGCCCCATAGCCGCGTTGAACGCCTTGCGCTTCGGTTCACCCGATCATCCCAAAACCCGACATTTGGTTTCAGGCGTGGTGGCTGGTGTGGGCGGCTATGGCAATTCGTTTGGCGTGCCCACCATCGGTGGCGAAGTCAACTTCCACGAGAGTTACAATGGCAACATCCTAGTCAACGCCATGGAGTGGGCATTGCGGATACCGACAAGATTTTCCTCTCCAAAGCCAAAGGCGTGGGCCTTCCCGTGGTCTATCTTGGAGCCAAAACCGGCCGCGATGGCATTCATGGTGCCACCATGGCATCGGCCGAATTCGACGATAAAGCCGATGAGAAGCGCCCCACTGTGCAAGTGGGCGACCCCTTCACCGAAAAATGCCTGCTCGAAGCCTGTTTGGAATTGATGGCCTCAGGTGCCGTTATCGCCATTCAAGATATGGGTGCTGCAGGACTTACATCTTCGGCAGTTGAAATGGGGGCCAAAGGTGATCTGGGCATTGAACTCAACCTTGATAAAGTGCCCTGCCGTGAAGAGAATATGACAGCTTATGAGATGATGCTGTCTGAATCGCAAGAGCGGATGCTGATGGTGCTGCGCCCCGAACTGGAAAAACAAGCCGAAGCCATTTTTCACAAATGGGGTTTAGATTTCGCTATAATCGGCAAGACAACCAATACCTTACGCTTCGTTATTAAACATCAAGGTGAAGTGAAAGCTGATCTACCAATCAAGCAAATGGGCGACGAAGCACCGGAATATGACCGGCCATGGGTGGAACCGAAAAAGCAGCCCCTGCTCTCCAATGTGCCAGCCCCTGCTGATCTCAAAGCTGCCATCATGAAAATCATCGGCAGCCCAGATATGTGTTCACGCCGCTGGGTGTGGGAACAATATGACTCGCTCATCGGCTCCAACACTGCGCAAATTCCGGGTGGAGAAGCAGGCGTGGTGCGCGTTGGCCCCAACAAAGCTATTGCCGTTTGCACTGATGTCACTCCGCGTTATGTGCAGGCGGACCCGTTTGAAGGCGGCAAGCAAGCTGTGGCCGAAACCTGGCGCAATCTCACTTGCGTGGGTGCCACCCCCATCGCCATCACCGATAATCTCAATTTCGGCAACCCTGAAAAGCCCGAAATCATGGGCCAGATTGTGTTTGCCCTCAAAGGCATTGATGCCGCCTGCCGCGCGTTGGATTACCCAGTCGTGTCTGGCAACGTCTCTCTTTACTATGAAACCAACGGCCAAGCCATTCTGCCCACTCCTTCGATCGGCGGCGTAGGTTTGCTCAGTGAACTCAGCAAAATGACCAAACTGCGTTTCAAAACAGCGGAAGATGCTATTTTGCTGGTCGGCGGCCATGGCACCCATCTGGGCCAATCTATCTATCAGAGAAATCCACGGCCGCGAAGAAGGCGCTCCACCGCCCGTCGATTTGGCAGTTGAAAAGAAGAACGGCGACTTCGTGCGGAATCTCATCAATAACG
>JANLPA010000056.1:0-11413 GCA_031366855.1 Hyphomicrobiales bacterium | reverse complement strand
TTTTGCCATGTGCTGCCGCCACATCATGCTTGGAATAGACTGGAGCCAATTTTGGTTCACCCAAAATCGAAACATCCATAAAAATAGCTTTGCCACCCGCGCCATTGATGCAGTCTTGCATAAAGAGCAGTTCATCAGATTTGGTGTCCCCAGTTCCAATCAATAATATTTTTGGATGTTCCATCCCTTAACCCTCAGAATTAGGACACGCTGCGCAAATGTGATTTCTTGAAACCTAGACTTGAAGAAATTTCGATCGCCGCTCTGCTCACAAGCTTGCCATTGGCTGCAATTATTTTTGGTGTTGCACGAAATGTGGGCATAGCAATTGCGATGGTGCCCAGAGGTTTTCCGCGGGCAGAAAAATAGGCAGCTGCAACGCTGTGCACACCTTCATCAAATGTTTGGTTGCTGATGGAGTATCCACGCGCAGATGTTTCCGCGATGCTTTTCATTAGATTCTTTTTGTCTGTGCTTGTTTGAAAGGTGAAACTTGCAAGTGGTTTTTTCAACACAGCTTCGATAAATGCCTCTGTTGAAGCCGCTAAAAAGGCAATTCCGGAAGCCGTGGCATGCAACGGCAGTTTTTGACCAAGCTCCAAACTAATGCGATTGGCCTTGGTCGATTCTTCCACGCTGATTGAATAGAGAAAACCATTTCCATATTCAGTGGCATGCACCATTTCTTCAGTTTTCTTGGCCAATGCCCTAACAAAGGGTTGCACAGTTTTTACAAGTGGAAATCTGCTTTCACGCAATTTGCCCAAGGACTGAAGGGCCGGGCCTAAACTATAGCTTCTGCTCTCTGTATCTTGTTCAACGAATCCGTTGGCCAAAAGCTCAAGCAACATCCGGCGTGTGGTTGTTTTGTCGTATTGAGCTTTGCTCGCCAATGCAGTCAAACCCCACGGCGCCGGAGAGTTCGCCATTATATTAAGGAGTTCCAATGCTTTGCTCACGGTTCCCATAAAAAATCCATAGCTAGTTACTTAACACATGAAATAACTTGACACTGAACCCCAAAATAAGCAAGTCTATATTTGTACCAGTGGTTCAAATAATGAAACAACAACACTGGAGGTTAACTAACCTGTAGGAGGGAAGAATGACAGATAAATCGACAATCGCTGGTGCAAACCAGTTGCGAAAAAACAGTCTCGGTGTTGGGGCCGTGACATTTTTGGTAATTTCGGCAGCAGCACCGTTAACGGCTGTTGCAGGCGGTGTGCCCATTAGCATGTTGCTGGGTAATGGTTCGGGCATTGTGGGCTCATTCTTGTTGGCAACAGTTATTCTATTGGTTTTTGCAGCAGGCTATGTTGCAATGGCGCGCCATGTTTCAAGTGCTGGTGGCTTCTATGCTCTTGCCGCGCGTGGTCTTGGTGGGAAAGTTGGTGGAGCATCTGCCATGGTTGCTATCTTCAGTTACAACGCTATGCAAATCGGCATTCTCGGTTTGCTTGGTGCTGCATCAGCGGGCACATTCGCATCTATCGGATTAGATTTGCCATGGTATGTATGGAGCTTCATTGGCATCGCATTTGCGGGCATTCTTGGCTATCGCCAAGTTGAACTCTCCGCAAAGATATTAATGGCGCTGGTGGCTCTTGAATATCTTATCGTCTTAATTCTTGATGTCGCAATTTTCATCAAGGGCGGTGATTCAGGCCTTACATTATCCCCCTTCACGCCAAGCGCCGTGATGATGGGTTCACCCGCAATCGGCATTCTATTTTGCTTTGCAGCCTTCATCGGCTTTGAAGCCACAACAATTTATTCAGAAGAAGCAAAAGACCCGCACACAACAGTTCCGAAGGCCACTTACTATTCGGTTATTTTGATTGGTCTATTTTATATGCTCACATCATGGCTCATGGCTGTTGGTGAAGGCGTGGATAAATTGCTACCAACATTGCAGGGCCTGCCAGACCCAACACGGTTCCTGCAGAATCTTACAGGTCGCTATGTCGGCGGAACCGCCTCCACTATTATGGATTTCTTGTTCGTCTCAAGCTTGTTTGCTGGCGTGCTTGCCTTCCATAATGGTGTTGCGCGTTATAAATATGTGGCGGGCCGTGAAGGTCTGCTGCCTGCCTCTGTTGGTGTAACGCATGATAGATATCAAAGCCCACATGTGGGCTCGATCATCCAAACTGTTCTGGCAATAATTGTTGTTGGTTTCTTTGCCATGATGGGCATGGACCCCGTGCTGCAATTGTTCACATGGCTCACCCAACTTGGAACCTTGGGCATTCTTGGTTTGATGGCGGTCACATCATTCTCGGTTGTTGCATTCTTTGCCAAGAATGCGATGGGCGAAACTGCTGTATCGACCAAAATTCTCCCCATCATTGCAGGCGTTGTGATGGCGGGGTTGTTCTTCTACATCTTCGCGCATTTCTCCGATTTAACTGGGGCAGTCGGTTCTCTTGGCGTTATTTTGCCATCTCTGGTGATAGTGGCGGCAATTGTTGGCTTCATTTCGGCCAGCAGTCTTTCATCGCGTGATCCTGCCAAGTTTATGAAACTCGGTAGCAATAGATAAAAACATAACCGACAAGGAGTGGTGCGCGAGTGCCGCTCCTTTTATTTTTTGGGAAATGACATGTCGCAAATTGAAATTGATCGGCTTCGCACACTAAAAGTTTCACCACAAAAACTTTTCATCAACGGCAAATCGGTCGAAGCCAGAGATGGCGGAGTGCTTAACGTCGTCTCTCCCATCGACGGCAAAATATTTTCATCAATTGCCCAAGCAGCAGCAACCGACGCTGATGCCGCGGTGACAGCGGCGCGCAGTAGTTTTGAAAGTGGTGTGTGGTCAAAGGCGGCACCCGCAGAGCGCAAAAAGGTGATGCACCGCATCGCCGATCTCATCGAAAAAAATGCTCTTGAATTGGCCGTGCTTGGCGTGCGCGACAATGGCACCGAAATATCTATGGCATTGAAAGCCGAGCCCGGCAGTGCCGCTGGCACATTCCGTTATTATGCCGAATCCATTGACAAAATCTATGGGGAGATTGCTCCTACCGCACAAAATATCTTGGGCCTCATCCACCGCGAACCTGTAGGTGTTATTGGTGTGATTGTGCCGTGGAATTTTCCAATGATGATTGGGTCGTGGAAAATTGCGCCAGCCCTGGCGGCTGGCAATAGCGTGGTGTTAAAGCCAGCTGAGGTGGCGTCATTGTCATTGCTGCGGCTTGCTGAAATTTGCGCCGAGGCTGGCCTGCCACATGGCGTGCTGAATGTGATCACTGGAAAGGGTTCCGTTGTGGGGGAAGCGCTGGGCCTTCACATGGATGTGGATGTGCTGGCCTTCACCGGCTCTGGAATGGTGGGGCGGAAATTACTGGAATATTCAGCGCGCTCAAATCTCAAGCGCTGCTATTTGGAGCTCGGCGGTAAATCCCCCAATATCATTTTTGCCGATGCTCCTGATCTTGATGTCGCCGCAAAAACCTCCGCATACGGAATATTCCGCAATTCCGGCCAAGTGTGCGTGGCAGGATCAAGGCTTTTAGTTGAAGAAAAAATTCACGATGAATTTGTGGCCAAGGTTGCAAACTTTGCAGCGAAAATGAAAGTTGGAGACCCGCTTGATCTCACCACGGAAGCAGGGGCGGTTACCAGTCTTGATCAATTGCAGAAAGATTTGGAATTTGTGGCCCGCGCGCAAAGCGAAGGCGGCCGCGTTGAAACGGGCGGTTCGCGCATTTTGGAAAACACAGGTGGATATTATATGGCGCCCACAGTCATCTCCAATGTCACACCAAACATGGATTTAGCCCAGAATGAAGTGTTCGGCCCCGTGCTTGGTGTGATGAAATTTAAGGACGAAGACGAAGCTTTGCGCATTGCCAATTCTACTGTCTTTGGGTTGGCTTCGGCGGTGTGGACGTCTAATCTTTCAAAAGCGCACCGCATGATACGTGGTGTAAAAGCGGGTGTTGTGCATGTGAATACCTATGGCGGTGCCGACAACACGGTGCCATTGGGTGGCGTAAGACAAAGTGGCAATGGCCATGATAAATCACTGCATGCGCTGGACAAATATTCTGATCTTAAAACGGCGTGGATTCAGCTTTAGCGCTTCTGTTCCAAAAACTGCACCATCCATTGGGCAAAGCTGGCGTTGTCAGCAGGTTTAATCGTGCTTTGCAAAGCAGCTGTGGCAACATCACGCCCGATATAAGTTTTTAAGTCATGCGTGAGGTCAGTGAAGAAATCTAAATCTATCTCAGGATGATACTGCGTAGTCATAAAGTGATCGCCAATACCAAATGAACCAATCGGGCAAAATGCGCTGCCGCCGAGAACTTCTGCCTTTGAGGGCAAGTCCGTCACTTGCTCATTATGTGCGGCGTAAAGATTGATGATTTCTTTATCCGGCGACATCCAACTTTCGTGAGTTTGAAATTGTGTGGCGGCCAAGCCCCAGCCCCAGCCACTGGGGTTCTTCCCCACGCGCCCACCCAGAGCTTTGGCAATGGCCTGATGACCAAAACACACACCCACAGTGGGAATGGCCTTGTGGTCAAGCCCACGAATGAATTCTGCCAACGTTTCAATCCAAGGCTCTTGGCCATTGACAGAAGCTGGGCTGCCACCAATTACATAGCCATCAAATTCTGATGGCGATTTTGGAAACATTTCATCCACGACTTGAACTGGGGTGAATTGCCAATCAGGCCGCAAGGGCTGCAACAATGTGGTAAACTTTGCGCCATCAGAAGCGCGGGCTTTGGCGAAATCAGAGCGATCTGTGTTTGTCACTAAAATTCCGATATGCATGAGCGTTGACTCCTTGATTAGATACTTAACATGTGTATCTTCATATCGCAATTACCAGGGGATAGTGTGATGACGATTTGGACACCCAATGACGATGGACATGCGGATCTCTCCTTACATGACAGTTTCGTAAATGGCTTGCCTTTGAATACATTTTCCCGTTTGCGACGCGAAGACCCCGTGTCATGGTGCGACTATGCTGATGGCAAAGGTTTTTGGTCTGTAACTCGCCATGAAGATATTCTGGCTTTGAACAGGGACAGCGAATGGATGAGCTCGGCCCGTGGCATCCGCATGGAAGATCAAACTTACGAAGAATATCTGGCCCGCCGCACCTTTCAAGAAACCGATGCACCAGATCACACGCGGGTGCGCAGATTGGTTTCCAAAGCTTTTTCGCAGCCCGTTGTGGTTCAATTCGAAAATCAAATACGCGCCTTATGCGTGGAGATTCTGGATAAAGCCTTTGAACAAAAAGAAATTGATGTCGTGCAAACCATCGCCCGCCAATTGCCCATGCGCATGTTGGGGCAAATTATGGGCACACCCGATGAAGACCTGAATTGGTTGGTGGAAAAAGGTGACGCGTTGATGGCCAATAGCGACAGCGATTTTACCAGCACTGTTGTCGATAAAATGGACACCGACGCTTATCGCTTTATGCCATTTCGGTCTCCAGCTGGTGCGGAACTATTTGACTATGCCGAGCGTATGATGGCTGAGCGTAAAAGGCGCGGAGATGAAAGTGGCATTTTGCAAATGATGTTGCAGCCCGATGCTGAAGGTAATGTGATATCTGAATCCGAATTCAAAAACTTCTTCTGTCTTTTGGTGGCAGCTGGAAACGACACCACACGCTATTCGATTGCAGCAGGCATTCACGCCCTTGCCAATCAACCGGGCTTGCTGAATGATCTCCACACTGACCCAAATATTTGGGGCACTTTGCCAGACGAAGTTATTCGTTGGGCATCCCCTGCAACCTATTTCCGCCGCACCGCCACGAGGGATGGTGAGATGCATGGAAAGACAATTTGTGAAGGAGATAAAGTGTTGTTCTGGTTTGCTTCCGGCAATCGTGACGAGAACGCCTTTAACAATCCCAACATCGTTGATTTTGGGCGCACCCCAAATCGCCATTTGGCCTTCGGGCAAGGGGGCGCTCACGTGTGTTTGGGCATGTGGTTGGCCAAGCTTGAAGTGCGTGTGGTGTTTCAAGAACTTGCCAAGCGGCTACGCTCCATTGAGCAAGCTGGCCCACATGCTTTTGTTAGATCAAATTTTGTGGGCGGTATAAAGCGCTTGCCCGTTCGCATTATTTTGAATTGAGGAAGTTAAAATGACCCGCCAACGCTTGCGACTATTATTTTGCGATCACCTCAATATTGCGCGCGGCAAATATCTGCCTTCCGATAAAATGAAAGCTGATGGTGCCTCGCGTTTTGCGCAAGCGCTTTACGGCGTGCATTTTGATCGAGATTTGCTGCCAGCGCCCGGCTGCCGCATGATGGAGGGAGCACCCGATATGCAAGCCGTCTATCGCAAGGCGGAAATTCGCAGCGGTTGGGAGCCAGATACAAAAGTTGTAGTTGGTGATTTGCAACAATGGGACGGATCAGAGCTTCCCATGTGTGGCCGCACCGCATTAAAACGCGCGGTGGCTGACTGGAATAAACTTGGCCTGAAAGCCAAAGTAGGCATGGAGATTGAGGCCTATGCTTTCCAGCGTGAGACTGATGGCAGCATGAAACCTTATGATACGCCACACTCGTATGTTTACAGCACCGGCATGTTTTCTGATCCGCGTGGCTTCACAGATGCAATATGGGACGCTTCAGAGAAAGCCGGATTCAAACTTGAAGCGCTGACCACTGAGTATGATACGCCACAATTCGAATTCACCCTGAAATATGATGATGCCGTGAAAGCAGTGGATGATCATTTTCTCTTCCGCCTTATGGCGCGCGAAGTGGCAGCCAAGCATGGCATCGTGCTCACCTGCTTGCCCAAGCCATTTCTCAACAAGGGCGGCAGTGGCACCCATGTGAATTTCAGTTTTCTCGATAAGAAAAACAAGAATGCGATTGGTGATCCGGGCGATGACGCGCAAATGACCAAGCTGGCCAAAGGCTGTGTGGCGGGCCTCATGCATCACCACCGCGGCATGGCCGGGCTTATTGCTCCCATCGTAAATTCCTATGACCGCCTAAAGCCCGCCAGCATGTCTGGCTATTGGTGCAATTGGGGTGGCGATCATCGTGGGGTCACCACGCGCGTTTCAGCAGAGGGTGGCGCGAAAGCCCGCATCGAACATCGCATGGGTGATGGGGCTGCAAATCCTTACGTGCTAGTGGCAACAGTTTTGCAGGCAGCGCGGCTGGGCATTATCAATGATTACGCATTGCCACCGCGCGAAACGGGCGATTGCTTTGAACACAGCACCGCCACATCCGCAGCACCCGATAATTTGAGCCAAGCTTTGGACGAACTTGAGGCCAATAAAGCCTTGGTCGATGCCATTGGTTCACTTTTGGTGGAAAATCACGTTTTCATGAAGCGCGCCGAAGTGGAAAAAACTGCCAAGTTAACTGGCGACGCCTTGCGAGATTTCTATATCAACTATATTTAGATTTTTATGGATGTAACTGCCAAACCTTGATCCTCCCTCTAAGGGTTTATGTTTGACGCAAATTGCCAAGCATAAGATAAATTTAAAAGGAAGAAATTGATGGGCCTTACGCGTTGGGGAATTTTAGGTCCCGGCAATATTGCGCAAAACTTTGCCGATGGGTTGGCCCAAGCTCCATCAGGCATTCTCATGGCAATTGCCAGCCGTTCCGAAGAGCGTCGCAAAAGTTTTGGTGAGCGCAATGGTGTTAGATCTGAAAAGCGCCACTCCACCTATAAGGCGTTGATCGCCGATTCTGATGTTGATGCAATCTACATTTCAACCCCTCACCCTTGGCACGCGGAATGGGCCATTAAAGCCATGCGTGCTGGTAAAGCGGTACTGGTTGAAAAGCCTGCGGGCATGAACGCCGCAGAAGTTGTTGCTATCACCGAAGTGGCGGAACAATGCGGCACATTTTTCATGGAAGCCTATATGTATCGCTGCCATCCACAAATTGCCCGCCTGTTAGAGATCATAAAGTCTGGTGAAATTGGAACTGTGCAACACATCAAAGCCACCTTTGGCTTTTCTGCACCGTTCAATGCTACCTCCCGCCTATATGATCGCAATTTAGGCGGCGGCGCCATTTTGGATGTGGGCGGCTACACCACTTCATTTGTAAGATTGGTGGCTGGTGCAGCGCAGGGCTTGCCCATTGCCGAAGCGATTGCAATTAAGGGTGTGGGCACAGTTGGCAAAAGCGGCGTCGATGAAGTGGCCCATGCGGTGCTCTCATTCGCAAATGGTTTGATGGCTGAGATTGCCTGTTCAGTTTCCCGCAACATGGATAATAACGCGATCATCACAGGCGACAAAGGCACAATCGAACTACCTAATCCATGGGTGCCCGGCCGCAATGAAGGGCCGTCGGACAGTTCAATACTTGTGACCATTGCTGGCAAAACCCGCACCGAGGAAATTAAGAATCCCAAACAATTGTTTTCGTTTGAAGCGGAATTGGCCAGCAGTTCAATCGCCAAAGGCCTAAAGCAAGCACCATATCCTGCCATGAGCTGGGCCGATAGTATTGGCAACAATGCCACCATGGACCTCTGGCGCACCGAACTGGGTTACACAACTTTTACAGAAGAGAAAAAACTCAATCGGGTTTTGCCAAATGTTTTGCCAAAAGGCCTGCCCACAATTCCAAAAATAAAAATTGCTGATCTGGTAATGCCCATCAGTCAGCTGGTGATCGGCTGCGATAATAAAGATGACATAGCATCAGGTGCAGTGGTGTGGGATGCATGGATGGAAGCAGGTGGCAATGCCTTTGACACTGGCTTTGTTTATGGCGGTGGCCACCATGAAAAAGTGCTGGGCGAATGGATTGCCAATCGCGGTGTGGCCAAGGATGTGATCATCATCGTCAAAGGTGCGCATACGCCTTATTGTTTGCCGCGCGCCATAGAGGCGCAGCTTAATATTTCACTTGAGCGTTTGGGCCTCGACCATGCGCCCATATACATCATGCATCGTGATAACCCAGACGTGCCAGCGGGTGAATTTGTCGATGCCCTAAACCGCTTGCAACGCGCCGGCCGCATTGGCGCATTTGGTGGCTCTAACTGGTCGGTTGCTCGCATTAAAGAGGCCAATGCTTATGCAGCAGCCAAAGGCTTAAAGCCTTACACCATACTGAACAATAACTTGTCTTTGGCGGTGATGGAGCGCCCAGTTTGGTCTGGGTGCATCACGTCTAATAACGCCGAGACACTGGCTTTCTTGCGTAAAAGCAAAACCACGCATGTTAGCTGGTCGTCGCAAGCGCGGGGTTATTTCCTGCCAGAAGCTTTGCGTTCGCGTCTCCCAGCCGACACAAGCCCTGAAACCTGTTTCGGAAGCTCGGCCAATGCTGAGCGTCGAATTCGCGCAGAGAAACTTGCAAAGGAGTATGGCGTGTCGCCGCACAACATTGCAACAGCCTGGGTGCTGGGCCAAAGCTTCCCTTCTCTTGCATTGGTTGGTCCGCGCAGCCCCGGCGAAATTGCCTCAACTCTGCCCGCACTCGGCTTGAAATTGAGTGCCGAAGAAATATCCTGGTTGAATCTGGAGTAATAGTAACCTGCCGTTAGAACAAGTCTCAGATATCAGGTTTCAATTTCGCCAGCATCAATCGCCTTGGCCGCATTGCCATAAGCCGTTTCAAGGTGAGCCGACATGGCAGCGCGGGCGCGTTCTGGGTTCTTGCTGTTTAGGGCGCGGATAATTTCGCGGTGCTGCTCAATTGTTGAAGCGCCCTCACCGGCGCGTGGCAACATCAAATGACGGCAGCGATCAAGCTGTGCCTTTGATATTTCCACTGATCGCCACAGCCGAGGCAAATCACTGATTTCCGCAATGTAACGGTGGAAATGGTCATCGTGGGCGATAGCTTCCTTGTAACGCTTGCGTTCAATAGCGCGGGCGTGTTGCAGCAAAATGTCAGATAAATTATCGGCATGGGTGTCTGTCATCCGCGGCGCAGCTTGGGCTGCACTTTCGGTTTCCAATGCACGGCGAATAAGAAAGGCCTGTTCCACTTCATGCCGATCAATCTTCGCGGCATGTGTGCCAGATTGGGCAACCACATCCACCAAATGCTCATCGCTCAATTTTTTGACGGCTTCACGCACTGGCGTTCGCGAGATATTGAGTTGGTGGGCGATCAACTTCTCATCAATAACTTCACCCGGCTTTATCGATCCTGACAAAATTAGATCACGAACCAAATCATAAATTTGATCGCGCAAGGGTTGTTTGCGATGCAATTTGCTTTTGGTCAGGTTTATCGTCATTCCTGTCATACTAATATAACAGTTGTGGACAGCCAATAGAAATTCGGTTTAGATTAGAAAAAAATAAAAGATAACAAACGGGAGTTTGGTATGGCTGCGCATAATTTTCCTAAGTTGCACAATGCGATGTGGCCGGGTTTGGTTGGCAAAGGCGGCGACTCAGAGCCTGGGTTAGAGCTCGATGTTTTGATTGATCTAACGGCCAAGGCCGAGGTGAATGGCGTTAAATTTGATGGTATTGATATTTTTCATGTCGCACCCCACACAAATATTGATTTCACCGATGATGAAGTGAAACGCCTTGCTGAAAAGGTGCAGCGGCAAAATTTGAACATAGGGTCTATAGTGGCGCCGGTGTGGCCACCGGTGGGCGGTGGCTCGGCCATGGGTTCTCTTGCTGATCGTAAGAAATTTGTTGAAAATGTAAAAAAATCTTGCAAGCTTGGTGCGCGCCTGCGCGAGTTGGGCGTGCGACCTTATGGGCTGGTTCGCATCGACTCAGCTTCTGGCCCTGCCGATTGGGCCAAGGACCCGGTGGGCAACACCAAGAAAATCGCCAAAACATTTCGGGAGGCTTGCAGTGTTGCCGTTGATTACGGCGAACGCTTGGCTGCCGAAGGTGAGATTTGCTGGGGCGGTATGCATTCTTGGAAAGACATGATCAACACGTTGGAAGAAACCGATCGCCCGCAGACGATTGGCTTCCAGGCTGATATGGCCCACACGCTGCTTTATACAATGGGTTATAACGCACCAAAATCTCGCCTGTTGCCCGCCAAATTTGATTGGAAAAGCAAAAAGATTTTAGATGAAGCGTTAAAAAAAATGACCGCCGCACTTCGTCCTTGGACCATTGATTTTCATGTGGCGCAAAATGACGGCACCGTGAAAGGCCTTGGCTATCACGATAAAACCGGGCGACACTGCATGGTGACCGACCCTAATGGCAAACTCGATATTCCAAAACACGCTGGCATGTGGTTGCGTGATGCCAACGGCGATTTGACCAAGGCCTTCAAACACATTTGTTGGGATGGCTGCATGTTCCCCAATGATGTGATGTTGCAACAAAAAACATGGAATGACATTCTCGCCACAATGATCAAAGTGCGAGACAAGCATGGATGGGCGGCATAATGGCCAAACGCAAACTCAATATTGGCATGGTCGG
>JANLPA010000043.1:0-11243 GCA_031366855.1 Hyphomicrobiales bacterium | reverse complement strand
TTCCAAAGTTGCCGCTTCAACCTGAAGCCGCATACAATCCAAAAATTCTATATCTTGGCCAGAACGCAGATGAGATTTGCGATCTGGTGTCTCCGCATATCGGCACTATGAGCATAGACTATGTTCAGAACGTACAAGACGCTTTGCTGCATGCACGCCGCGTTCAATTCGATCTTATCATTGTTGATCAACGTGATGACAGCTTGGCCAGTCGCTTGGTTTTGCCGCTGTTCAGCGATCTGGGCTATGAGTTCAAACTCATTGTCATCAGTACGCTGAATGATGTTGGCGCTTATCTCAAAATTCCAGCGGTTGCCCGTGTTCTCACAGCACCTTTACGCGCCAGTCAATTGAGCAAGGCCTTGGGGCTTGACGCTACCAAGACACGCCATGACAAAATTAAACTGGCCGAAGAAGATAAGAAAATTGCCGAAGTGGCCAAAGCTCCACGCCGCTCGCCATTGGTGTTTATTTCAAATATCGGTATGCAGCTGGTATCGACAGCATATAAACGCCTTGCCTTTATTTTGCTTGGCATTTTGTTCTTATCTTTCACATTCTATGGAGTCATGATCGGCTTCTTCCTTATGTCGTCAAGTTGGGCCGCACCGCAAACATTGATGCGCGGACATGTGCTGGTTGACCGGGTTGAAAAAGACTTGGGCGACCTGCGTCTTGGCTTGAATATGAATACGCAAAGGTTGGGTGAGGCAAAGCAGCGTGCAGAAGACGCATCACGGGCGGGCACCGAAGCTGAAATATTGGTGAAGTTTTCTGAAGATACGGTTTCGAAAGAAATTGTGTCGCGGGCTCGGCAAGTTAAAGTGATCAACCAAAACATCACGCGGACTGAAAAGGTTCGCAAAGGATTTTTAAAGCAACTCAACGATTCCGGTTTAAAGTCTGAGCTCAATTCACTTTACGAAAAGCGTTTAATTGATCGCCGTGCCTATACCTCTACCACTCTTGGCCTGCTTGAAACAGGGCAACGTATGGCTGGAATTGATAGCGACCTCGATATTCTAGTGAGCGATAAGGCTCAGCTCATAACGCAATTACAAATGCTGCATTCGCTTAAATCGCAGCTTGGTCAAGACGGCCCGGTCAGCGGCATTACGGCTGCGTCAGCCGATCTTCTGTTGTTGACTAAGCAGGCATTGGACGCGCGTGAGGCGCGGGATGTGGCGCGCAAAGAATTTGAAGTGTCAAACAAAACACGCCAGACCTTGCTGAACAGCGAAAAAGTTTTGCAAACCCAAATCGCCACCTTTGAAGCATCCACGCTTGGCCGCGCCATAAACACGCGGGTTGATGTGTTGTTTGTTCCTTATGGCAATGAAGATAAATTTAAACCTGGTTCACCACTTTATTCTTGCCGGTTTACAATGGTGTGGTGTTCAAAAGCCGGAACAGTTGGGCAGATTTTGCCGGGTGAAATTGCATCGGTACATCCATTTTTTGGCAAACCCATTCGCGGCTTCTTTGTTGAAGCTAACCTGATTGATAAACAAGCTGCAACCCGAGAGATTATTCATGCCCAACGGCCACCACTCTTCTTCTAGCGCGAAAGCTTCGCTGCTCGTTGTTGCCAGTCTGCTGGGCATCGCTGGATGTACTGGCGGAAAGCTGCTTGAGCTTAGGCAAAGCCTAGCACCGGTTGCTGATATTAAACCGTTTGAAACTGCTTCAACCGCACCAATCTTGCCATTGAAGCCGCGCATTGAACCGGTGGCGGATATTAGAATAGCAGCTGCGCAATCATCATGGTGCGCAAAGCTTAAAGAGAGCTCGGAAGCAGAAGCCACAATTTTACGTTCGCCTACACTCACGGGCAGTTTGGATGACAATGGCAATGCCACACTTGGATTAAGTTTGAGCTATTCCTCATTTGCCAAGGCCACATATGCTGAACAACAGGCTGAAGCCAGATGCCGCAAATATCTTGCTGAAACGGGTTTGCAAAAATTAGTGTTTGTATCACCACAAAATCTTACCGCGGCAGGTTACCGTGCTAAATACAACACCATTCATTCGCAAAATGCGAAGCTAAAAAAACTTCGTAAAGGCATCGCTGCTGCAATGAACGCAGGTACAGTTGACCGTGAGAAAGCAACAGCACTGAATTTGTCAATTGACCGCTATTTGGCTGAGGGGCAGGCCGCCAAATCGCAAGCAGACCGGCGCATCAGTGAGCGCATGTTGGTGCCGAAAAGCGCAGACCTCTTGAGCCAAGAACTGCTGAGAGCAGAAACAGATCTCGATGCGATTGATAGCAAGGTGAGAACTGCCAATGCCATGGATGTGACGGCGCGCCTCGGCTGGGGTGATGATTTGAGTTCGGATGGACTCAATGTGGATGATCAATCCTTTAGTGGCAAAGTGAGCTTTACTATGCAATTGGGGGCATTATTGCCGAAGCGTTTTGAGCATGAACGGCGCGCTTCAGAATTGGCACAGCAAGCGATTAAATCGGAAGAGGGTGGGGCAATTTGGCAAATTGGCGTGCTGCGCCGCATCCATGAGCGGGCAATTTCTGGCTTGGTTGAATCTCAAGCTAAACTTGATCACGCAATAAAGGAAGCTGAGCATTTGGTAGCTGTTTTGAATTCTGCACCGCAACCGGAATTTGATGGCGCGCGATTAAGCGCGTCGTTTGAAGTGTTGAAATTGCACGCTGATCGGGCAAGCATTGTAGGTTCGATTGAGGAGATTAATACAAATCTCAATCGCTTGAAAAATGGTTAGATTGATTATGTTTGGTCGGTTGGGTTAAAGCTCCTGCATTGCTCAACTTTAAGATTGTCACATGACCAAACTTCCCAAAGCCACCCTTATTGGTATTGATACTGGCGGCACTTACACAGATGCTGCAATTATTGATCCTGCTAATCATAGAGTGTTGGCCACTGCAAAAGCACTCACGACCAAGGGTGATTTGGCAATTGGGGTGAGCGAGGCTTTGTCACTTGCTGCGGCAAAGTTTGGCTCTGATTTTGATGCCGCTTCAGTGACCTTGGTTTCAGTTTCAACAACCCTTGCCACCAATGCTGTGGTGGAAGGCCATGGCAGTCCAGTTGGAGTTATTTTGATTGGCTTTGACGATGCCATGGTGGAGCGCACTGGCATTACAAAATCATTCCCCGACATTCGTATTGCTCGAGTGCAAGGAGGTCATGATCACAATGGGGAAGCCACATCGCCATTGGATGAAGTGGCACTGGAGCGGGCGATTGTTGCGATTGCGCCTGAAGTGAGTGCTTTTGCCATTGCCGCATCTTTTGCGGGTCGCAACCCTGCACATGAGTTAAAGGCGAGAGAGCTGGTGGCACGGCTCTGCAACAAGCCGTCTACGGTTTCGACTGAACTTTCCACAGCACTGGATGCGCCGCGCCGCGCACTCACAGCTGTTCTCAATGCGCGATTGATTTCTCGTGTTACGCAACTGGTGGCCGCAATGCGCCGTGCCATGGTTGAGAAAAATATCGTCTGCCCCCTGATGATTGTGAAAGGTGATGGCAGTTTGGCCAATGCCGATATTGTGGCAAGCAGGCCAATTGAAACCGTATTGTCTGGCCCTGCTGCCAGCTTGATTGGAGCGAAATGGCTTTCAGGCCGTGATGATTTCATCATGTCTGATATGGGTGGCACCACCACGGATATTGGTGTTCTAGTTGATGGCCGCCCGCGCGTGGCAGAGCAAGGTGCCGAGGTTGCTGGCTGGCGCACTATGGTGAAGGCCATTGATGTAAAAACCATTGGCCTTGGTGGCGACAGTGAAGTGCAACTGGATTTTGGTGGGGCCTTTAACATTGGTCCACAACGGGCTGTTCCAATCTCGTTGCTGGGTCAAAAGTTTCCGCAGATACTTGCCATTATGGAATCGGATTTGACCGACAATGAAGGTGGCTCAATGCATGGCAAATTTGTGCTGTTGCCCTTTGGTGCGACCGGCCATAGCGAAACTACGGGCTTGAGCGCTCGCGAGGCTGAAATTTTTGCTGATGTGAAGGTGCACCCGCAATCCTTGCGGAAACTTGCGACGTCCTCCGGGGCGCAGAGAGCGATTACATCTTTGCGCAAGAAAGGGCTGATTCAATTCAGTGCTTTCACGCCCTCTGATGCGGCCCATGTGCTGGGTTTGCAAAATAACTGGTCAGTAGAAGCTGCTTTGCTTGCGGCGCGTTTACTCACACGATTTAGAGATATGAAAGCACCTGATGAAAGCCGCGTGCAAGAATTTTGTAAATCAGTGTGGAGCAAGACTGTGGCACTTTCAACGCGCGTCATTCTTGATACGGCTTTTGGAGAAACCGTTAAAGCCGATACGTTGCTTGATGTGGTAACCAATGGACTTGAGTCTAAGGGTTTAGTGCAGGTTCAGCTTTCGCCAACAATTCCCATTGTTGCGGTGGGTGGGCCGGTTCGGGTCTATTATCCAGAAGTGGGGCGCAGGCTAAATTGTGAAGTGGTGTTTGCGCCACATTGTGATGTGGCCAATGCTATTGGGGCTGCGGTTGGTATGGTTGTGCATAAGGTGATTGTAAATGTTGAGGGTGATGGCAATGGTGCATTTCGCGTTTTAGGGGCCGGGGTAATTCAAGTCTATTCTGATGGTAAAACCGCCATAGAAAAAGCTTCCGAATTGGCCAGCGCAGAAGCGCAAAAAATTGCAGTGGCTGAAGGCGCACATGACGCTCGCATTTCGATCTCAATTGAAAAACATTTTCTGCCTGATGCGCAGAATGATGATGGCTTGCTGACCGCCATTGTGATGGCTGAGGCCATAGGCCAACCGAGCTGATTTAATCTTGCATTAACTACGTTCGAAATGTTTCGGGCTACTTACCGTTAACAGTCGATTTGGTTTCAATTGCGCAATGAAGAATTAACCGTGCTGCCAATAGAGTGAAACCTGCTGCTAGTGGAGAGTTGTGCTGTTATGAATGCCGTTGGTTTTAAAGGTTGGGATGAGTTGGGTTCTAAGGCTGTTGCGTGGCGAGTTGAAAAGCCAGAAGCAACAAAGCCTTCTGCCATGCCATTTTTCCCTGATCAGCAGGGCGGTGTTTATGAAAAACTGCTCGCAAATCTTCCGGTTATGTTGCACAGCATGGATGGTTCTGGGCGCATGCTTTCAGCCAATGCGGCATGGTGCCAAGCGCTTGGCTATGAGCCGCAAGATATTGTGGGGCGCAGCTTCAGTGAATTTTTACCGCTTGAATCGCGCAGCCGTTTAGTCACCGAAATTTATCCAAAATATTTGTTGTCGAGTTCTTATCGCAATGGTGAAATTCTGATTCACCGTAAGGATGGTTCGCTTGCCAATGTAATGCTTTCGATGAATGCGTATCGGGGAGACAAAGGCCGCTTGGAGCGTTCCGTTTGCATTCTCGAAGATGTGACCAACCGCAAGATTGCTGAAATTGCATCTTCCCGCAGTGATCAAAGATTTAGGGGGGCATTTGCCGCCGCCGCGCATGGCATGGCTGTGGTGAGCCCATCGGGGCAAATTGAAGCTGCCAATGAAGCACTGTGCAATTTTCTGGTGCGTCATGATTTGGAAACGGCCACGTTTGGTTTTGATGAGTTGCTGCACAAAGATGATCGCGGCCAATTTTTAAATGGCATGCGCCAACTTTTATCTGGCGAGATTGCTTTATTACAACAAGAACTGCGTTACTCCACGCCAGCAGGAACTGTGGTGCATGGTGCCACGTCGATTGCTCTTGTTAAAAATGAGAAGGGCGAGACTGAGCAACTTATTGTACAGATCAATGACACTAGCGAAAAGAAATTGGTGAATGAGCGCTTGCAGAAGGCGCAAAAAATGGAAGCGATCGGCCAGCTTACGGGTGGCTTGGCACATGACTTCAACAACCTGCTCACCGTAATCATCGGCAATTTACAATTGCTTGATGGCAAATTGGGTGCCGATGAAAAATCAGCCAAGCGCGTGGCAGAAGCCGTTGATGCCGCGCAAAAAGGGTCAGACCTCACCAAGCAACTTTTGGCCTTTGCGCGCAAGCAAGAGCTTGAGCCGCAAGATGTGGGCGTGAATGATTTGATTGTTGGTTTGGCACCATTGATTGAGCGCACATTGGGTGAAAATGTTGCGCTTAAAGTTGATGTGATGGCAGGTGATCCACGCTCGTTGATTGATCCTTCGCAACTTGAATCAGCAATTCTTAATTTGTCGATTAATGCGCGTGATGCCATGAATGACAGCGGCAAGCTGACCATTGAAACGCAAGGCGTTTATCTGGATCGTTTCTATGCCGACAAGAATCCGGAAGTGGTGCCGGGCAATTATGTGATGGTGGCCGTTTCCGACAATGGCTGCGGCATGTCTGCGGAACTTTTGGAAAAAGTGTTCCAGCCCTTCTTCACCACCAAAGCGCCAGGCAAGGGAACTGGCCTTGGGCTCTCGATGGTTTATGGTTTTATCAAACAATCTGGCGGCCATATTAGCGTTTATTCCGAAGTGGGCCATGGCACATCAGTTAAAATGTATTTGCCACGCCGTTTGCGCGCTGGTGAGGAAGCCGTTGTTAAGTCAGTCGTTCCAGTTGAGGCGCGGGCGAGTTCATTTGCTGAACCAATTGCTTTGCCAGTGGCAGCAATTGCCGAGCCAGTGATGATAGTTGAAGCTGCACCTACTCGTCGACCTAAGATTCTCGTGGTTGAAGATCAAGAAGCAGTGCGGGCTGTTGCTTCTGGCTTCCTTGAAGATTTTGGTTATGAAATTGTGGAAGCTGGAGATGGCTTCCAAGCGCTTGCGGTTTTGCAGGAGCATGATGACATTGATTTGATGTTCTCTGATGTGGTAATGCCGGGGGGCATGAACGGTTTTGATTTGGCACAGGCTGCACTTAGTTTGAAGCCAAACCTGAAAATCGTTCACACATCGGGTTATCCAAAAGGCGCAATGGTGCATCAAGATGAGCCGCGCTTTAAAAATGGCTTTATCATTATGAAACCGTATCGCCGCGAAGAGCTGCAAAGAATTATTAAAGATGCGCTGGAGCTTCAGGGCTAATCCCTTGCACGAATGTGATTGATCGGAGAATGTGGGTCCATGGTGGCCCACAGTTTTTTTGATCTTCTTGCATCACTTTGTTCTATGGGCATGATGGTGTTTATCTATCGCTGGCGCTTGAGTGTGGCGATGATGAAAATAGAGAATGCTGGTCCGGGCTATGCCGTTGCTCTCATCTTAGGGGCTGTAGTGGGTGGTTATGGTTTTGGAAGTTTAAACCTTTGGTTCAGCGGCGCACCCGAAATTGGCCGGAGTATTGTGGGCGCATTGGCTGGGGCAATTGTGGCAATTGAACTCTATAAAAATTATAGCGGGATCAAAGGTTCAACCGGAATTGTGTTTGTGCCGGCATTTGCCACAACAGTCATAGTCGGGCGCTGGGGATGTTTTTTTGCGGGCTTAGCAGACGAAACTTATGGCACACCAACAACACTGCCATGGGCGGTGGATTTGGGGGACGGCGTGCTGCGCCATCCGGTACCGCTTTATGAATCGTTTTCGATGTTGGTGTTTTTAGGGCTAGCGCTCATTCTGCTGGCACGGCGCAATGTGTGGTTCATGGCCAATGGGTTTTATGTGATGGTTCTGGTTTATGCAGCACAGCGCTTTGTTTGGGAGTTTTTGAAACCTTATGCCACTGTGCTGGGGCCGTTTAATCTGTTCCATCTTGTCTGTGCTGGTTTGGCCTGTTACGCTTTGTTTATGATGCGAGGGAAGCATGAACGTCGCCATTCGTAAGATCACGCCCTATATCTTTTATGGCCAGACCACATCAATGTGTTCTGAATGTATGGCGCTTGTTCCCGCCAAAATAATTTTTGATGATGGCTGTGTTTATTATTTGAAGCGCTGCAAAACCCATGGCGTAGAAAAGGCGCTGGTGTCAACCGATATTGCCTATTACAAACTGGCCCATGATTATTTGAAACCGGGGGATCGTCCGCTCGAATTTCAAACCCGCACCGAGTTGGGGTGCCCTTATGATTGTGGCCTGTGCCCCGACCATGAGCAACATTCTTGCTTGGCTTTGATTGATGTGAATGAAGCATGCAATTTGTCGTGTCCGGTTTGCTTTGCTGATTCATCAACGGCAAAAACTTATCATCGGCCTCTGGCGGAAATTGAAAAGATGATGGATGCGTTGGTGCGCAGTGAAGGCGAGCCGGATTTGCTGCAGCTCTCAGGTGGCGAGCCTACGATTCATCCACAAATTTTGGAGATCATTGCAGCAGCTAAACGCCGCCCCATTCGGCATATCATGCTGAACACCAATGGCATTCGCATTGCCCAAGACCCTGAATTTGTGGAAGCGCTGACATCATTTAAACCGGGCTTTGAAGTTTACTTGCAGTTTGATTCTCTGCGTGCCGAAGTACATAAAAATCTGCGCGGAGCAGACCTCACCCGCATTCGTAAACAAGCCTTGGAAGCCCTTGAAAAAGCTAATATTTCAACCACACTTGTTGTGGTAGTTAAGCGCGGCCAGAATGATGAAGAGTTAGGCGAAATTATCAATTATGCGCTCCAATGGAAATGCGTGCGCGGAGTGACCTTCCAACCCATACAAGATGCGGGCCGCAATGAGGGGTTTGATCCGGCGCGTGACCGATTTGTGCTGTCGGACATTCGTCGCAGCATTATTGAATCAGGCACCGCCTTTGGCGCTGGCGATATTATTCCGTTGCCATGCAATCCTGAATCTATCGCTATCGGGTATGCTTTGCGCAATGGCGACAAGATTGCGCCGATCACATCTTTCTTCCCGCGTGAGATGTTGGTGGAAGCTTTGCCAAACGCCATCACGTTTGAAAAATTTCCGGACCTACATAAACAGATTTTGAATTTCTTTTCGCTTTCCACTGCGGAATGCAATAACCCGGAAAAGCTGGATGCGCTGCTGTGTTGCCTGCCACAAATTCCGGTGCCGGAAGGCATGGGTTATGAAAATATTTTTCGCATTGCCATCGTGGAATTTATGGATGTGCATAATTTCTGCATCAGCCGCGTGAAAAGATCATGCGTGCATTTTGTAACACCGAATGGGCAGATCATTCCGTTTGAAACATACAATATGTTTTACCGCGACGAAGCGGCAAAGAAGCGGATGGCAATTTCGAGAGGGCTATCATGAAAATTATTCTCACCATTATGTGTGCCTGCATTATTCTTTTTGGCGGCGGCTGTGCTGTGTTGTTGGCCTCGTCTGGCATGGGGTCTGGCGCTGGCGGATTGTTATTGCTGCCGCTGGCTGTTGTGGCGCTTAATCTTGCAGTGCTGGCTGCTCTTTATGGATGGGCTGATATGCCGGCATGGCCACTCTATCTATTGGCGGGGATTGATTTTGTCCTCGCCGCAGGCGGGTGTGTGTTTGCCTTCTACACACTTAATGATCCAAGTGGACTGGCAACATTGGGTTTCTTGCCAGGCCTTGTTGCGGCCATTAAGGGCTATCTCACCATTCAAGTTGCGCGAAAGATGCAAAAGCCAGAGTAACGTTGCCCTTTCAGTAATGACAAGCTAGAAGCGCCGCCAACACCTTCATTCCATTTTCAGGATCATCATGGCGCGCCAATTTATTTATCATATGCAAGGGCTTTCTAAATCTTATGCTTCAGGCAAGAAGGTTTTGGATAATGTGCATTTGCAGTTTTATCCTGATGCCAAGATTGGTGTTCTCGGACCGAACGGTTCTGGTAAATCCACGCTGCTGAAAATTATGGCGGGGCTCGACAAAGAATATAATGGCGAGGCGTGGATTGCTGATGGGGCGACCATTGGTTATTTAGAACAAGAACCGCAGCTTGATGCTTCAAAATCCGTTCTTGAAAATGCCATGGAAGGTGTGGCCAAACAGAAGGCCATTCTCGACGAATATAATGCTCTCATGGCTGATTATAATGATGAGAACGCCGAGAAGGCGGGCAAGCTGCAAGACGTTATTGATGCGCAGAACTTGTGGGATTTGGAAGCGCAAGTTGAGCAAGCCATGGATGCGCTGCGCTGCCCTCCGGGGGATGCTTCAGTAGAAAATCTTTCCGGCGGTGAAAAGCGCCGCATTGCATTAACGCGATTGTTGCTGGCCAAGCCTGATCTTCTGTTGCTCGATGAACCCACCAACCATCTTGATGCTGAATCAGTGAATTGGCTCGAACATCATTTGCGCGATTATGCTGGCGCTATTTTGATCGTAACCCATGATCGGTATTTCTTGGATAATGTGACGGGCTGGATTCTGGAGTTGGATCGCGGCAAGGGCATTCCATACGAAGGCAATTACTCTGCCTATTTGAAAGCCAAGTCGAAGCGCTATGCCCAAGAGCAACGCGAGGATGCATCGCGCCAGAAGGCGATTGATCGCGAGTCTGAATGGATAGGCGCATCGCCCAAGGCCCGCCAAGCCAAGAGCAAGGCGCGTATTTCGGCCTATGATGAGTTGCTCAAGAAAAACGATGAGCGCTTAAAATCCAACACCGCACAAATCATCATTCCGCCCGGCGAACGCTTGGGCGATAATGTGATTGATATTGAAGGTTTGAACAAGGCCTTTGGTGACCAGTTGCTCATCGAAAACCTGAATTTCAAATTGCCACCCGGCGGCATTGTGGGCATTATTGGGGCCAACGGTTCAGGCAAAACCACGCTGTTCAAAATGCTCACGGGGCAAGAAAAGCCCGACGCTGGCACCATCAAAATTGGTGAGAGTGTGCATCTGGGATACGTCGATCAAAGCCGCGATGCTTTGGGTGCAAACAAGACCGTGTGGGAAGAAATTTCTGGCGGTGCCGACGTGATTTATCTGGGCAAGCGCGAAATGAACAGCCGTGCTTATACGGGTGCATTTAACTTTAAGGGGGCAGACCAACAACAGAAGGTTGGAACTTTGTCTGGCGGACAGCGCAACCGCGTGCATTTGGCCAAGATGTTAAAATCTGGCGCCAATGTGTTGCTGCTCGACGAACCCACCAATGATCTTGATACAGAAACACTTGCCGCCCTTGAAGAAGCGCTGGAAGATTTCGCCGGTTGCGCCGTCATCATCAGCCATGACCGAATGTTCTTGGATCGTCTCGCCACGCATATTTTAGCGTTCGAAGGCGATAGCCATGTGGAATGGTTCGAAGGCAACTTCCAAGATTATGAAGAAGACAAGAAGCGCCGCTTGGGTGAAGACAGCGTGATGCCGAAACGGATTAAGTATAAGAAGTTTGCG
>JANLPA010000042.1:0-3990 GCA_031366855.1 Hyphomicrobiales bacterium | reverse complement strand
ACTCACCCAAATAACTTCCGACCATACATATCCTCAGTTCGGTCCGACACAACACCTGCCGTTCGCCGTGCTGCGGCAAACCAGATGATAGCAATGAAACCTGCAACAACCGCCACTGACGCAACGAAATATAAATTAATCACCGCCGCTGTGAACAAAGCTTGCGGCAGGCCTTCTTTAAAATCAACAGCAATGCCCATCAAAGCACCATAACTAAACGCAGGTGCGAAGGCTGCGAGTGCGGCACTGAAAATGCCGAACAGCACATGCGGCACTGCCACTAGCTGGATGAAATAGCGCCGATCTTTTTTGACGATATCAAGCAGCTCCCTAACATGGCGAATTTCAACATCAGAGGCTTTCAGAAATACATTGAAAACTTCAATTGAATGACCCGCCGCAACAATAAAATACCTGCTGGCAATAAACCCCACAAACCACATCCAAGGATTGATAATTTCCAAAACAAAATGCCAAGCAAAACTCCAAAGTGCCGCTAGAGGATTTTGGGTTTCGGCCAACACCTGAAAAAATGCAACGAATGGCTCGCTTAGCAAATAGGTCAGCAGAAAACTGATCACCGAAACACCAACCAAAGTTTTCACAAAATAAAGCGCCATGCCAGCACTGCGCCAGAAACTGAACAGCGCGCGCTCATAAAAACCGATGTGCGGCAACTGCATCATAAATCCTTCGTTGCCTCAAGCTCTTGAAACACGCGCAACAGAATTTCGTTTTTACGCGGACCCTTGGCTGAATAAAAAGCGCCCTGCCCTGGCTCAAAAGCATAAATCTCCGGCGGAAGTTGCTTCACGCTTTCATTTATCGCAAGCGCCAAGCAGCGTTGATCGAGCTTTTCAATAAAGGGTGCATGTTGCAAATGGTGCAGCATGTGCTGGGCGGCTGCATCCATAAATTTCTGCGCAGCCACAGTTGCCCGCATAAACACAACTCCAGCATTCACACGAAGCCCGGGATTGGAAAATTCAGGGCGCACAATCAAGCCCACATCAGCAGAAAATTCAGAGCTGAAATTTACAAATGACTTTTGAAACAACCCATCAATATCAAAAGCCACATAATCGCGGCCTGTCTGTTTCACAAATTGCGCCAGCCGAACAAAGCGCATGCATTGGCAATAACGGCCTTTCAACCCGCCAGCCATAATGCTAAAATCAGCTTGCTCATATGTCACCGTAAAGTGTTTGGGCAGGGTATCAATTTGAACCAGCTGTTGCTGATCAGCACCCAACACATGAATATGCACGGTGCTCTGCGAACTGCACAAGGCAGCCGAACTGGCAAAAATATTTGCAAAGCGATTGAAATATCCAAGGTCGGCTACGGCAAAAAGCACCGGCCCTGCCCCGCCTTTCGGTGGTGAACCTTGCACCAGTGGCAAAGGCGCAAGCGGTAAATCTTTTGCGCGCTTGTCTTCGCGCTCAAAACGCAATCTTGAAAAATAATGCCGCAGAGCAATAGGGTTGATCTTTCGATCTGCGGTGAGGATGTTCCAAATGTTCATTGGTGTTGTCTAGCGGCCCCGCGCGAAAAAACAAAGGCCACTGACTTAATCAGTGACCTTTGCCGTGAGAAGCTTCCTGAAGCTTCGAACATTGCATTCTGTTAGGCGGTTACCCCAACGGAATTAATCCGCAATGTCTGGGCCTCATTAGCGTTGAACTCACTCGACATGGGATCACCTCCTTTCAATTGTTAACGACTCTTATAAACTGCGCCCTTGCCAAATGATTTTCAAGAGGACAATTTGGAGAAAATGAAATCTGAGGAAATTATGCAACAGCCTGATCTCATCATCACCAATGCCCGCATTATTACCATGGATGTGGCGCAACCGTTTGCACAGGCCATCGCAATTCGCGGCAATAAAATTATCGCCGTTGGGCGCAACGATGATGTGATTGCTCTGCGCGCCAAACACACGCGTGTGGTAGATGCGCAAATGAAAACAGTAATGCCCGGCATCATCGAAGGCCATGTGCATTTGTTTGGCGGAGCGGTTGAGATTACCACTCTAATGGTCAATCATATCAATAGTTTCAAAGAATTTCATGATTCAGTTTCTCAACATCGAAAAGCCCATCCAAATCTCAAAGTCATAAGCGCCAACGGCATAGCCCACGAGAGTCTTGGCAAGGATGGCCCGATCACCCGCCAGCTGCTTGATCGCATCGTTTCGGACGTGCCCTTCATCGTCGGCTGCTTTGATCATCACACCATGTGGGCCAACACCAAAGCGCTGGAAGCCGCCGGAATTATGCGCGGGCGCGCACTTCCCACCGGCAATGAAATCGTGCTCGATTCGGAAGGCAATGCCACGGGCGAATTGCGCGAACCCTCGGCTTATATGCCAGTGCAAGCCCTCACCCCCACGGGGGGCCGCGAATGGCTGGGCATGACCACGGGCGAAAATCCAAATCCACTCGCGACCGCAGAGCAACGCCGCATTGATGAGGCCTTGATGGTGAGCGGCATTAAACACGCCAACTCATCGGGCATCACCACGATGCATAATATGGATGGCAATTGGTATCAGCTGGAACTTCTCAAAAACATTTTAGATCGCGGCGAACTGAATGCTCGCATCGAAATTCCTTTCCACCAGAAAAACTATTTTGACATTGCAAGGGTTGATGAAGCTGCCGACATGCACGCTCAATACAAAGGCGACATGCTGCATTCCGGCCGCGTGAAAATTTTTATGGATGGCGTGCTTGAAACCCTCACTGCGTTGACGCTGGATGATTACCCCGGCCATCCCGGCAACAAAGGCGCTCCATTATTTACGGCTGCAGAGTTCAACGCGCTGGCAGCGCGCATCGATAAACATAGGTTGCAAATCAGTGTGCATGCCATTGCCGATGGCGCGGTGCGCCGCACGCTGGATGGTTATGAATTTGCGCGAAATGCAAATGGAGTGCGAGATAGCCGCCACCGCATCGAACACATCGAACTGATTGATCCAGCCGATGTGCCGCGCTTGCGCGAGCTAGGCGTGATCGCATCCTTGCAACCTGTCACTGCCGTGGGCGTGCCTGGCATTCCAAAGGAACCTATCCTCAGCCGCATCGGCAATAAACTGCCATGGTCATATGCGTGGCAGACTTTGCGCGACACTGGAGCCACAGTAGCCTTCAGCAGCGATTGGCCCATTGCCCCGCTCAATCCATTCCAAGGCATCCAAGCCGCCATGACCTGCATCCCCCCAAACGCAAATTGCCCAGACCAACGCCAAAGCCTGATGGATTGCATCCACGCATTTACAAAAGCAGGGGCGGAGATGGAATTTATGGAAGATAGAAAGGGTATGTTGAAGAAAGGCTATCTCGCCGATGTAGTGGTGCTGGATTCAGATTTAGAGAATACGGCATCTGATAAGATGCGGAACGTGAAACCTGTAATGACGGTGTGTGATGGACGGGTGGTTTGGGAGGGGTAATCACCCTCTGTCGTCAATGCTGCGAAAGCAGGAAACCAGCTTCCTTTCGTCACCAAAACAAAATAGTATCTCTTCATGCGCGAACGGATTCTTTCAGAGATAAAACGAATTGCACTTGCAAATGGCGGCAAGCCGCCCGGTATCGACGTTTTCAAGAATCAAACTGGGATACGCGAACACCAGTGGCATGGTGTGTATTGGGCTCGATGGAACGATGCACTGAATGAGGCAGGATTTGAATCTCAACAACTTATACAGAAGGCTGACCGCCAAATTATTTTGCAGAAGATTGTTGAAGCAATTCGGCATTACAAGAAATTTCCAACTTATGCAGAGCTAATGTTGTACCGAAATATTGATGCCGAGCTAGCATCATCGAAAACATTGCGTAGGCATTTTGGAACTGGATCAGGTATGGCAGATGCAGTTAGGGAATGGATAGAAAGGAATCCTTCGCACAATAATTTGATTGATCTGCTCCCAATTTCTCAAAAACCACCAAGAACACTCCCCCCAGAAAGAGGGCTGCG
>JANLPA010000156.1:0-2639 GCA_031366855.1 Hyphomicrobiales bacterium | reverse complement strand
TGATGATACTCGGTTCCATAAATGTGCCTTCTTGCGTTACAGATAGTGGTTACATATATTGATCTGGTAACAATACGTTACCAGATATAATTTTGCAACTTGAAACGTATTTTCATATTTAAAACCAACAAGAACAAGGATTTATACGATGAACCAGATTCTCTTTATTAACTCCAGCCCGCGTGGTGATGCCTCCCATTCCAGCGCGGTGGCCAAGCAACTCATTGCCCAACTCAGGGCAAAGGACCCAAAATCAACCGTGATCACCCGTGATTTAACCGTAAATCCCCTGCCCCATATTGGCGATGATTTCGTGGTTGGCAGCCGCATCGAAGCAGATAAACGCAATGCCGCGCAGAATGAAGCTGTGGCAGTTTCCGATAAATTAGTTGCCGAACTTGTGAAGGCTGAAACAGTGGTTATTGCTTCGCCAATGTTCAACTTTGGCCCAACCACAAATCTCAAAGGTTGGTTTGACCAAATTCTGCGAGCCGGTGTGACCTTTAAATATACCGACACTGGACCCGTTGGCTTGCTGTCTGCTAAAAAAGTTTTTGTAATTATGGCTCGCGGCGGCGTCTATTCGCAAGGCCCAATGAAGGCCATCGATTTTCAAGAGCCTTACTTGCGCCATTTGTTAGGCTTTATGGGCCTCACCGACGTGAGCTTCATTCCAGTTGAAGGCATTGCTTATGGACCAGAAGCTGCTGAAAAATCAGTGGCTGCCGCTATCAACAGCATTCCAGCTTTGCTGGAAGCTGCTTAACCTCAAACGTTTCTCTGCATCACCGCCACAAAGAACCCATCGGTTCCGTGGCGCGCTGGTGTGAGCAACAATGTATTGGCCGAGCCATCAGCTGAAACGGGTGGCTCGCCTCCGATTGTGTGTTTCCATTGCTCAGTGTACGGAATAATTTTGAAATTCTTATGCGAGGCCAAAAATGCTTTCACTTGCGTTGTGTTTTCCTCGGCCAAAACTGAACAGGTGATATAGACAAGCCGCCCACCAGCTTTCACCAGTTGTGAGCCCTGCTCCAGCACTTCCCGCTGATCTTTCTGGCGTTGTTCAAGTTGTTTGAGCTGCAAACGCCATTTCGCGTCGGGCTTACGGCGCCAAGCGCCAGAACCTGAACATGGCGCATCAATCAAAACGCAATCAAACCCACCCATGTCCTTCAACTTATCGCCTTCATCAGCGGCAACCACTTCGATGCAGCTGGCCCCTGACCTGTTCATGCGGTCAAATATCGGGCGAAGCCGGTGCTTGTCTTGGTCATAGGCCACGAGGCGGCCCTTATTATTCATCAAAGCCGCCAAGGCCAAAGTCTTGCCGCCTGCACCCGCGCAAAGATCAATCACCGATTCTCCGGGCTGAACACCTGATAAAGCAGCCGCGATTTGTGATGCCGAATCCTGCACCTCAAACCAGCCCATGCCATGTGCTGGTTCAACTTCCACATTGATGTTGCGTGTGTCACCACCCGGCTGTTCAATACGAACACTCAGCGGCGAAAGCGGACCAGCCTTGGCACCATGCTTGGCAAAAGCCTCAAGCAATTGCGCGCGTGACGCTTTGAGCGTGTTAACGCGCATATCAATCGGCGCACGCTCAGCCAAAGCCGCACCTTCTTCAGCAGCACGCTCGCCAAACACTTCTGTGAACGAAGACAGCAGCCATTCAGGAATGTCACCACGAATATGCGCTGGCAAATCTTCGCGCAGATCACGCTCCAATGCGGTTTGCTCTTTCTTTGAAAGAACACCGGGGCCAAATTGCTCCGTACACAGAGTTTCAATTTCCGCTGCACTCATGTTCCAAACATCACGCAGCGCACCCAGCACCAACGCACGAGGCCTGCCATCACCCATGCGCGACGCAGCCGTTTCACGACGCCGCAAAACATCATAAACCAACGTACCAATGGCATGGCGATCGGTGGAGCCAGCAAAGCGGTGGCTCTTGCCCCAATCTTTCAGAGCTTCAGATGCGGGGCGATGCTGAGTGAAAACATCGGTGAGAATTTCAATCGCCGCAGCAACGCGGCCAGCCATACGCATAAATTATCCAATCACATAGAGTCGAATTGCAAACCAAACCCACATTGCCACAACTGCAGCAACCGAGGCCAAAAACGCACGCATTCGCAACGGCACATTATTAGATCCCGTATGCACAATGCTGTGCAAAACCCGTGCTACAAGAAAAGCCCAAGATAAGCCAACCCCAATCCAATCGGCCTTGTCCGTTATCAAAAGCAATCCGCACACGGCATACCAAATAGTTGGCAGTTCGAATTGGTTGTTAAAATTATTTCCCAGCTTACGCACATCGTCTGGCCAAGCCTCAGTATTCAGCGCAATGGTTTTAAGCTTGGTTTCGCCACCCATCACCGACGTAATGCGCGCCCTTATGGTGCTAACACCCACCCATAAAATCAGCGCCACATGTAAAAACAGCGGCAGCAACAACCATTGCTCAAGTGTCATCAGCTCATTCCTTGATAATTCGGCGCTTCTCGCGTTAGCATCACATCATGCACGTGGCTTTCACGAAGCCCTGCATTGGTGATACGCACAAACTGCACTTTGGATTGCAGTTCGATAATTGAGGCCGCCCCCACATAACCCATGGAAGCGCG
>JANLPA010000128.1:0-3756 GCA_031366855.1 Hyphomicrobiales bacterium | reverse complement strand
GGCAAATAGAAGGCGGCGCGTATCGCTGTCTCTTTGGTTATGAGCCCCTGAGTGGATTGGTTGGCGAGGCCAATAATATCTGTGGCGAGGAAGAAGGCAACCAATGAGGCACGGCCAGCGAGGTTACCGGCTGGGGAGGCGAAGTAGAATAATATTACGGGCGGCCCACCAATACCAAAGGCACCGTTGGCTAGTCCTGATGCGGCTCCTGCTGCTGTAGATGCAAGTGGGCCTGGCATGGTTTTCAAAGCAAAGCCGCGCCACATTAAGATGGTTGCTACGAGAACAAAAATGCTCAGGGCCAATTGCATGGGGGCAGGCGAAATGTGAGCCAACAGCCAAACACCAATTGGCGTTGCAATGAGACAGCCCAACGTGAGCGGGCCTAAAGATTTCCAATGAATGTCTTTCCAGATCGACGGCAGCAAATTGGCACTTGCCACCAATTCGAGCATGAATATGGAGGGGATGATTTCTGCTGGCGGATAAATGAGTGAAAGGGCTGTGATGGCCAGCAGTGAGAAGCCAAAGCCAGAAAACCCGCGCACAATGGCGGCGAGGAAAATGATAAGGCAGGCAAGGGCGATAAGCATTGCTTAGTCATAGCTTGTTTGCCAAAGAATTTGGAAGGCCAGTTCTCATATTACCGTCACCCCAGCTTTGGCCGAGGTGACGTGATGTGGCATTTAATGTGTGAGATGAAAGCTTGCTGGCTGATCAGGCTCAATCAATCCAATCAACGCTCCTGTTGAATCGGTAACCACGGCCAATTTGCCAACACCAGGAATGCGCACAGGTGAACGCATAACCTCGCCACCAGCATCAGAGGTGCTGGCTTCGGCTTTTTGCATGTCTTTAACGGAGAGATAGGTCATCCAGTGTGAGGGGATGCCATCATAGTCGGGTGCCGTAAGTTCGAAGATGCCGCCTACAGGGTTGCCATCTTTTCGGGCGATCCAATAGGCAGCGCCATCGGGCAGGGGGGAAGGCTCAAATTCCCAACCTAGAGTTCTTCCATAAAAAGCAAGCGCTGCTTCAGGCTCCCAGGTGTTGAGTTCGTGCCACCAATGTTTTTGCGGCATATTCATCATATTATTCTCCCCTCTTAATTGGAGTGTGATTGAAATATGTCGCCGTCCGATGCTGAGAGTGGCTGGGCGATGCGGCGGCGATGTGGCCCAATTGCGGCAATCCTGCGATGTTGTTTAATGAGACTTTAAGGGCTCGTGGCTACTATGAATCTTTGATTTTGAGGTTCTGGCGCTGTGGCTCGCGATATTAAACTTGATCAAATTAGAGCAAGACTTGGCGATTTAGATAAGCCACGCGAATATGATCCTTATAATAATGCAGACAGCTGGCAAGACGTTGAAAATGACGATGGCGGAGTGGCACAAGGTAGCTCCACCATCAATGCTGGTTTCATTGCAACAATTCTTGGTCTGTTTATTGTCATTTCTGGCGGCACTTATATGTTCTCTGAAGGAATCAACCCACTCAAAGGAATCGACTTTTCATGGGGTGTGAAAAAAGCTAGCCAGGCACCTGCACACACGAAGTCGTCGGCAGATGGCGGTTGGGACACCACATTCGCACCGTTTACAGATTGACCTTGATGCTCCAAAAAATGCGCGGCGATTCTCACTTTGCAGACTCGAAACGAGGCATCGCGACCGCCTTCTCGCCATAAAATCTAATAATTTCGAATCTTTAATGGTGTTTTTGCAATCGCGAAGTGTTTGTTTGCGCTGCAAAACGTTGATTTATGTCGTTCGCGCCCGGAAAGCCGCGTTTCCTTTGAAAAAATCATCATTTTGCTGTTGACCTTATGGGGGGAGGTGGCTATGACCCGCCTACTTCCGAAAAGCAGGCCGTTGTGGGTTCGCCTCACAAAACGCTGACGCGGTGGTAAAAGAGAAATAAATTCAAGGTCATGCTCCTCAAACCTGGCCGGTTTGGAAAGCCTCTGGTTTTGGCGCGACGGTGTTTCCGGACTGGAACATGGTCGTGCTCACATTCGTTTGATCCAGTCCAACAGTTTTTAAAGGGTGATGGGCCGAATGCCTACTATCAACCAGTTGATCCGCAAGCCCCGTCTTGCGCCAACATACCGGAACAAGGTTCCGGCAATGCAAGCTTGCCCGCAAAAGCGCGGCGTTTGCACACGTGTTTACACAACTACTCCAAAGAAGCCGAACTCTGCTCTCCGTAAGGTGGCTAAGGTTCGTTTGACGAACGGTTTTGAAGTTGTGAGCTATATTCCAGGTGAAGGCCACAATCTTCAAGAGCACAGCGTTGTCATGATCCGTGGCGGCCGTGTGAAGGATTTGCCAGGCGTTCGCTACCACATCATCCGCGGTGTTCTCGATACGCAAGGCCTTCCAAAGCGCCGTCAGCGTCGTTCGAAATACGGCGCGAAGCGTCCGAAGTAAGGGGATAAGATATGTCACGTCGTCATCGCGCCGAGAAACGCGTTATCAATCCAGATCCTAAGTTCGGAGATCTGATCTTGTCCAAGTTCATGAATAACCTCATGTACGAAGGTAAGAAATCTATCGCTGAAGGCATCGTTTACGGTGCTATGTAAATCGTTCAGACGAAATCCAAGGCTGATCCACTAACTGTGTTCCATTCCGCTTTGGACAATGTGGCTCCTGCCATCGAAGTGCGTTCGCGCCGCGTTGGTGGTGCAACATATCAAGTTCCAGTTGAAGTTCGTGCTGAGCGCCGTCAGGCTTTGGCCATTCGCTGGATCATCAATGCAGCCCGTGGCCGCAATGAAAAAACCATGGTGGAACGTCTCTCTGCTGAATTGCTCGATGCCGGTAACAACCGTGGCACCGCAGTGAAGAAGCGCGAAGACACACACAAAATGGCCGAAGCCAACCGCGCTTTCAGTCATTATCGCTGGTAAGAGATTTAGAGAATTATGGCACGCACGCACGCACTTGAAGATTATCGTAACTTCGGCATCATGGCTCACATTGATGCTGGCAAGACGACAGCCACTGAACGGATTTTGTATTATTCTGGCAAAACCCATAAGATTGGCGAAGTGCATGATGGTGCTGCCACCATGGATTTCATGGAGCAAGAGCAAGAGCGCGGCATTACGATTACGTCTGCTGCCACCACAACAACTTGGAACGGCAAACGCCTTAACATCATCGACACCCCAGGCCACGTTGACTTCACTATCGAAGTTGAACGTTCGCTCCGCGTGCTTGATGGCGCTGTGTGCGTTCTCGATTCAAACCAAGGTGTTGAGCCACAGACTGAAACAGTTTGGCGCCAAGGCGACAAATACGCTGTTCCGCGCATTGTGTTCTGCAACAAGATGGACAAGACTGGCGCTTCGTTCGAACAGTGCTTGAAAGATATCAAGGAACGTCTGGGCGCACGCGCTGTTCCTATTCAGTTACCAATTGGTGCCGAAGCCGATTTCAAAGGTCTCATCGATCTGGTTCGTATGAAGGCTGTTATCTGGGACAACGAAGAACTTGGTGCTTCCTTCCACGACGAAGAAATTCCGGCTGATATGTTGGCTGCTGCTGAACAAGCCCGCGCTGATATGATTGAAGCTTGTGCTGAACTCGATGATGCAGCGATGGATGATTATCTCAATGGCAAGCCAATGGCCAATGAGACCATTAAGCGCCTTCTCCGCAAAGCGGTTTTGAACGCTTCGTTCTTCCCAGTGCTTTGTGGTTCAGCCTTCAAGAACAAGGGTGTTCAACCTTTGCTCGACGCAGTTTG
>JANLPA010000126.1:0-6181 GCA_031366855.1 Hyphomicrobiales bacterium | reverse complement strand
TTTTGCGCGTTCAACCATGACCCTCGTCAGATCGGAAGCCTGCCTTGCCGCCTGTTATGCACAATTGGGAAAAATAAATGAGGCACAAAAACACTTAAGCGTTGCCCTTGGCATGGACGGGAAACTGAACATTTCAGCATTCTTGAAACGAGAACCTTACCGCAAAATCGAGGATGCCAACCATCTAGCAAATGCATTACGCAAAGCTGGTCTTAAGTGAATGAGCATGACAAATTTTTCTGACATATCGGCCGACCCGCTTTATCTCACAGCGCTGGCCAGCCTTGGCGCGAGTGTTCCAGCAAAGTATAAGGCTCAGCCTGCTGACAATAGCATTGCTGTTTTGCCTTTCATCAACATGAGTGATACCGAAGGGCAGGAGCATTTCGTCGATGGCTTGACTGAAGACATTATAACCGATCTGTCAAACGTCGCCGGTTTCTTCGTCATCGCCCGCAACTCAACATTCGCTTACAAGGGCAAGCCAACCGACGTGCGCCAGATTGCCCATGACCTTGGTGTTAAATACATTCTCGAAGGCAGCGCACGTCGAACTGAAAAGCGACTGCGCATCAATGTGCAGCTCATTGATGCAGCCGGAGGCGGCAACCATGTGTGGGCCGAACGTTTTGATCGAGAACTCACAGATATTTTCGAGGTGCAGGATGAGGTCACCCGCCGTATCGTTGAAACGATTTCCGGCAAGATTGCTAGTGTGTCAGGCTATGAGCGTCGGCGTCCGACCAATCTTGAAGCTTACGATCTTGTGGTTCGTTCACGTTACCAGTTTGCGCGGTCGCAGAATGCGGCTTTAGAAGCGCGGATTTGGCTCGAACGCGCCATCGCACTCGATCCAAATTACGCCGAGGCGCATTGGCAATTGGCTGGCCTGCTCGCACATGCGTGGGCGCACCGCGGCGTTGAATTTGCGGCCGACCTTGACGCTGCTCTCGTTTCTGCGCAGCGAGCAGTGGCGATCGACCCAAATGACTCTGGCGCCCATGCTATTATGGGTTATGTGCTTGTCAATATGCGTCAATGGGATACAGCAAAGAAGAGTTATGATAGAGCGCTTCAACTCAGTCCCAATGACGCTGACATCATCGCAGAATTTGCGTACTTTGAGATGGTAACTGGGAGTCCTACGGAATGCATTGCAGACATGACCCGCGCCATCCGACTGAATCCATTTCCGCCCAGTTGGTATTTCTGGGTTTTGGGTGACGCGCAGTTTGACCTAGGACAATTTGGGCAAGCAGTGGAAATACTGGAGCGCCGCGAAACCTATGGAACAACATCGCGAAAATCTCTCGCGGCGGCGCTGGCAATGCTCGGCCGGATTGATGAAGCAAAAGTGGAAGCGAAAGGTTTCATGGCTGATAACCCAGGGTTTTGTATAAGCCATTGGCGTTCCCAAGTGCCGACGAAGAACCAGACGGAAGTTCAGGCTTTGGTTGATGCTTACCGCCTCGCCGGACTGCCGGAGTAACAATGACAAATTTCTCCGACATATCCGCCGACCCGCTTTATCTCACGGCACTTGCTAGCCTTGGCGCGAGTGCTCCGGCTAAACTTGCGGCGGCTCCGTCAAATGGCAGCATTGCAGTTTTACCGTTTGTCGATATGAGTGGGGAAGTTGGTCATGAACATTTCACTGATGGGTTGACGGAAGACATCATAACTGATCTTTCCAACGTGCCGGGCTTTTTTGTAATCGCGCGCAATTCAGTGTTCGCCTACAAAGGCAAACCCACTGATGTGCGCCAGATTGCCCATGATCTTGGTGTTAAATATATTCTCGAGGGCAGCGCACGCAGGGCTGGGCAACGCTTGCGCATTAATGTGCAATTGATTGATGCAGGCGAGGGCGGCAATCATATATGGGCTGAAAGGTTTGACCGTGAATTATCAGATATTTTTGAAGTTCAAGATGAAGTCACGCGGAGAATTGTGGAGGCGATTACTGGAAAACTCGTTCCAAGTTTGATTAGTGAAAGATACCATCCAAGTAATCTCGAAGCCTATGATCTTGTTGTGCGTTCGCGCTGGCAATTTTCGATATCCAAACAAGCCTGTCTCAATGCGCAAACCATGCTTGAACGCGCAATTGCACTTGATCCCAATTATCCCGAAGCCCACTGGTTGTTAGCAATGGTGTTGATTTTTAATTGGATGAATTGGAATGGGAACCCCGAACTTGACCGAGACAACGCCCTCATAATGGCCCGAAAGGCAGTGAAGCTGGCTCCAAACGAGGCTTGGGCGCACGAAATTTTGGGCTATGTGTTGCTCGGTGACCAGCAATGGGACGACGCGAAATTGCATTATGAACATGCATTACGCTTAAACCCCAATGATGCTGACATTCACATGGGCATTGCAGATTACTATCTTGCCAACTGCGAACCGCATAAGGCGATAGAGCACTTGGCAACTGCGTTGCGACTCAACCCTCATCCTCCCGGCGTGTTCTTTTGGGAACTCGGCATGGCGCAAATTTGCATTGGACATTATGCCGAAGCTGTTGTGACATTGCAGCGTAAAGAAACCTATGGCACGGGGTCGCGGCGCAATTTGATTGCAGCACTTGCCCTATTGGATCGCATCGACGAAGCCAAGGAAGAGGCAAAACTATTCTTAGCCTCCAATCCACAATGGAGCATTCGTGCATGGGTGGATTCGGTCCCGTTTAAATCAGCAGACTATACAAAAATCTGGGTTGAAGCATTCCACCTTGTAGGATTGCCGGAGTAGAAGGTTAGTGCTAAGACTTGACATTTTCTCATGGTGAACTAAGTCTAGTAAACTAAGTTTGTTTTTGAAATGAAAACTGTAAACATCCACGAGGCTAAAACTCATCTTTCCCGGCTCATTGAGGCGGCGATGAGGGGTGAATCCTTTATCATAGCCAAGGCTGGTAAGCCGATGGTTAAAGTTGAGGCCATTGTCGAAAAGCCAATTCAGCGCATTGGCTTTATGAAGGGCCAGTTTGAAGTGCCCGACAATTTTGACGCGATGTTTGCCGAAGAGATTCGCGCTATGTTTGAAGATGGCCCGCTATTCCCTGTCGAAGACGAAATGCCAAAAGCGTGAATTACTTGCTCGACACGCATATTCTGCTCTGGTCAGCAATGGAAAGTGAAAAGCTTTCCAAAGCTGCGCGAGAAATTATTTCAGATTCAGATAGTATAAAATGGATTAGTGTTGTGAGCCTATGGGAGGTTGCGATCAAACGCTCTCAAAGCAAACAAGACTTCCGGTTTGAGGTTGGCCCGTTGCGTGCAGGCTATTTGGCAAATGGCTATGAAGAACTGAGTATTGAAGCGAGACATGTTCTTAACTTAAGAGCTATGCCCATGCTGCACGCTGACCCATTTGATAGGTTGCTCATCGCACAAGCTGGAACAGAAGGGATGGTTTTACTGACAGCTGATCGAAAGTTAGCCAAGTATGGCGATATGGTTCATGTGGTTTGATCAAATTCGATAATTTGATCCTAGCGGTTGACGAACACAGCTCCTATCTCTAAAGAGGCGTCATTCCAAACGACTCTCAATGGCGGCAAGGCCCTCAAGCTTTCGCCGCTCTCTTGTTTGAGGTGTTGTTTGAAATGAAGAAAAACTAATGATAACATCGGTTTGGGTGGATCAGTAGGGGTATAGCTCAGTTGGTAGAGCGATGGTCTCCAAAACCATAGGTCGAGGGTTCAAATCCTTCTGCCCCTGCCATTCGGAGCGGTTTTACGCCTTTGAATGAATGAGTTAAGGCGTAAGCTTACGGAAACAGGATAAAAGATGGCCAAAAACGGTATAATCGGATTTGTTCAAGATGTGCGCGACGAAGCAGGCAAGGTAACTTGGCCTACACGGCGCGAACTTGTTGTTTCCACCATCATGGTGATGATCATGGTGGTTCTGGCGAGTGTGTTTTTCATGGGCGTTGATACGCTATTGAAATGGGGCGTCGAGCGCGTGCTGTTCGGTATTTAATTAACAACATCAAGGCACTGCGGTATATACATGGCAAAACGTTGGTACATCGTCCACACTTATTCGAACTTCGAAAAGAAGGTGGCGGAATCATTAAAAGAACAAGCGGTGCAAAAGCATCTCGAAGATTACTTTGAGCAAGTGCTGGTGCCGACTGAAGAGATTGTGGAAATTCGCCGTGGCCGCCGCATTAAGAGCGAACGCCGATTCTTCCCGGGCTATGTGTTAGCCAAAATTGAACTGACCGACGAAGTGTTCCATTTGATCAAGAACACGCCGAAGGTTACAGGTTTCTTGGGTTCTGGTTTGAAGCCAGTTCCAATTTCTGATGCTGAAGCCAACCGGATTCTCAATCAGGTGGCTGAAGGCGTTGAGCGTCCGAAAGCTTCGATTACGTTTGAAGTGGGCGAGCAAGTTAAAGTGGCTGAAGGGCCATTTGCATCATTCATGGGCCAAATTGAAGAAGTGGACGAAGAACGTTCACGCATCAAAGTGGCCGTGTCAATCTTCGGGCGTCCAACGCCTGTTGAACTCGAATATGGGCAGGTCGAGAAAGTTAAAGCCTAAGCCCACAGCTTGCGCTGTGAATTTTAACCCGTGGGAGGTAAGCATTTCACCTTTGAAATGCCAACCCGACCACTAACCTTGAAAGAGGGATACATATGGCGAAAAAAATCGTCGGCTATGTGAAGCTGCAAGTGCCAGCCGGACAAGCCAACCCATCTCCACCAATCGGGCCGGCACTTGGTCAACGTGGTTTGAACATTATGGAATTCTGTAAGGCATTTAACGCTGCCACACAGAAGATGGAACAGGGTTCACCTGTTCCTGTGGTGATTACTGCGTATCAAGATAAATCATTCACCTTTGAAATGAAGTCGCCACCAGCGTCTTATTTCTTGAAGAAGGCTGCCAAGCTCACTGCCGGTTCCAAAGAGCCAGGCAAAGTTAAAGCTGGCACAGTGACCATGGCCCAGTGCCGTGAAATTGCTGAGCAGAAATTGAAGGGCATGAACTCGCGTGACCTTGATGCTGCGACGCGTGAAATTGCAGGTTCGGCCCGTTCTATGGGCATTGAGGTAGTGGCATAATCATGGCTAAAGCAAAACGCGTTACAAAAAATATGACTGGCCTTGATCGTTCAAAGTTCTATTCGATTGAAGATGCTGTGAAGCTGGTGAAAGACCGGGCCAATGCCAAGTTCGATGAAACCATCGAAGTGGCAATGAACCTCGGTGTTGACCCGCGCCATGCCGACCAAATGGTTCGCGGTGTTTGCAACCTGCCAAACGGCTCTGGCCGTAAGGTGCGTGTTGCCGTGTTCGCTAAAGGTGTTAAGGCTGAAGAAGCCAAGAAAGCCGGTGCGGATATCGTGGGTGCTGAAGACCTTTTTGAAATCGTGAACAAAGGTACATTAGACTTTGACCGCTGCATCGCCACACCAGACATGATGGGCTTAGTTGGCCGTCTTGGTAAGGTTTTGGGCCCGCGCAACATGATGCCTAACCCTAAGGTTGGCACAGTTACGATGGACGTGACTGCCGCTGTTGCTGCTGCCAAGGGTGGTGCTGTAGAATTCCGTGTTGAAAAGGCCGGAATTGTGCAAGCCGGTGTTGGCAAAGCCTCATTCACAACTGAACAGATTGCCGGAAACATCCGCGCATTCTTGGATGCTGTGAACAAGTCTAAGCCAGCAGGTGCCAAGGGCACTTATATTAAGAAGATTTCAATTTCATCGTCGATGGGCGTTGGTCTCAAAGTAGACCTCGCAGTTATGTCGCCGGCGTAATTTACAAGAATTCCAGGACGAAACGGACACGTTTCGTTTTGGTTCCCTCAAAACTAAGAAGTTTTGCGGGTACCTGTCCGAGATTGCGGGCGCTGCGGAGAAATCCAAGGCTTAAAAAGCCAGCCAGCATGAGATGGGTGTCAAAACAGAATTCGGGTTACTATATACGGTAATCTTTAGTCGGTTGAGACCTCAGATAACCTGATCCAGCAATGGGGCAGGCGACAGGCAAGTGAGCGCCGCAAAAGCGTCATTGCCTCTAAGGTGATAGCGTTTGAGCGGTTGGTCCAACGGCATTTTGCAATTATGCAAAATGCTAACAAGGAGAGAGCAAAGTGGAAAGAGCTGAGAAAACCTCTGCCGTCGCATCGCTCAACCAGGTGTTCAAAACAGCTGGTGTAGT
>JANLPA010000125.1:0-8859 GCA_031366855.1 Hyphomicrobiales bacterium | reverse complement strand
GCTCAACCGCTTGAAGCTGGAAGGCAAAGACACCAAGGCCGATGTGGTTTTGGGCTTTGACACCAACATCACTGATGAAGCGCGTGGCCTTGGGTTGTTTGGCAAGCATGGTGTGGATATGGCGCGGGCCAAAGTTCCTGGTGGCTGGACCGATGAAGAGTTTTTGCCTTTTGACTATGGGCATTTTGCCGTGGTTTACGATTCTGAAAAAATGCCAGTTCCGCCGAAAAGTTTGGATGAATTGGTGAATGGTGATCCAGCGCAAAAAATCATTCTTGAAGATCCTCGCTCATCAACTCCGGGTCTTGGATTCTTGCTGTGGATGAAATCGGTTTATGGCGACAAGGCTGATGCGGCGTGGAAGAAATTGGCACCGCGCATTTTAACCACGGCTCCCGGTTGGTCCGAGGCTTATGGGCTGTTCACCAAAGGCGAAGCGCCGATGGTGTTTTCCTATGTCACGTCACCTGCTTATCATGTGGTCGCGGAAAATGTGACCAAGTATAAAGCCGCTGAATTTTTTGAAGGGCATTATTTGCAGATTGAAGTGGCGGGCCTGATTGAGGCTTCACCCGAACACGCTTTGGCGCAGAAATTTTTGGACTTCATGCTGACAGCAGATTTTCAAAATGAAATTCCAACAACCAATTGGATGATGCCGGCTGGTGAGATTTCAGTGCCATTACCTGCTGCATTCAATGATCTGGTGAAGCCCGCCAAAACTTTGCTCTATACGCCGGCAGAGGTGAACACCAATCGCCACGCATGGATTGAAGAATGGCAGAAAGCCGTGAGTGAATAAGTCTCTGACCAAGGCACAATGGATCGCGCCCACATTTATTGTCGGCGCGGTTCTGCTTGGGCTGGTGCCGCTTTTTTGGTTTGTGCTGAGCCATGGCGGATTGCAAAGCTTGCGCTTTGATCAAAGCATTTTATCAGTTTTGCTATTTACGCTGAAGCAAGCCCTGCTCTCTTCATTGATTTCTGTTGCTCTTGGTTTGCTGGCTGCGCGGGCTTTGACGCGGCGCGCATTTATTGGCAAGAATTTTCTAATGAACCTGTTTGCGGTGCCCTTTGCATTGCCAGCTATTGTAGCTGTGCTTGGCGTTTCGGCAGTCTATGGCAATCAAGGCTGGCTCGGCGGAGTCTTCAACATTTATGGCCTCACTGGCATTTTGTTGGTGCATGTGTTTTTTAATTTGCCGCTGGCTGCCAAGATTTTTCACGAAGCGCTGTCCGGCATTGCGCCTGAACGGTTTAGACTTGCGGCACAACTTTCATTTTCTGATCGCGCTGTGTTCTGGCATGTGGAGTGGCCAGTGATAAGCAGCATTCTACCCGGCATTTTCAGTTTTGTATTTTTGCTATGTGCCGCAAGCTTTGTGGTAGTGCTCACTTTGGGTGGGCCAATTGCCACAACCTTAGAAGTGGCAATCTATCAGTCTCTGCGCATGGATTTTGATGTGGGGCGGGCGCTGGCGCTTTCAATTTTGCAAATTATTTTGTGTATGGTTTTGGTATTGGCGGCAGGGCGAATGGCGCTGCAAGAACATGGTTCGCCGCAATCTAAAAACATGGCGCAACGATTCGATGGCTCAACATTTATTGCGCGTACTATTGATGGTGCCGCGATCATCATTGCAATTTTGGTGGTGTTGCCACCCTTGCTGGCACTGGTTGTTGCTGGATTACTCAATGTCATGTTTGACACTGCCGTTCTATCAGCGATGGGTTTCAGCATTGTGATTGGCAGTGGCGCTGCAGTGCTTGCCTTGGCTCTTGCTTGGCCATTGGCCCAATTGAACCACTGGTCAGCGCTAGGCTTGGCATTGGCCGGCCTCATTGTTCCGCCTGCTGTGCTGGCAACGGGGTGGTTTCTTGCGCTCAAAGGGTTTGACCCCGGACTGTCGCTCACGATGCTTGCTGTTATTGCTCTCAATGGCTTAATGGCTTTGCCATTTTCAGTTGCGGTTTTGCGTTCAGATTTTGCACAGATGGGGGATTCGCATCATCGGCTTTGTGAGCAATTGGGAGTGGCGGGATGGAACCGCTTCTGGCGCATTAATGTGCCATTCATGCTTCCGGCTTTGCGCCAGGCTGGACTTTTGGCTTTCGTGATGTCGCTTGGGGATTTAACGGCGGTGACCATGTTAGGTTCGGGCGGGTTGGTGACACTCCCTGCCCTCATCCACCAACAAATGGGAAATTATCGCAGCAACGCAGCGGCGGGCACGGCGCTTTTATTGGCCGCCAGTTGCTATACACTTGCAATGTTGGCGCAGCGTTTAGGTAAATCACGATGATCAAGATTCAAAATGCGCTGTATCAGCTTCTGGATTTTTCATTGCAGATTGATCTCGAAGCAGAGGCCGGAAAATTCTATGTGGTTCTGGGGACCAGTGGCGCTGGCAAATCCACTTTGCTGTCAGTGATTGCCGGATTTGAGACGCTGAAATTTGGCACGGTTTTTCTTGACGGAAAGAACATGGCAAATGTTCCGCCAGCCTCACGTCCGGTCAGCATGGTGTTTCAAGACTATAATGCGTTTTCGCATCTCACTGTGTGGGATAATGTGGCTTTGGGCATTTCGCCATCGCTGAAACTGTCCGACGCTCAATCATTGCAAGTTGTGGATGCGTTGCAGAAGGTTGGTTTGGAAGGCTTTGAAAAGCGCCTGCCCTCCGAACTCTCTGGCGGTGAACGCCAGCGCATTGCGCTCGCCCGCGTGTTGGTGCGCAACAAACCCATTTTGCTTTTAGACGAGCCTTTTGCTGCGCTGGATCCGGCTTTGCGCCAAGAGATGTTAGATTTGGTTGTGGCATTGCAGCGTGAACAACGTCTGGCGATTCTAATGGTAACGCATCAACCGCAAGACGCGCGTGACGTTGCTGATGGAATTATTTTCGTGTGCGAAGGCAAAGCGCATCAGCCAATATCATCAAAACAATTCTTCACTTCAAATGACCCTGCAATTTTGAAATATCTTGGCAGGCCGCGCTGAACTACCAGCCGCCACCACCACCACCACCGCCGCCGCCGCCAGAGGATCCGCCGCCGCCTGATCCTGATGATGAGCCGGGTGCGACCGACGATGAGGAGATTGTTGAGGCTAGGCTGGAGCCTAGATCATGGGTCATGCTGCCCCAATCATTGTTGCGGCGACCTGAGCCATAATACCATGCGGCTCCGGCTGCACCTGCCGCAGCAGCTGCTGCCAGCACGGACGCAAACTTCGCATTCCAAGCATTTTCACAATCCAGCGCCATGGCATATGGCAAGTAGCGCTCAAACAGTTCTGGCGTTTTCTCCGGTGGGGTAAGCATGTCCAAGCGTTTTTCTTCTGCCGTGGTCATGTAAAGCCGGAAGCCTTCGATGGTGTCGAGGACACGGCGGCCAGCCACAGTTGGGGCTGGCATGAGATAGGAGAAAAGTAGGTTGATTAATCCGATGGCGACTGTAGTTCCGATGAAAGCTACTAACATTGGAGAAATTTCCTCTGTCATGGCGAATGCAACAGGAACTGCAATTGCTGCCCCCACAAAAGGCACCATAAAAATAAGCGCTGCAATGGATTTCAATTTTCCAAAAATGCCTTGGTTGGAAATCAAGCCTTTAACACTTGCCCAGCCCATGACCAGAATGATGCACCAAATTACGGCAGCAAATCCACCCACGAAGAGACCGGCAAAGCCCAAACCATCGGGAGCTAGAAAGGCAGAAATTGCAAGTCCAATAATGGACACCAAGAGTCCAATTGAAAACCAGCCAAGGTTTTTCACGAACATTGAGCCACGATACTGTGCGTCCAAGTGTTTTTCTAGTTTGGTATTGAGAGCACGAATTGTGGCGTTGTTGGTTTTTTCCAATGCAAGGCTGCTTTGTGGCAGTGCATTGTAAATCAACTCCTCGCTTGGGCTTAAAGCTTGAGTTTTATTTTCAAGTTTGGTGACTATATAATCGCCATTGTTATTTTCTATCTTCAACCGGCCTTGCACAGCCAAGCCCACCAGACTTGCGGCCATGGCGCGATCATCGAATTTTTGCTTCCACAGAAAACGTACCCCTGCTGGCCCTAGGCTCTCTGGGGGGCGAAAAAGCGGGATGATGGTGCCGCTCGGTGGGTCTCGCCCAACCTTATTCCAAGCCCAGAAGAAAAATGCAGCCACAGCAAGAAGTGTTGCAACAAGGCCAGCATAACCAGCGTTATCGCGCAACATCCATAATTGTTGTTGCTGAGCAGAAGGCGGCGCAACAATGCCCTTCTGCCAAGCTATAGCCACCGTTAAGCCTTCGCCATGGTCCAGAACGCGCGTTGTTGTTGCTGCAAATTGATTTCCAGAACCCAAAGTGATTTGCGCGTCGCTGCCGGATGAACCAACCACTCCGGTGTAAACGGATGGATTTGAAATTTTCGCGCCGCTCGGCAAATGAATTGTAACGCTCGCATTTTGGATTGCGTATTGCCATCCATTGCCCGTCACATTCCAATAAAGTTCATCGTAGTCTTTAAAAAATCCGAGTTGGCGATCAGTGTGATAGGTGATGATATATTTGTGAATGCCGGGTTCGATTAGAATATCCTTGTCACCGATCTTGATGCGCTTACCGCCTGAGATTGACTCGACTACATAATTTTCTGGTTCACCGTTGCGCGATACACTTTCGACTGAAAAATCCACACGCATTTGAATGCCATTTTTATCAGTGTAGCGTGTTGGAAAATCGCGGAATATGCCGTGGCGAATCGTGCTGCCGTCAGAAATCACCGCGATTGCTTCAACAACGTCGAGTGTCGAATTGGAATTGACTGTCACATCGCTTTTGAAGCTGATGATTGTTTCCTCTGCCTGTACTGCAATTGAAAGCAGTAACAGGCAGATGAGGCTTGCTAAAAACCTTTTCATGTCAGCGAGTCTTAAAATCAACTTTCGGCACTTCGCGCGCTGCCACATCGCCAATGTCGAAAAATTCCGATTTTACAAAATGAAAGAAGTTGGCGATCACATTGCTGGGGAAAGATTCAATCAGCGTGTTAAAGGTGCGCACAGTGCCGTTATAGTAACGGCGTGACATTTGAATTTCATCTTCAATGCCAGCGAGTTTATCTTGCAGATCACGGAAATTCGCATCGGCTTTTAGTTCTGGATAGGCTTCGGCGATGGCGAACACGCGACCGAGCGCGGCGCTCATGGCTTGGCCAACAGCGCTTTGTTCGCCAACACTACCGCCTGCAATGCTCTTGGCACGCAGCTCCGCGATGTCTCTGAATAATTTATCTTCGTGCGTGGCGTAACCTTTCACGGTTTCGATGAGATTTGGAATGAGATCCGCGCGGCGGCGCAGTTGCACATCAATGCCGCTCCAGCCTTCAGCCACCATGTTCTTGTTGCTGACCAGAGAATTATAAACATAGATGAAATAGAGAACCACTGCGCCAACTAGTCCTAGCAATCCATAACCCATGTTAATCTCCAGCCTCTGTTGATTGTACATTATCAGGCCATTCGCTTTGCTATGCAAGATAGATTGGTGACTTATAAATTACCTTGATCTGGACTATGTTCTTCACTCATCGCTATGGTACCAGTTTTGCGAAAGTTGGAGACATATAATGACAAGTTTTCACGGCCCTGATGGTCAAGAAGATATGCCCTATCTCTTAACGCCGGGCCCGCTCACTACATCGCGCAGTGTGAAGATGGCGCTGATGGCGGATTGGGGTTCACGCGATGTTGAGTTTCGGCAGGTGGTGCGTGAAATTCGAGAAGAGCTTTTGAAGCTAGCGGGCTGCGACAGTTCTTACGAATGCGTTTTGATGCAAGGCTCTGGCACCTTTGCCATCGAAGCCGCTTTGGGAAGTTTAACGCCAGCCAAGCGCAAGAAAACTTTGATTGTGGCCAATGGCGCTTATGGCGAGCGCGCGGCTCAAATTATGGAAAAGCTGGGCCGCAACCATGTGAAGATTAGTAAATCTGACACCACACAATTGAGCGCCAGCCATTTAACCAAAACCCTCGAAGAAGATCTCGCTATCAGCCATGTGTGGGCGATCCATTGCGAAACCACATCAGGCATTGTGAACCCACTTTCTGAATTGGCCAAGGAAGTGAAAGATCGCGATTGCGTTTTTATGGTGGATGCAATGTCGTCCTTCGGTGCGCTCGATATTGATATGAAGCGCGATGATATTGACGTGATGGTTTCTTCATCTAACAAGTGCATCGAAGGCATTCCCGGTTTTTCATATGTCATCGTGAAGAAAACTTTACTGGTGGCAAGTGAAGGCAATTCGCATTCTGTGGTGCTCGATCTTTTTGAGCAATGGAAGGGCTTGGAAGCCAACGGGCAATTTCGCTTTACGCCGCCTACTCACGCGCTCGTGGCCTTTCGACAAGCCTTGCGTGAATTGGAAAATGAGGGCGGAGTTGCGGCGCGCGGTGCGCGCTATCAACGCAATGCCAGTGTTTTGGTGAAGGGCCTTGCGAAGCTTGGAATTGCGCCGCTGCTGGGGGACAATGCTTCAGGGCCCATCATTCAAACTTTTCTAACCCCGCGCGATGCAAATTTCAAATTTGAGGCTTTCTATGATGCCTTGCGCGCCAAGGGCTTTGCAATTTATCCCGGCAAGTTAACCAAGCGCGACAGCTTTCGCATTGGCACTATTGGCAGGCTGGATGAAGCCGTGATGGAACGTGTGGTGAAGGCCATTGCCGAAGTTTTAAAAGATATGAAAGTGCGCGATTGCGCGCCGCTTGAGGCTTAGATGACAAAGAGAGTGCAAGTGAATGGCCGCGAATATAAGTGGCCAAAGGCACCACTGGTGGTGATTTGTTGTGATGGCAGCGAGCCTGATTATATGGAAATTGCAATGGCTGAAGGGTTGATGCCACAACTTAAAGCAATTATAGCCAAAGGCGAAAACCTGCGAGGGGATTGTGTTATTCCGAGTTTCACCAACCCGAATAATCTTTCGATTGTCACAGGTGCGCTGCCAGAAGTGCATGGCATTTGTGGAAATTATTTGATTGATCCGGCCACTGGTCTCGAGACCATGATGAACGATCCGAAGTGGCTTCGTGCGCCGACCATTTTTGCAGCGTTTCAAGAGGCGGGTGCCAAAGTGTGCGTGGTGACGGCAAAAGATAAGCTGCGATTGCTTTTGGGCAAGGGTTTGAAATTTGATGGCACGGCGGTGGCGTTCTCATCAGAGAAAGCCGACAAAGCAACGCTTGGCGATAATGGCATTGTTGACGTGTGTGCCTTTGTGGGCAGGCCCGTGCCAGAAGTCTATTCGGCCGATCTTTCAGAATTTGTATTTGCAGCAGGTGTAAAACTATTGGCGCGCGACAAGCCTGACTTGATGTATCTTTCCACCACTGACTATGTGCAACATAAATATGCTCCCGGCTCTGTGGGAGCCAACTCATTTTATAAAATGATGGATGGTTATTTGGGTGAGCTTGATGCTTTGGGTGCAACGATTGTGATGGTTGCTGATCATGGCATGAAAGATAAGCATTTGGCTGACGGCTCGCCTGATGTTCTCTATTTGCAGGATGCATTAGACGCGGCTTTTGGCGAGGGTAGAGCCAAAGTTATTCTACCGATTACTGACCCTTATGTCGTACATCATGGGGCGTTAGGTTCCTATGCGACGGTTTATGTGAATGGCGGTGACGCTGAGGTGATGGCCCGCGCGATTTCAAAAATGTCTGGTGTTGATGCGGTTTATAGCAAGGCTGAAGGCTGCAAAAAATTTGGGCTGCCGCCTGATCGCACGGGTGATTTGATAGTTCTCTCAGGTGGGCCTAGAGGCTCTAAAGTTTTGGGCACCAGTGCGGTAAAGCATGATCTTTCTGGCTTAGACGCTCCCTTGCGTTCGCATGGTGGCTTAACTGAACAGGTGGTGCCGATTATTATAAACCGAAAAGCACACAACCTTCCTCAGAACCTGCGCAATTTCGATGCATTTTTTATTGGATGTAATCATGTCTAACATTATTCGCGAAGCTATGCGCATTGGTGGCAAAAAGGTTTTCACGGAGAAAGTGATCAACGTTCATTATCCTTACACTGATGAGGTGATCGGCACCGTGCCAGCTGGAACTGCGGAACAGGCAGCGCAGGCCTTTGCTATTGCTGCGGCGTTCAAACCAAAATTGACACGCTATCAACGTCAGCAGATTTTGTTCCGCACTGCTGAATTGATCCGCGCCAAGACACCTGAGCTTTCTCGTGTGCTTACACTCGAGCTTGGCATTTCGCAGAAGGATGCGGTTTATGAATGCGGCCGTGCTTATGATGTGTTCTCATTGGCGGGGCAGTTGGCGATCAATGATGATGGCCAGATTTTTTCATGTGATCTCACGCCGCAAGGTAAAGCCCGTAAGATATTCACGAAGCGCGAGCCAGTGGGGGTGATTTCGGCGATCACGCCATTCAATCACCCGCTCAATATGGTGTCGCATAAAATTGCGCCTGCCATCGCCACCAATAATTGTGTGGTGTGCAAGCCTACGGAACTTACGCCGCTCACGGCAATCGCACTTGCTGATATTCTTTATGAAGCGGGCCTGCCGCCTGAAATGTTCCAAATCGTAACCGGTCTTCCTGCTGATATTGGCGATGAGATGATTATCAATCCACATATCAATCTCATCACCTTCACCGGCGGAGTTCGTGTTGGAAAAATTATTGCTTCTAAGGCTGGCTATACACGCGCTGCCTTAGAACTTGGCGGCAATGATCCGCTGATTGTTCTCGATGATCTAAACGATGATGAATTGGATAAAGCGGCCGAGCTTGCAGTGGCTGGAGCCACCAAAAATTCAGGCCAGCGCTGCACAGCGGTCAAGCGCA
>JANLPA010000008.1:0-9672 GCA_031366855.1 Hyphomicrobiales bacterium | reverse complement strand
AATGCCTGCAACGTAAAAATCCCGGAACTGCGCACCACACTGACCAATTATGTCGATAAGGAACTCGAAAACCTTATCACCGGCTACGATGAGGATTCGAAGCCGACTGCCGGTTTCCAGCGCGTTATTCAGCGCGCGGTTATTCATGTGCAATCATCTGGCCGCGAAGAAGTGACGGGTGCCAATGTGTTGGTTGCCATATTTGCGGAACGTGAAAGCCATGCCGCCTTCTTCCTGCAAGAACAAGATATGACACGCTATGACGCGGTGAATTATATTTCACATGGCATTGCTAAAAAGACTGGGCTTTCTGAAACGCGGCCAGTGCGCGGTGCTGCTGAGAATGAATCTGATAACAGTGGTGATGACGCCGGGCAGGGTGTTGGCGGCTCAAAGAAGAAAACTGAATCGGCTTTAGAAGCTTACTGTGTTGATCTGAACAAAAAAGCTGGCGAAGGCAAAATTGATCCGCTGATTGGCCGCGAAGCTGAAGTGAATCGCACGATTCAGATTCTGTGCCGCCGCAATAAAAACAATCCGCTATTTGTGGGTGAACCCGGAGTTGGTAAAACTGCCATTGCTGAAGGTTTGGCGCGCAAAATTACCAAGGGCGAAGTGCCTGATGTGCTAAAAGATTGCACGGTTTACAGCTTGGACATGGGCACACTATTGGCTGGCACGCGCTACCGTGGTGACTTTGAAGAACGCCTTAAAGCTGTGATGAAAGAGATTGAACAGAAGCCCGGCGCTATTTTGTTCATCGATGAAATTCACACAGTGATTGGTGCTGGTGCCACCTCTGGCGGGGCCATGGATGCCTCTAACTTGTTGAAGCCAGCCTTGGCTGGGGGTGCTTTGCGTTGCATTGGCTCCACCACCTATAAGGAATATCGTCAGCATTTTGAGAAGGACCGTGCTTTGGTGCGGCGCTTCCAGAAGATTGATGTGAATGAACCATCAATTCCTGATGCCATAGCCATTATGAAGGGTCTCAAACCATATTACGAAGAGTTTCATAAAGTTCAGTACACAGATGAAGCAATCGAAGGTTCGGTTCAGCTTTCAGCTCGCTATATGGCTGATCGCAAGTTGCCTGATAAAGCCATCGACGTGATCGATGAGACGGGCGCATCGCTCATGCTGTTACCAGAAGGAAAGCGCAAGAAAGTAATAACGTTAGAAGACATTGAAGCCACCATCGCAACAATGGCGCGCATTCCAGCAAAGACTGTTTCTAAAGATGATTCAACCGTGTTGAAGAATCTTGAAACTGAATTGAAGCGCATGGTGTTTGGCCAAGACAAAGCGATTGAGCAATTGGCCTCGGCCATTAAACTGGCGCGAGCCGGATTGCGCGAGCCAGAAAAGCCCATTGGCAGTTATTTATTCTCTGGCCCCACAGGTGTGGGCAAAACTGAAGTGGCAAAGCGCTTGGCCGAAGTGTTGGGCGTGAAGATGCTGCGCTATGACATGTCGGAATATATGGAGCGCCATTCCGTGTCGCGGCTCATTGGTGCCCCTCCAGGTTATGTTGGATTTGACCAAGGCGGGTTGTTGACTGATGCTGTTGATCAATCACCTTATTGCGTGTTGCTTTTAGATGAAATCGAAAAGGCCCATCCCGACTTGTTCAACATTCTGTTGCAAGTGATGGACCATGGCAAGCTGACGGACAATAATGGCAAGGCTGTTGATTTCCGTAATGTGGTTTTGATTATGACCACCAATGCCGGTGCGCAAGACATGGCCAGATCCGCCATGGGCTTCACGCGCAATGTGCGTGAAGGCGATGACACCGAAGCTATTACCAAAATGTTCACGCCAGAATTCCGTAACCGTTTGGATGCAGTAGTCAGCTTCGGACACTTGCCTGCTGCTGTTGTGCGCAAAGTGGTTGAGAAATTCATTCTGCAATTGGAAGCGCAGCTTTCTGAGCGCCAGGTGAACATCGAAATCTCAGCTGAAGCTGCTGATTGGCTTGCTGAAAAAGGTTACGATCAACAAATGGGCGCAAGGCCACTGGCCCGCGTCATCCAAGAGCACATCAAGAAGCCATTGGCTGAAGAGTTGCTGTTCGGAAAACTCGCCAAGGGCGGCACTGTGCGCATCCTAAAAAAGGATGATGGTTTGGCGTTTGATTATCTCAGCCGAGATGAAGAAAAAGCTTTGCCCACTCCGCCAGAGCGCAAATCCCTGCCGCGCTCACGCGTTGCCACGGTGAAGAAGCCCGCAAAGAAAAGTGCGAAGGTGAAATGATCATTACGATCAATTTGCGTGAGTCGTAGACGCGTTGGAGATTTTTGATGCCGGCATTTCGGGTGATGCTGTTCACAGTTTTGGCTATGCTGGCCTTTGCTGGAAACTCATTGCTGTGCCGAATGGCTCTAAAAAACACAGCAATTGATGCTGCTAGTTTCACAAGCGTTCGCTTAATTTCTGCAGCAGTTACGCTATTGGTGTTGTTGCATCTATTTGCAAAATCGAAGTCCATTCTTGGGAATTGGCCCTCAGCGCTGGCGTTGTTTATCTATGCGGCAGGATTCTCGTTCGCCTACATCAATCTCACTGCGGCCACGGGCGCTTTGCTGTTGTTTGCTGCAGTCCAAATATCAATGATCGGTGTTGGTATCTGGAAAGGCGAGAGATTTAGTAGTTTGCAAATGGTTGGGCTTTTATTGGCCGTGGCTGGTTTGGTGACTTTGGTGTTGCCCGGTCTTGCAGCACCACCCATTCTCAATGCTGGATTGATGATTGTAGCGGGTGTGGCATGGGGTGTTTATTCATTGCGTGGCCGCGGCGCAGGCGACCCAACAGCGGTTACGACTGGAAATTTTATCCGTACAATTCCATTCACTTTGGCACTCAGTCTTTTGATGTTTAGCCACAGAAACTTAGATCAAACAGGGGTGTATTTGGCCATCGCTTCGGGGGCAATTACATCTGGCATTGGCTATGCGATTTGGTATCGTGCATTGCCCGGGTTGAAAGCTACGCAAGCCGCAACTGTTCAACTCAGTGTTCCGGTGATTGCAGCGTTAGGTGGCATAGTGTTGCTGGGAGAAAGTTTCAGTATGCGGCTGGGTCTTGTTTCGATTGCGATTTTGACGGGGATTGCTTTGGTGATTTTTGAAAAGAGCAGGGCCGCAGCAACTTAGAGTGCAGATCGAATGTTCTCGGCGTGTTTAGCTAAAATAGCGTGATCGGCCATTTTGCCTGTGTGAGGCCGCAAGCTTTCGCCTGCCATCATTGGCAAGACATGGAAATGCAAGTGAAACACAGTTTGGCCGCCAGCTTCCTCATTGTACTGACGAATTTGCACGCCATCGGCTTCAAAGGCTTTCATCGCAGCACGGGCGATTTTTTGCGTGGTGGCCATTATTTGCGCTAGCACTTCTGGATCAGCATCCAATAAATTGCGTGAACCCACTTTAGGCAGGACCAAACAATGCCCATCCACCTGGGGCATCACATCCATGAAAGCTAGCGTGTGATCGTCTTCGTAGATTTTGTGAGATGGAATTTCTCCACGGAGAATTTTAGCAAAAATGTTGTTGGAATCGTAAGTCATCTCATTCTCTTTCTTCATGGCGAAATGGTGTGTGCTCGGCCAGCTCTTGTTGGTTCTCATCAATAGCGCGGCGCTCGTGCTCTAAATAATCTGCAACGGCTCGCGAAAGTCCGGGGTGTGCCATATAATGTAAGCTGTGGGTTTTCACTGGGATATAGCCTCGCGCCAATTTATGTTCCCCCTGCGCTCCGGCCTCAACGCGCTTTAGGCCTCGCGCAATGGCAAAATCAATGGCTTGATAATAGCAGGTTTCAAAATGCAAGTTGGGGTGGATTTCAATGCAGCCCCAATTGCGGCCGTACAGAGCATCACCCCCAATAAAATTCAGGGCACCCGCAATGGTGCGGCCATCGCGCTTGGCCAGAACGAGCAAAATATCTTTGGCCATGGTTTCATGAATCTGGCGGAAGAATTTTCGCGTCAGATAGGGTTGGCCCCATTTGCGTGAACCTGTGTCCATGTAGAATTCATAAAATGATTCCCAATGTGCTTCGCGCAGATCATCTCCAGTTATGCATTCAAATGAAACACCAATTTCAACGAGTGACTTTCGTTCTTTGCGAATGTTCTTGCGCTTGGCGGAGGATAGCGATGCCAGAAATTCATCGAAACTTACGTATCCGCTATTCATCCAATGGAATTGAATGTCGTTGCGGTGAAGCCATTTGCTTTCGCTGGCTTCGGTGTCGCTCACAAACGTCATATGAACGGATGAGGCTTCAAGCTCTCCGCACAGCGCCACCAATCCTTGCGCCAGTGCCATGCGCTGTGGCGCCGTGGCAGCTAAAAGCCGCGGGCCAGTGGCAGGCGTGAAGGGCACGGAGACTTGCAGCTTAGGATAATAGTTGCCACCAGCCCGCGCAAACGCATCGGCCCATGCATGATCAAAAACATATTCGCCCATGGAATGCGATTTTAAATAACAAGGCGCAATACCGACGATCTTGCCGTTTTCTTCAAGAACCAAATGCGATCCGGCCCAGCCTGTTTTCGCCACGGCTGATTTTGATTGCTCTAACGCCCATAAAAACGCGTGTGATGTAAACGGGTTGTAAGCGTCACCAGTTGATGCAGCACAGCGGTCCCAATCTTCAGCACTGATATCGGCCAAGCTTGAAAGTGTGGCCACGCGCAATGTCATTCCGGAAGGAACCCTTCAAATGTAATCTGATCACTATAGCGCCGCGCCTGTGCAGCTTCTGCTTCAGAGCCAATGGTCCAACTGATTACGGGGTGGCCTTGCTGATGGATTTGCGACACAGGCTGAAACGGTAGTTCACGAAAATTATAAGACACAAAATGTGGCCGCGTTTCTGGCAGATGTGAAAACTCCCGTAAGGCTAAGCGGCGCGCCACAGATAAAAAATTATAGTAGGGATCAATAGCGCGATCCGCCGTAATGCCGCGCACTGTTGTTGGCGAAAACTGTGCAACAGCTGCAATCATTTCGGGATCGAACGACATCAAGCAATAAGGCCCTGCATAAGTTTTGAGAACCTGTAATGCCCGCCTCACCAAACTAATCTCACCATTGAACTCTGATTTGAGTTCAATCACCAAGGTCACGCGGCCATCAACTTGTTCCAATAATTCACCCAGCGTTTGCATCCGGTCATGGCCAAATTTGTAAGGCATGGCATTGAGTTCACGTGCTGTGAAATCCTTCACCCAGCCTTTGTGCTCCATCACCCGGTCTAAAGCTTCATCATGCATCACCATGGCTTCGCCGTCTTTGCTCAGTTGTAAATCACATTCGATGGCATAGTTGTGTTTAATCGCCGCCGCAAAAGCGCTCTCGCTGTTTTCAATTTTTTTTGCATCATGTACACCACGATGCGCAATGGGGCGGGCGACTAACCAGCTAAGGTCACGCAGCTGCGGCGAAAACCGCATACTCACGCCACCTCAACAACGGCTTCAATTTCAACTGCTGCACCCATAGGCAGTGAGGTCATGCCAACAGAAGATCTGGCATGGCGGCCAATTTCACCGAACACTTCAACGAAGAAATTGGACGCCCCATTCATCACCGAAGCATGGTCGGCGAATTGAGGTGAACAGGCCACGAAGCCAGTTATTTTCACGATGCGCTTAACTCTGTCTAAATCACCATCGCAGGCATCGCGCATTTGGGTAATCAAGTTGATGGCGCATTGCCGGGCCTCAGCTCCGGCCAGGTCCACTGTGATCTCTGCCCCAACATGGCCAGTGTGGTTCAGTTTGCCATTCACAAATGGCAACTGCCCAGACAAAAAGACCAAATTACCAGATTTCACCCACGGCACATAATTGGCCACTGGTTTTGCCGGCGTTGGCAACTCAATGCCGAGTGATTTAAGTTTGCCTTCAATGCTCATTTAATTTGGCCTCTTATTGACTATATTCTATGCTAACATCGCCTATCGATTAGCGCCAATGCTTCGTGTTGTTAGGAACAAAATTGATGAATCTTACCTCAAAATTGCTTATCACCTTCGTGGGCTTGCTCGGATGCAGCACAGCTGCCTCTGCCGTAACGCTGGCCTCGCACCGTGCAATTTACGATCTTACGGTTTCAAAGATGAATGGCAATAGTGGCTATTCAAACATTGAAGGCAAGCTGGCTTATGAGTTGACAGGTTCAACCTGTGAAGGCTGGGCCGTGAATTACCGCATTGCCAATCGTTATGTTGAAGCCGAAAAAGGCAGCCGCATTCTTGACACGCAACTCACCACATGGGAATCAGGTGACGGATTGGAGATGAATTTAAGCCAAAAGCAGTTCGTCGATAACAGCCTAGATTCGGAAGAGCGTTTGGTGGTCAAACGCTCTAAGGCTGGCGTTGAAGCCAATGGCACTATGACCTTGCCTAAGGAGCTTGAATTTAAAGTTTTGCCAGAAGCGCTTTTCCCCTCCACTCATCAGGCGCATATTTTGGAAGTGGCTAAGCAAGGTCTAAACCGCGATGTTTCTCTGGTGTTTGACGGTTCGGATGGGGAGAAAATGTATAAGGCCATCACCTTTATTGGCAAGAAGCGGTCACCCGGCAGTTTCGTTTTAGATCAATCTAACCCGCAGACGAAATCAGTTCGTAACTTGCCATCTTGGCCAATGACTGTGAGCTATTACCCAGCGGATGATGATCAAGCGGCCACCCCGGTTTATCAAGCCAGCTTCAATGTTTATGAGAATGGTGTTTCAACTGATTTGTTGATGGATTATGGCAACTATGTTTTGAAGGGCACGTTGACCAAGCTCGACCTTCTAAAATCTGCGCCGTGCCCATAAGCCGATGCCACCATTTTTAATCGCGTTGATCATTGTGGTGGGTGGGTTTTGGTTGATCAGAAATTCAGCCAAAATGCCAAAGCTCACTCCTGCTTTGGTTCAGAAACTGGCTGGTGCAGGTCTCATGGCGTTTTCTGGGCTGTTGTTGGTGCGTGGTGAAATCAGCATAGCCACTGGCCTATTTGTGTTTGGAGCGGGTCTTTATGGAAAATCGGCCTTGTTTCCAAATGGTATGAATTTTGGGCAGGCGGCTGGCTCGCAAAAGCCGCCGCCACATCAGCCACCTGCACGAGGTTCGATGAGCCGCGATGAAGCGTTGCAAGTTTTGGGGTTGAAAACTGGCGCATCTGCCGAAGAGATTAAACAAACTCACAAGCGGCTGATTAAAGATTTTCATCCAGATAAGGGTGGGTCTGATTATCTTGCGGCAAAGATCAATGAAGCAAAAGATATATTGCTGCGTTGATTGCTTAAGACTGCGGAGAAACCGTTACGCATTTATCGCCAAGCTTGGCAATTTGAGCGCAGGTTTGTTTAGCCGAAACTTCATCAAAGCCTGCAAAGCGTGCACGGTACAAAATCTTGGCACCAGATTTGATGGCAACTGTGAAGGCGGGCTTATCAACCAGTTCTTGAACTTGACCACCACGCAGGGCTGTGAGCTTTGCTTGAGCGTCACCCTTGTTGGGGAATGCACCGATTTGAATATTCCAGCTTTGGGCCAATTCACTGCGCAGCTTTGTAGGTTCAGCGGATGCAGATTTTACTTCAAAAGGTAACTTCTCAGGTTTTTTCAATTTTTTTGAAAACAACCCAGCTGGCGGAGCTAAATCAGCTTGCAGAACTTTAGGCTCAGTGGTGGTTGCGGTTTCAGCCACATCTTCTTCATCACCACTTTCGACAGCTCCTTGCGAAGCTTGCTCGGTGGCCGCTGCCATTTGGTCATCAGTGGCCGCTGGTACGGTGGTTAGTATTTCAGTCTTTTTTGGTTCTGCGGAAGCAACGGCAATCGGATTTATGATGCCCTTGCTGGAGCCAGCAAGCGCTGCAACAGTGGTGCCACCCTTGGCACTTGGGAACATTTTCTCTAGCATCACCATCATATAGGTGTTGCGCGCGGCCGTAGAACGCCCCCCCAGAACGACACCAACCAAGCGCTTATCGCCACGGCGCGTTGAGGTGACGAGATTATAGCCAGAGGCAGTTGTGTAACCAGTTTTGATGCCATCGGTGCCATCAAACCTGCCCACCAAGCGGTTGTGCGAACGGATGGTTTGGCCGCGGTAATTAAATGCCGTAATGCGGAAATAGGGATAGTACTGCGGAAAATCACGCATCAGGCGCAGGCCCAAAGTGGCCATATCGCGCGCGGTTGTATATTGCTTCGGATTGGGCAGGCCGGATGCATTATAGAATGTCGAGCGGCTCATGCCTATGGAATGGGCCACCCTTGTCATGCGGGCGGCGAAATTCGATTCGGTTCCGCCAAGGTTTTCACCAATAGCTGCGGCAACGTCATTGGCTGATTTTGTAACCAAGGCTTTAATGGCATCATCAACGGAAATGGTGGCGCCAGGTTTCAAACCAAGTTTAGAAGGCGCCATGGAAGCGGCACGGCTGGATACGCGAAGTTGTGTAGAACGTTTAATGCGGCCCGATTTTAAATCTTGGAACAACACATAAAGTGTCATCATCTTGGTGAGGGAAGCAGGGTGGCGCAAACCATCTGGGTCTTTTTGATAAAGCACTTTGCCAGTGCGAGCATCGACGGTGAGTGAAGAAAACTGTGGAGCAGCTTCGGCTGGCGTAATGGCAATAAGGGCCAGCATGACAAACGCTGCAATAAAGCGATTCAGAATTGATTGAACGGGCATTAAAAACTTCACCTTGCTGGCTCTCTTTATTAAAGAGTGAGGACCAGCCTCACATTTGTCACTCACGCGGTCCCCCAACTGCGCAGGTAATTTGGGTTTTTATGTGAACGCACTTACGAATGGGTAAACAGTTAACCCATTCACACCAAATAATCTAAAAAGGTTTATGTTGCAACGCAATATAATGCTTGACTTCATGGTGCAGCGCACATATATCAGGCTCACGAAACGAATTAACCCAATGGAGAGCCCCTATGATGAAATCTTTTGAAGACCTGCAAGCCTACAGCAAAGACGGCGTTGAAGCCATGACTGCTTCGACAGCTGCATTGACTAAGGGCTACCAAGCTGTTGCAACTGAAGTTGCTGATTTCTCTAAGAAATCTTTCGAAAAGAACGCTGCCGTATTTGAAAAAGCAGTTGCCTCTAAGTCGTTCGAAAGATTTCTTAGAGAAATCAGCAACTTCTGTTGCAACATCTTGATAGCCCTTGGTCAGAGCAGCGCTCGAAGCAGTCATCGCTTCAATACCGTCTTTGCTGTAGGCTTGCATATCTTCAAATGATTTCATCATGGTAGCTCTCCGAGGGTTTGTGTTCAAATTCTTGAGCCTGATATATGTGCACTGCAACATGAAGTCAAGATATATATTGCATTGCAACATAATTTATTTTGGCCTATACGAATGCCAACTCGGCAACCGCGTTAACCAAGCCATTTACCGAATAGTAATCGCGTTCATATTAAAGACAAATTCTGAAGTGCAGTTGGGGGACTGCTCTGAAACTCGGCGGGATGGTGTCCCGTTGTAAAATTGAATGACCAGCCAAGGTGCATATTTAATGTCGTCGATAAATTTTCTGAACCGTGTTTTGTGCGTTTGCGCATTTGTAATGTTCGCGAGTGTGGCTGAAGCCAAACCACAATTTTCGTCCGTCACCATCGATGCCCGCACCGGCGCCAT
>JANLPA010000071.1:0-4724 GCA_031366855.1 Hyphomicrobiales bacterium | reverse complement strand
CAATTTGCCGGATGGGTATTTGGAAAATGAAGCTCAAACAAAATAATCTGTCATCCCGACTAAAGTCGGGACCCAGAAATCTGGACTCGGTGCGCTTTGTACTGGGTCCCGTCTTTCGACGGGATGACAAAAATTATGGGGTGATTGCATGACCTTCCGCGCCACCATCCTCACCCTCTTCCCGGATATGTTCCCCGGCACGTTGGGTCACTCCCTTGCTGGCAAAGCTCTCGTCGAAGGCAAATGGGGCTTTGATGCCCATGACATTCGCGCCCATGCAACCGACCGTCACAGAACCGTGGATGATCATCCCGCAGGCGGCGGTGCTGGCATGGTGCTGAAACCAGACATTCTAACGCGCGCCATTGATGCCACCCCCCACTATGGCCCGCGCCTTCTCATGTCACCCCGTGGTATTCCCTTCACGCAAAACTTCGCCCGTGAACTGGCAGCAAGTGAAGGCTGCATGATTATCTGCGGTCGCTTTGAAGGCTATGATGAGCGCGTGATTACCAGCCGAAACCTTCAAGAAGTCTCCATTGGTGATTTTATTCTGTCAGGCGGCGAACCTGCGGCCCTGACTATGCTTGATTCCATTATTCGCCTTCTGCCAGGCGTGATGGGCCATGATGAAAGCCATGCTGAAGAGAGTTTTGAAGATGGTCTTCTCGAACACCCGCATTACACCAAGCCCAGAATCTGGGAAGATATTGAAACACCTGAGATTTTAGCCTCTGGAGACCATAAAGCCATTGCCAAATGGAAACTTCAGCAACGCGAAGAATTAACTAAAATCCGCCGCCCTGATCTTTGGGCAAAATATGTGAAGGGCAAAGGTTGACTTTTCACAGCCTATGCAGTTAGAAGCCACCAACTTTGAACACAGGATACCTAACATGAATATCATTGCGCAGCTTGAAAAAGAGCAAATTGCTATCGTTGTAGCCAAGCGCCAAGTTCCAGCCTTCGCTCCAGGCGATACGCTGATCGTAAACGTAAAGGTTGTTGAAGGCGAGCGCACCCGCGTTCAAGCCTATGAAGGCCTGTGCATTGCGCGTGCTGGCGGCAGCATCAATGAGAACTTCACAGTTCGCAAAATGTCTTACGGTGAAGGCGTTGAACGTGTGTTCCCACTCTATTCGCCAATGATTGACTCAATCAAGGTGATCCGTCGCGGTAAAGTGCGTCGCGCCAAGTTGTATTACCTCAAGGGCCTCACCGGCAAGCGCGCCCGCATCACTGAAAAGCTCACCTACAATACCAAGGTTGCAGCTCCAGTGGTTGCAAAAGCCGAATAATTTTTCCGACAGATATTTAAAAAGGGCCAGTCGCAAGACTGGCCCTTTTGTTTAAGCAATGGTCTGCCCAGTCTTTTTCCAATCGGCCAAGAATGATGCGATGCCCTTGTCCGTCAAGGGATGGTTGACGAGAGCTTTCAACACAGCAACAGGTGCCGTTGCGTAATCCGCGCCAATCAGAGCTGCTTCGCGGATATGATTAGGTGTGCGCACAGAGGCAACCAAAATATTCGTATCAAAATCATAATTATCGTAAATCTGGCGAATATCGGCAATCAAGTCCATGCCTTCCAAATTAATGTCATCTAATCTGCCCACAAAGGGTGAAATGAAATGAGCCCCTGCCTTTGCGGCTAACAAGGCTTGGTTGGCGCTGAAGCACAACGTCACATTCACCATGGTGCCTTCAGATGAAAGGACCTTACAGGCTTTGAGACCATCCAGCGTCAGGGGTACTTTTACCGCCACGTTTTTCGCGATTTTACGCAGCACATTTGCTTCTTTCATCATGGTTTCAAAATCTAGCGCGGCCACCTCCGCACTTACTGGCCCTTCAACAAAGCTGCAAATTTCTTTGATCACATCAACAAATTGACGGCCGGTTTTGGCAATAAGCGAAGGGTTGGTGGTAACACCGTCCAAAAGCCCCAATGATTGAATTTCCTTAATCTCATTCACGTCACCCGTATCAGCAAAAAATTTCATGTCTTCGTCCTTTCCAAAATGAGGCGCTTGATATCATCGAGAGAGCGCATGCCCAGTGGCTTATCATCCAGCTTAGTAACGGGCGTTACTAAACGCAAACTGTTGGTTCTAAAAACAGCATCAGCCGCAAAGATATCGGCCAGAGAAACAATCGCCTCGCGCGCTTCCGGCAAAAGTTTTGCTCGGGCAATACCACAAAGAATGCCTTGATCAGCGCTTGGCGTTATCAGTTGATCATTTTTAATCAAAAACAAATTGCCGATTGTGGTGCAAGCAACATTGCCCCTCGTGTTCAACATCAAAGCATCATCGGCACGGGATACCACTTCGCGGGCAGCAGCAATGTTATCAATATAAGAGAGTGTCTTGAGCCGAGAAGATGGCGCTGTTTCATTGCGACGGATTGTGGAAGTTGCAAGGGTTATAGATTGATCCTTGGAACCATCAAACTGCGAAAGCGAGATCATCAAATTAGGGTTAGAACCATGCCCTGAAAGACTTCGGGGCTGGACAACGCCACGGGTGAGGGTGATACGCAGTGATGCTGACGGGAACTCCTTGTGATGCAACACTGCCGCAATGCCAGTTCTTATTCTTTCTATATTAAATCCAATGCCAAGCTCTGTTGCGGCAGCAGCCAAGCGGGCCAAATGCTCCTCAAGCCAAATGACGCGCGGGCCATGCACGGCGATGGTTTCAAAAATTCCATCGCCCAATGTTAAGCCACGATCAGCAGCGTCAAGCGTCAGAGGCCCATCAATCAGCGCACCATTGAACCAGACTGTGCTCATACCACCACCTTCAGAAAATTACGCAACAGATCATAGCCATGCTCTGTCAAAATCGACTCAGGGTGAAACTGCACGCCGAATGTCGGATGAGTTTTATGCTGCAAACCCATAATCTCTCCATTGTCTGCCCACGCTGTAACATCAAGCTGCGTGTTCTCAACTTGCTCCACTATTAAGGAATGATAACGGCCCGCCGAGAATTTTTGAGGAATATCTTTGAACAGCCCTTCACCCTTGTGATCTATTTCCGAACTATCGCCATGCATGGGGCGAGTAGCTCGTTTCACCACGCCACCAAACACTTGGCCAATCACTTGGTGGCCCAAACAAATGCCAAGAATGGGAAGCTTGCCGGAATAGTCACGCACAATTTGCATCGATTCTCCCGCCTCATGCGGGGTGCAGGGGCCAGGAGAAATAATGATGGCCTTAGCATTCAAATCCGCAGCGGTGATTTCATCATTGCGAACCACACGCGTGCGCTGCCCCAACTCTTCAAAATAGCGGGCAACATTAAAAACAAAACTATCATAATTATCGATGATCAAGATCATGGCGCAAATGCCTCCATGATGCGTCTTATTTTCGTGAGGCTCTCTTCATATTCAGCGGCGGGTTGCGAACGCGCCGTAATGCCACCACCACCCGCCACATGGGCTTTGCCATGTGCGAACAAGGCTGTGCGAATGGCGATGTTCAAATCGCATGCGCCATTAAATCCGAGAAAGCCAATCGCTCCGCAATAAACGCCGCGCGCTTGACCTTCGAGTTCTGCTATAATTTCCATGGCGCGAATTTTTGGGGCACCGGTAATTGAGCCGCCGGGGAACACCGCGCGCAGCACATTCACCAAATCCAAACCTTCGCGCAAATCACCAGTCACCACAGACACCAGATGATGCACATTGGCATATGATTCCAACCCACACAAAGCTGGAACTTTCACCGTGCCGGGTTTAGAAATCCGCGAAAGATCGTTGCGCAGCAAATCCACAATCATCACATTCTCAGCACGGTCTTTGCGGCTGGCTTGCAATTCTACAATAAGCTCAGCGTCACGCGCCTCATCCGCATCGCGTCGCCTTGTGCCTTTGATCGGCCGTGCCTCCACATGTGTGCCATTGCAATTGACCAAGCGCTCGGGCGAACTTGAAACAATCTGCACATCAGCATAATCAAGATAGGCGGCAAAGGGTGCTGGGTTCAATTCGCGCAAGCGCCGATAAAAAGCAAAGCTGTCAAATTCTGATGGAATGTCAGCCACAAAACATTGCGTTATATTGGCCTGAAAAATATCGCCCGCTAAAATATAATCCATGGTTTTTTGAATGGCCGCTTCATATTTGGCGCGTGAAAAATTGGAGTGCCAATTTTCAATCACAGTTGAACCCAATACACCTGCTTTGTGCTTCAATAGTTTTTCGAGCGCCTCAGCATCTGCTTCATGGCGCGCAACAATCCAAGCTTTTTCTTGCAAGTGATCAAAGCTGATCACTGTGTCATAGTGATGTAAAATCAAATCGGGGCACAGGGGTAGAAATTCGGGCACTTTAGAATGCGGCTCAAGTGATCTTCCAAACTCATAAGAAATATATCCGGCAAGCCCCCCTTGAAACGGCGGCAGACCAGCAACATTTTTCAGAGCATGGCGCGCCAACACTTCACGAATATTTTCAAGGGTCACATTCTGCAATGTCTGCGAAGGGTTGCATGACAGATACGAATACCGTCCCAAATGCTCATGGCGCATCACGCTTTCAAGCAACGTGAGATTTTTCTCACCCCGAAGCCTTGCCGCTAGCGAAGCTGGTTCTACATAGATAATTTCTCTGACGTACGGTTTCATTATGAATGAAATATATAGGGCTGGATGCAGGCCACTTCAAAGTCTATTCCTGACTACATGACCGCCGATTCCGCCCAATTTGCT
>JANLPA010000020.1:0-3444 GCA_031366855.1 Hyphomicrobiales bacterium | reverse complement strand
CGATGTGCCAAATGGGAAGGCTGCATTGGAAAGATCAGCGCCTGAGAGCTTTTCCAACAGCGCCCGCGATTTTGGCCCCATGATGGTGAGCATAGACAATCCGGATGTTACATCGGTGACAACACAATGGGCATTATCTGGCGTGTTGCGTTTTAGCCACGCCATGTCGCGTATTTGCGGAACTGAGCCGGTGACCACCATAAATTTATTGGCGTCAAGCCGCGTGACCGTGAGATCGGCCTCAATGCCGCCGCGCTCATTTAGCCATTGTGTGTAAACAATGCGTCCCGGTTCAACATCGACATTATTGGCGCTGATGCGGTTCAGAACCTTGCAAGAATCGCGACCTTCGACCATGAATTTTGCAAATGATGTTTGATCGAAGAACACGCAATCATTCATCAAGGCTTTGGCTTCGTGGTCGGCGCACGGGAACCAATTCTGGCGGCCATAGGAGTATTCATATTCGGCTTTCACACCGCCGCATGCATACCAATTTGGCCGCTCCCAGCCATTCACTTCGCCAAATACTGCGCCTAGGTTTTTCGTGTGATTATAAAATGGTGAGCGCCGAACTCCCCGCGCTGTTTCTGCTTGGCGATAAGGCCAGTGCATTGCATAAAGCAGACCAAGCGTTTCAGTGACGCGGTCGCTGACATATTTTCTATTGGATTGAAATGGATGAATGCGACGAATATCAATGCCGTTTAAATCCATAGGCGGATGGCCGTTCTTTATCCATTCGGCAAGCATCAACCCAGCACCGCCTGAAGATTGAATGCCAATGGAATTAAAACCAGTGGCGACAAACAGGTTCCTCACCTCTGGTGCTTGGCCTAAATAGTAGCGGTTGTCGGGTGTGAAGCTTTCAGGACCATTGAAGAACAATTGAATGCCAGCTGTTTCGAGCAACGGCACGCGGTTGATCGCGTTGTTGAGGATCGGTTCAAAGTGGTCCATATCTTCTGGCAATGTGACAAACGCATGTTCATCATCAATGCAAACGCCACCCCAAGGTTTGGCGAGGGGCTCAAAGGCCCCCACCATCAGTTTGCCCGCATCTTCTTTGTAATAGGTGCATTCATCGGGCACCCGCACCACTGGCATGTTGCGCGGCAGATCGGCGATGGGTTCAGACACGATATAAAAATGTTCGCAAGCGTGGAGTGGAATGTTCACGCCAATTGAGCGGCCCAATTCACGTGACCACATGCCAGAAGCAATCACCACCTTATCGGCCATGATCGTGCCATCGGTTGTTTCCACACCTGTGGTTTTGCCTTGGGAGGTGAGAATGCGTGTGACCTTCACATTTTCAAAAACTTTTGCACCTCGGCTGCGCGCACCCGTTGCCAAAGCTTGAGTGACATCAATGGGGTTCACTTGCCCATCTTTGGGCAGAAACACGCCGCCCTTCACGCCATCAACATTATAATGCGGAACCCGTTCTTTAATTTCGGTAGTGGAGATAACCTGCACTTCCAAACCAAAATTCTTGGCCATCGATGCGCCACGCAAAAGTTCCTCCAAGCGGCCATCGGTCAACGCCATCGAGATCGAACCATTTTGCTTGAAGCCTGTGGCTTGGCCAGTTTCTCTTTCTAGCCCTTCAAAAAGTCCGGCAGTGTATTTGGCCAACTCAGTTAAATTGCGTGAAGCCCGCAACTGCCCGACCAAGCCAGCAGCATGCCATGTGGTGCCGGATGTGAGCTGTTTTCGCTCCAATACCACCACATTGGTAATTCCAATTTTGGTGAGATGATAAGCAATTGAGCAGCCCACAATGCCACCGCCGATAATCACCACATCTGCTTGTTTGGGTAGTTGTTTTGTCATGGGGCACCTTAAAATCGAATTGTCACGTTATCGAACTGCAGTTGCAATCCATAGTGCCAGAACCGATTTTCCTTTGCGAGTGCAAAGACCTTTCGCTAAGGTGTATCAAATTCACTAGGACCAAAATTATGTATCAAGGCGATATTCTACCACCTGAAGCCCACTCCCGTTTAAAGGGAAATTCCGCTGCTGTGCTTATTGACGTGCGCACCCAGCCGGAATGGACATTTGTGGGCGTGCCGATGGTGGATCGTTTGGTTAGGCTATCTTGGCAAGTCTATCCTTCAATGGATGTAAATGCGCGTTTTGTTGATGAAGTGAATGCCATGGGCTTGCCCAAGGATTCTGAGATTTTGTGCATTTGCAGGTCAGGCGCGCGCTCCGCATCCGCAGCTAATGCTTTGACCGCTGCTGGTTATACCAACTGTTGGAATGTTGCTCAAGGCTTTGAAGGCGACAAAGATGCAACTGGCCATCGCGCCATGGTGAATGGTTGGAAGGCTGCGAACCTTCCTTGGGTTCAAAGCTAATGACAAAAAAAACGCGTACGAAAAATTCGCCCAGTTGGGGCGATGCAACTAAGCTTGTGCGTGGCGGTTTGGAGCGCACAGCATTCGGTGAAACGTCCGAAGCTTTGTTTCTCACATCAGGCTATGTTTATGACGCACCAGAAACCGCTGAAAAGCGTTTCATGGGTGAAGATGACGGCTATATTTATGGCCGTTATGGCAACCCGACCGTTACGATGTTTGAAGAACGTTTGGCGTTGCTTGAAGGCGCTGAGGCCTGCTATGGCGTGGCTTCTGGCATGGCGGCAGTTTTTGGTGCGCTCGCTTGCCAACTTAAAACTGGCGATCATGTTGTATCATCCAAGGCGCTGTTTGGTTCTTGCTATCAGGTGATTACGCAAATTCTGCCGCGTTTTGGTATCACTCATACTTTGGTGGATGGTGGCGATTTAGCTGCATGGGCTGCGGCCTTCACCCCACAAACCAAATGTGTTTTTTTGGAAACACCGTCTAACCCCACGCTGGAAATTATTGATATTACCGCTGTTTGTGAAATTGCAAAAGAAGCGGGTGCAACAGTTGTTGTTGATAATATTTTCGCAACACCGGTATTGCAGAAGCCACTAAAAATGGGTGCGGATGTTATTGTCTATTCTGGCACCAAGCATATGGACGGGCAGGGTCGCGTTTTGGGCGGGGCTATTGTTTCGACGAAGGCTTTCAAAGACGATTTGTTGAAGCCATTTCTGCGCCACACTGGACCTTCGATTTCACCTTTCAATGCGTGGGTGCTTTTGAAGGGTTTGGAGACCATGAAGCTGCGTGTGGAGGCGCAAAGCAATTCGGCTGAATCAGTGGCGCAACATTTGGGTGCCACAAAAATTGTGTCACGCGTGCTTTATCCATTCCTTGACAGTCACCCCAAAATGGCTCTCGCCAAAAAGCAAATGAGCATGGGCGGCACTATGGTGACGTTTGAAGTTGAAGGTGGCAAGACCAAGGCCTTTGATGTGCTGCGCCGTTTGAAGCTTGTTGATATTTCCAACAATCTTGGTGATGCAAAATCATTGATGACGCATCCAGCTTCCACCACACACCG
>JANLPA010000013.1:0-34235 GCA_031366855.1 Hyphomicrobiales bacterium | reverse complement strand
AAGGCAGGCCAATGATGGTGACGGCCATGATCAAGCCAGCTAATATCCAGCCAAGCCCGGCAAAAAAGCCACCTAAAACGAACCACAAAACATTAAGAATGAAAATCATGTGAGCATCCTCCCGACGAGACATTAAATGGGAGGTAAATTCTAAAATTCAAGCAGCAGTCAATTCACACTATGAACATCATAGGGGCTATCGAGCGAAAACGCTGGAATCACCACGTCAAAGCCAGACCCACGCTCATCCACCATTCCGTAACTTCCACTCATCAGGCCCGATGGCGTGCTCAATGGGCAGCCTGATGTATATTGAAAACTATCGCCAGGGCGAAGTGTGGGTTGCTCGCCAATCACCCCATCACCTTTCACTTCCTGCTTGTGCCCAATGCCGTCGGTGATGATCCAGTGCCGAGTTAGAAGCTGCACCGTGTCGCCACTCAGATTTTCCATCGTAATCGTGTAGGCCCACACAAATTTGCCCTGATCAGGTTGGGATTGATTTTCCAAAAACTGCGGGCGCACGACAATGCGGATATGGCGGGTGGTCTGTTCATACATGCCCTCAATCTAAGCATTTTTCCGCAGTTTTCCACTGCCAAACTTCAGGCTTGCGCTAAGCGCAATTTTCCAGCCAAAAGGAGCCATGTCTAAAGCTCAAATGTCCCAATTCCAAATTCATGGCATTTTGCCAGCCCGCCAGATCGCCGATTTTTGCCAGAATGGCGAGATTAAACTTGCCCGCAAGCTGGATGTCGATCAAATCCAGCCGGCCAGCTTAGACTTGCGGCTGGGCAATGTGGCATACCGTGTGCGTGCCTCGTTCCTGCCCGGCCCCAGCCGTAAAGTATCTGATAAGCTTAAAGATATCGTGCTGCACGAAATGAGCCTGACTGAAGGTGCTGTGCTGGAAACCGGCTGTGTTTATATTGTGCCTTTGCAAGAATCTTTAAAACTACCCAAAGGCATTTCTGCTGCGGCCAATCCAAAAAGCTCCACAGGCAGGCTCGATATTTTCACGCGCGTGATCACGGATTACGCGCAGGAATTTGACAAAGTGCCGGAAGCCTATGAAGGTCCACTCTATGCTGAAATTTCTCCACGCACATTTTCCATTCTGGCCCGTGAAGGTTCGAGGCTGTCGCAAATCCGCTTCCGCGCTGGACAGTCCCTCGCCACGGATGCGCTGATCCATGAGCTTAATGCGCGCGAACCATTGATTGCCTCAGGCGTTGTGAACATTGATGGGGGCTTGGCGCTCACCGTTGATTTGTCCGGCGGCGATGGAACAAATCCGGTGGGCTTTCGCGCCAAGCGCCACTCGGCTTTAGTTGATGTTGATAAAAAGGCCGCTTTGAATGTGCTCGATTATTGGGAGCCGATTTGGCAAAAGGGCTCGCTGATTTTAGACCCCGATCAATTTTATATTCTGGCTTCTAAAGAAGCCGTGCGTATTCCGCCCTCTTATGCGGCTGAAATGGTGCCGTTCAATCCGCTGGTGGGCGAGTTCCGCGTGCATTACGCGGGTTTCTTTGATCCTGGTTTCGGCCATTCGTCAGGCCATGGAGAGGGTGCGCGCGCTGTGCTCGAAGTGCGAAGCCACGAGGTGCCGTTTATTTTGGAAGATGGACAAATTATAGGGCGCTTGGTTTATGAGCCGCTTACTGCAGCACCCGAAATGGTTTACGGTCAGGTGGGTAGCAATTATCAAAAGCAGGGGCTAAAATTGTCGAAGCACTTCAAGTCTTACAATGGCGAATATCGCAATTGAGCAGGCGGGCGTAGTTCAGTGGTAGAACATCTGCTTCCCAAGCAGAATGTCGTGGGTTCGAGTCCCATCGCCCGCTCCACTTTCACACACGGTGAATTTTTGCGTTGCCTTTTTTGAGCTGCGAAAAGGCTTCAGCCGTGCCGCCGGGCAAAGCCTTTTGACCATCGCGCAAATGGCACAGCACATGCTGAGCACGGTCAACCATCCATTGATTAGCTTTGCGATAAGCGGCAATCCGCAAGTCAGGCTTCTTGGCCCACTCCTCATCACTCACCCCCGATGGTTCAAGGTGAATAATTTTGGCAGCGGCTCCGGCCTTTTCTAAAATCGCCGCACGCGCCGCATCAAGCATATGAGCATCAACGCTATGCGCTTTCGCATGTTCATCGCGGACGATGTTCCATGGCAAGGCTTGTAAAATTAGAAGCCGGAACGGAATTTTTTTGGCAATAAGCGCATCCAGCGCAGCATCAATAATCACGCTGTCAGATCCCGGTGCCAAAGGGCTAACCAGCGTCACATGCTCGGCAACAAGACTAGACATCGTTAAATTGGTTGCGGCACGGATGGCTTTGATTTCACCGCTGGCCAAAACATTGTGCCCCAAGCCCACCACAATACAATCCTTGAATACTGAGTTAGGTCCGTCGCCCCGGTACAGAACTTTTGCCAGCAACCGAATCTGCGCGCGGTCATACTCTTTCACGTCATCACTGAGCTGATTGTAAGGTCTCAAACTCGGATGGATCAGTTTTTGATTGTCGCGGGTTTTACCAAACCGCCAACCGTCAAGCCTGCGATCAATCACCCATGCGTTGTGGATAAGCTCGGCCAATTTTTCCATGTCAGAACTTTGCTCAGCAATCTGCCAATTGCCATGTGGCACTGTTGTGCCAGCGGCAACCACATACCCAGCCGACAAAATTCGCGCAGCGGAATGATCGGTGGCTGCGATATTGGCATTGCGGTATGTGGCAGGCAGGTGGCTCCACTCCTGTGTGACGGAAGATGGGGTGGCACTATCTTGGCGATAAGCATTATGAAAATGTTTGGCCAAATCATCGCGCAATCCGAAAACATTTTCAAACGACAGGCTTTTTGAAGTTTGCCCCACGGCAATAATTTCTTGCGCGGGATCAATTTGCGCGCCAAATTTTTCACTCAACATAGTTTCGATTGCGGCAGATGATTTCAACCGAGCGAAAATCGGCGCTGCCCACCTGTTTGATATTTGCGTGAGCTGTCGCAAGGCTAGACTGACCACGGCATTTTTCTCATCATCTTCATGGGCAATAAGAACAGCGGTAACTGGATCAGATTTTTCAATCTCGGCAAGTTGAAACTCTGTGGGCATGTCCGAAATATCAAAGGCCTTCTGCAAAACGATGGTCTGATCTGTCAAGGTTGGGAGCTGCTGTTGTACACGCTGCAAAACCTCAGAAGCGTTTTTGCACGCAATGCTTATGCGGGGAACGCCCAATTCAGCGAAGGGTGAGATGCGCAAGAATTGTAAAAGCGCTGCAAATGTAAAATCGCTCCAGCCTAAAACCACCAGATGCACGCGGTCGAGTGCGCGAAGCTGCGCTATTTCTGAAAACGAATGTTCAGCTAAAAACACCCGTGCTGCTATTTGATCTAAAGTAAATGCAGTCACATCTAAATTCGCAACTCCAACAAAACTATCCTCTTTATTTAATTGCGTCACCAAGCTTGCCGATTTCAAGCGCACCGCAACGCGCAATTTATTTGCATTGGTCTCCCTCAATTTTGAGACGCGCGAAACAATATCAAGATTTTCGGAATCAGATCCACCCATGATGAGCATGGAATGCGCGTGCGCCACTCGTGCATTGGCCAAAATTCCACTTTCACGCCCATCCCCCGTAATGCCAAATTTCGGCGAAGCGAAACTTATGCCAGCAAAAACTTCCGCTAAACGATCAACAACAACAATGGGGTGGGATGCTGCCAGCAGGTGCCGCGCTGATTCACCTAAGCCCACCAGCAAGTGATGGTCTTTCATGCCGCTTAATTGCAATTGCCTTCGCCACGCTACCAAGCGATCCGCAAATAATCTAAATATTGCAAACAAGGTGATGCAGGGCGCAATCCAGCGCGCCGTCATCAACCACACATTTCGCAAAGCCTCATGGCCGGGTTCTGCAAGCGAGAAGAACAAGCCAAATGTGCGCAGCGCATTGTTGAGAAATGTAAAGGGCTCTTCACCTGCACCGCATTCACTACCAACTGGGCACACTTGATAAAAGCCATAAAGGCCCACCGCATAAATAAAGGCCACAAACGGCACCGCATAACGCAATGGCAATTCTGATCCAATTTCGGCCAATTTAATGCGCATATAAAATCCTCTTCGGAAAACAAAATACGAAGGCGCGCCTATAAAGTCGAGGCTTCATATTTTCCGTCGCCTATGGCATGTCTGCTCTATGGCAATCAAATTAGCATCCAAAATATCCGATCGCAAAACCCGCGTGTTTCTGTCTTACTCGCGCAAAGACATTGAATTTGCGCAGCTATTGCAAACTGAACTGCAAGCTCAAGGCTTTCATCCCATGTTGGATAAAACCGACATTGCGCCCGGCGAAAACTGGCAAGACCGTTTGAGTAAATTGATTATTGAAGCCGATGCCATCGTGTTTTCCGTGAGCCCCAACTCTGCGGCATCAAAAATTTGTGGTTGGGAAATTGCAGAGGCTGAGCGTTTAGGCAAACGCATTATTCCTGTAGTGGTTGATCCCGTTGACACAGGCTTATTGCCCGAAGCCCTGACACGCCTGAATTTCATTTTCTTCACAGATGTGAGTTTTGATGAAGCTTTGGCTAAACTGAATTCGGCTTTGAACACTGATTTGGATTGGGTGCGCCAACACACCAGAATTGGTGAGCAAGCGATTGAGTGGGAAGCGCGCAAGAAATCAGGAGCCAGACTTTTAACTGGTGATGCCCTGCGCCAAGCAGAAGGCTGGTTAATAAACCAACCACGCGACGCAAGCCCACCAACCGATTTGCAAAAGCAATTCATTCTGGCCAGCCGCAGCAATATCAACCGGGCGCAACGATGGACATTGATTGGTGCAATAGCTGTGGCTGCCGTTGCAGTTGTCTTGGTTTTCTGGGGAATGATCAATCAGATTGCCAAAGATGAGGCACTTCAATCTGCCGAGAATACGATTCAAATAGCGTTGCAAACGTCAAGACTCTTGGTGGAGCAAACAACCAGCGGCGACCTGCGGGCCTTGCCAACACCCGTACGGCAAGAGATTCTGACTATCGCTCTCAATGTTCCAAACGACCTTGAAAGAACCGGCATAAATAGTGCAAGTTTAAAAATGGTTCAGGCCAATTTGAAATCGGAAATTGCACCGCTGTTACTCAGTCTAAATCAATCAGTTGAAGCAGTTGACACGGCCAAACAAGCAACCACCAGTTTGCAAACCCAGCTCGACAAGGAGGGCGCAACGCTGAACCAAGAGCAAGCTATTTTACTGCGTGATTATTTATCAGTCGCCTATAATCGCTTGTTCAATATTCAGCGCCAAACCAAAAACTTTGATGGCGCATTAGAGAGTGCCAAAATGGAATTGAAAGTTGCAGAAGACACTTTCAAACTTGCACCCAAAAATCTGCACTGGGAGGAAAGCGTTGCCACCAGTTATGTTGATATTGGCCAAGTATTAGCGAGTCTTGATCGCGCCGACGAAGCGCTGGAAAATTTTGAAACTGCCCAAACCATGTTAGACTTGTTGGCCAAGAACAATCCTAACTCTGATAGCATAAAAACAAACCGTGGGGTGGTTTACCAGTTATTGGGAAATCAAAAATATGCTTCTGAGAAATATGAAGAAGCATTGGCTTTTTATCAGGTTGATTTCGATGTGACCGAAGAGTTTTACAACAAAGACAAAACCAATCCCGATACCCAATTCTCTTTTGCAGTGGCCCATCAAAATTTAGGGCGCAGCAATATGTGGCTTAAACACTTCGACAAGGCACTGCCACATTTGACGGCTTACTACGACCTTGCCAAATCAATTTCAGACAATGACCCTGAAGACGCGACCGCGCAAAGCAACTTTGCTTCCGCTAATAACCTTCTAGGAACACTTTATGATCAGATGGGTGAACCAGAAAAAGCCATCGAATTTTACAAACATGATTTGGCTCAGTCTGAATTGATCGCCAATTCGGACAAAGACAATAATGCCGCAAAGATTAACTTGGCTAAAAGTTATTACAATCTCGCGCGCCTTGGTGACGATCCTCGCGCCAATTACACAAAGGCGAAAGATATACTTGTCGAGCTGTCAACAAGGTTTTCATTAACTGCAGAGGAGCAGAATTTGAGGTCCCTCATTGAACAAGACATCGCCGCACTGCCACAATGAATGAACCAAAATTCACAATCCGGCCCGCTTTGTGTCAAATGGCGAACGAGATTTTTGATCATAGGTCTCTCATCACAACGAGGGAACGAATATGGGATTGATTGAGGCAGTTATGGCAGTGGTGGTTTCGTTAACGGGCAGTCATTGGGTTTCCAGTGACAATTCCAAGCAATCAGTGGAATTCAAATCGAGCCAGATTATGGGCAATGCTGGCTGCAACCAGTTTTTTGGAACTTACAATCAAAAAGATGAAAAAATTTCGGTGAACCCCTTGGCCACCACACGCATGGCCTGCGCCCACGATGTGATGCTCAAGGAGCATGATTTTTTGGTGATGCTGGAAAGCGCCAAGCATGTTGAAATGGACGCCAATATGTTAATTTTAAAAAATGCCAACGGCGAAGTACTGATGAAATTCAACCGCAAAGACGTGGGTTGAAATCCTTCTATTTTATCATATAGTTCTGATTGAATCGCATTGAACCCCCAAAACAGGAATTTGGTAAATGACGGCGCACGGCTTTAAGACTCTTCTGGCGGGCGCTTGCGCTCTCACTTTATTGGTGGGGGGATTTGCAGCACAGGCTGCAAGCACATCCGACACCGATATGATCGTTAACGGCAAGCCTGCCGATGCCAATAAATGGCCTTGGCAAATTCGAATTTTCTATAATGATCAGGACACCAAAGGCGGTTGCGGCGGCAGCCTCATCTCGCGGCAATGGGTTTTAACAGCAGCGCATTGCGTGGTGTTTGTCGATAGTGGTGAAAAGCAGTTTGTTGATCGCGCCATCATTGGCTATGGCGGCAATAATCTGGATCAACTTACCCGCGTAAACACCGCACAAATTATTCCACATGAAGCTTATGATCCCGAAACTCACACCAATGATATTGCATTGATCAAATTGGCCGAACCGGTTGAATTTGGCATGGGCACAGCGGCCGTTGATCTGGGCACACCAGAACTATTCAGTACATTGGTTGGAACCAAAGCCACGGTGACGGGCTGGGGTTACACTTATGATATCGACAAGTTCAAGCGCAGTTACCCCGGTGTTGACGTGGATGAAAATGTTCTTGCCCCCAATGAGCTGCAAGAAGTTGATGTGCCCATTCAACCCTTGGAAAATTGCCGCGCTAATTATGCTGATCTCGGGGGCATTCCCGTGCCTGATGGCCAGCTTTGTGCAGGCTTGAAAATTGGCGGCAAAGATTCATGCCAAGGTGACAGCGGCGGGCCACTGGTGTCGCGTGATCCATCAAGCTCAAAAGGCTATCGCCAAGTGGGTGTTGTGTCTTGGGGCATAGGCTGTGCCGAAGCTAAACTCTTCGGGGTTTACACCCGCACGGATTTTTACCTTGATTGGATTAAATCCACGATCTCTAACAACTAAAAGGTTTGCCCATGCTCACAGTGCAGCTTGATCCATCGCTGAGGGACATTGCGGGCAGTGGCAAACACATCTTTGTTGATGGCCAAAGCACCATTCGCTTTGGCCGCAGCATGGAGAGCGAAGTGCGCTTTTCACCTTCAGATACCAGATTAGGCCGCAATCATTTTTCCTTGCGGCCGGCAGCGGGCAGTTATGAACTGGTCACCGACCGTGAGCATCCGGTTTTTATGAACGGCGAACGTGTAGTTGGCAGCGTGGCGCTGCTGGCGGAAACTGAATTGCGGTTGGCTGATGCCAAGACCGGCCCTAAAATCACCATCAACATTTCGCAAATGGCCGATGGCAACATTACCGATGCGAATTTCAAAACAGATGGCGGTACGGTGCAGCAAAGCATGAAATATCTGCGCCATGCCATTGTAGCAGGGTTAGGCGTTGCGATTATTCTTGCAGGTGTGGTCGGCTATCACGCCTATGCTCAAAAGCAATTGCAATTGGCTTTCGCCACCGAGACATCTTCGTTACTCGAAAAATTTTCTAAAGTTCAAAACCCTTCTGCCAAATGGTCTGAAGTCTATGACAAGATCAGAGGCTCGGTCTATCAGGTGGCCATTCTCAGCAATGATGGCTCGGCCCCAGAGGCCAAAGGCACGGCTTGGGTTTACGGTGCCCACAGCTTAGTTACCAATGCCCATGTGGCGGCACTGTTCATCAATGCCACGCCAAATCAAACCGTGGTGGTGATAGCCCCTGACGGCCAACAAACGCCCATTAAAGTGGTGGATGCAATTTTGCATCCGGCCTATTTGGCGTTCCGCCAAACTATACGTAGCACCGAACGCAGTACCAACGCCTCAATCAAGTCATTGGGCTCATTTGATGTGGCCATGCTGATGATTGGAAGTTCAGCTCATTTGGCAGCACCTCTTAAAGTGGCCAGCGCTGAGACTTTGCAGCACATGCCAGCGGGCTTGCCTTTGGCCTATGTGGGATACCCCGCCGCTTATGCCAACACCCAAAATGCTGAGCAGTTTCGTATTGGCTATGTGAGCGGGTCATCGGATTTTTTGGGCGTTGCTGGCAGCAGCCCGGGCGAATTGATTTATCACACCGCGCAAGCTGTGGGCGGCGCCAGCGGCAGCCCTATTGTCAATGATCAAGGCGAAGTGATCGCCGTGTTCAGTGGCGGTGAGGTTCAGAAACTTGGAGACGATAAAGTTGTATCAGGCTCCGGCACGTTTTATGCTCAAAGTGCCAGCTTGATCGCCGATGTGGTCAATGGCTGGAGCGCTGAGAAAATGGCGGCAGCACAAAACATCTGGAGCGCTGGAACTTTATATTTGGCCAAGCGCAATCAAATCTGGGCCTTGCTACAATCATATCGTGATGGCAACTCGCTGGAAAGGTTTGATGCGCCACCTGTTTTTGAATCTAAAGCGGCCCTTTCTGCCTTGACAGGCACACGATCCACGACAGGTGAAGCCACTGCATCGTGGTCAAACGCCAAGCCTGGCACTTATGTGGCCTTCGCCGTGCCCAAAACTGGCAAAGACAAGCTGGCTTTGAGAATTCAAGCCGGTGGGGCGTCATTGCAGTCTCCGCTCTATCTCGATGCCGCACCCACAGCTGTGTTCAAAGTTGAAGCGGCTGAAGATGTTCTATTCTCAGTGAGCGGAACTTTAGGCGAAGATTATTGGTTGCAGGTTTTGCCGCTAGAGCGGAATGAAGTTTTACTGAACCAAATTCCTTAAACTCGTCATTCCCGCGAAGGTGGGAATCCAACTTTGAATTCAATGACTTGGTTTGAGTTGGATCCCCGCCTACGCGGGGATGACGGACAATTGTTGGTTCCGTCAAAACACAAACTGCCGCTAGCGAAGTAGTTTTTCCCAATCAGCTGAGTAACCCTTTTTTGTAAATGGCCACTCGATCGGTCGCATCAGTTTTTTTGCAAGCTTCACACCAGGCCCCGCGCATTCATTTAACATAACACCCAAAGCATATTGATCGCGCCATTGCGCTGGCCTGAATTGGGCGACAAAAGCAGGTGGTGCATAGTGCGCTGTTGCGCCATTTGATGGCCCACGAATTTCTGTTGCAATCCGCGCCAAACCAAAATCCACCAGAACGGCTTCCCCTTCAATTGTTACAATAATATTTTCCGGCTTCACATCACCATGCACAACGCCCTTGGCGTGAATGGCACTCAATGTTTGGGCCACGGAACCCAGATGCTTCACCAGCACTGCAGGTTTTTCACCGGCCAACATTTTCGCCCGCAATGATTGCCCGCTCACAAATTCCTGCACCATATAAAGCGAGCCATCTTCCTCAGCGCCACAGGCAACCATCCGCGCCACATGTGGAATAGCCGCCGCATTGGCGCTGCGCACTTCACGTGCAAGGGCTTCAAGGCTGGCAGCACCTTTGGCCTTCAATTTCTTAAACGCCACAATTTTTTGCCGCGCATTGTCAAAGGCCCGAAACACTGCTCCTTGACCACCTTCACCCAGTTTTTCCAAAATCACATAAGCCTGCCGATTTTTCCAATTGCCAGATGAAGTACGATTTGTTTCTGTGACGGGATAAAGCGTCAAGTTCAAATCAGCAAAGCAGTTTTCGACTTTTTCAAGCTGCAAGCTTAACCCGCGTGATTGGCAATGGTCTCGGGCAGAATTAAGTTCCAGTGCTGCCGCATTGTTTTGCCCATCACCCACATACGCCTTGGCCAGCAGCGTGCGCACATCAGAGAGCCGCACCGCCAGATCTTCATCAGCATACCAATCCCGCGCTTCGATTAGTTTCGCAATTGCTGGTTTTGCATTACTCTGCAAAAGATCAAGCCGTGCTGACAGAACTTGTGCGACGGTATTCTCAAAGCTGCCAGCATTTAAACTCAAGGGCAGGGTCTGCAGTTTGGTAAGTGCGCGTGCTGCCGCGCCATTATCTATTGCAGCAAGTTCCTTTTCCACCTGCAGCACATGTAATCGAAATTGCAAATAGGCAGGCAGCTTAGCTTTGCGCTTTTGCAATGCATTAAGGGCAGCAGAAAAGTCTCCAGCAGTAGCGAGACCCACGCGGGCCTCACATTCTAAAAGCTGTACGTAGTAGAGACTGTCGTGAAGCCCGGTTGCCGCAAGCTTGGCCAAATCAATATAGTGCTTGGCCATCTGCCAACGCTCAAGTTCGGCATAGAGGTCGCTCAAGCGGCAGAGCACGAGAAACTGTGACGGCTTTTGCGCGGCTAAACTTAGCGCTTGCAACAGGTGGTCTATGGCGGCACCAGAATTGCCCAGCCACACATAGGCCTTGGCGGTTTCCAACCACACATCGATTTTCAAAACCGCATCAGAGCCAGCAACTTGAAGCGCCTCTTGAAACTTTGCCAAAGCACCCAAGGGATCACGCTTGCGATTAAACACAATGCCTTGCGCCAAAAGCAATCGCGTTCGCATAGCAGCATCGGCAGATTTTGCATCGAATGGCGCAATGTCCGGCAACTTGAATTGTAAAAGCTCCAGCAATGCGGTTTCAACAAGCACTGCATTACCAGAAGTTTTGCCAAGCAAGCCAAGCGCCTTTTCAACCAATCCACTTCTTATGGCTTGGCGCAACTCATCGATACGGGCACTTGGCTTCATACGGGTTTGCGAATTTTATAAATGCCAACGTCGATAATGCCTTCCTCAAAGCCCGCTTCGCAATAGCACAGGTATAAAGTCCAAAGTTTGCGGAAACGTTCATCAAAGCCCAATGGAATAATTTTAGGCCAAGCCGCTTCAAAGCGCACCCGCCATTGGCGCAAAGTTTCCGCATAGCTTTTGCCGAAGCACTCAAATTTTTCCAAAAGCAATCCAGCTCTTTGCGTTTGTTCGCGCATAATCTCTTTGGTCAGCAACATGCCGCCGGGAAACACATAACGCTGAATAAAATCAACGCCGCCACGATAAGACTCATAATTCTCTTCTGATATGGTAATGCCCTGAACTGCCGCAGCACCACCAGGTTTCAGGCGATTGAAAAGGGTTTTGAAATAGGCGGGCCAATGCGCCTCACCCACGGCCTCAATCATTTCAATTGATGCAATGGCATCATAGAAACCTTGGGTGTCGCGGTAATCTTCGAAATGAAAATCAGCCTTATCTTGAAGTCCCAATGCGGAAATGCGGGTCTTCGCAAAAGCCAATTGCTCATTAGAAAGCGTAATGCCGCGCACACTGGCTCCGGCTTTGGCGGCTTCCTCGGCAAAGCCACCCCAGCCACAGCCAATTTCCAAAACCTGCGAGCCTTTTTTAACTTCGGCAGCTTCCATCACGCGTTTGTATTTGAGGCGTTGGGCTGCTTCCAAACTATTGGCTTTGCCATCAAAAACGGCTGATGAATAAGTCATCGTATCATCCAGCCATAATTTATAAAACGCATTGCCCAAATCATAATGGGCCGCAATATTATCTTTAGCGCCTGTCTTATTATTGTCGCGTTTCTTGTGCCACAGCTTATCTTTCAAGCTGCTGAAAAACACAAAGCGCGATGCATCATCAAGGCCTGTTCGATTTTGCAAATAGAACCGAAAAAACGCAGTGGGGTCGCGACTCTCCACATCACCTGCCATATAGCGATCAAAAAAGCCAAGCTGGGCACGGCGCACGCTGGCCCACACCACACTGAAATTACGCAGTTTAAGATCAGCCTTTTCGCCGGGGTTCTGCCCGCCCAACATAATAATTTGGCCAGATGGCAAAGTGAGTTCCAGCGAGCCTTTAAAATCAGAAGGCAACAAGCGCTTGGCTACGCTCACAATCATTTTACCTAGCATTCCCTCTCGCATCCCAAGGCCCCGTTACTGCAAAAATTATCGCTTATGCATAACTTTGCGGCGCTTTCGGCAAAGTTTCAAGAACAAAGCGCTATAAAGTTTCGCCGTCGATTGTTCTAAGTAATTCACCAGTCGATCACGGAAATAGAAATTGACGAAGCGCCAAGCCCATGCAAGCATAATGAACAATCTGCTTGTATTAGAGTAGGCAAGACAAAAAATTATGGTGAAGGGGATGGTCTATAGCTGACGTAGCAGTCATTTTGGTGACTGAGAAAAATCAACACCCATCACACCTATCACCCAACCGAAAAAAGAACATCTGAGGAGAAAACATATGACCGAATTTGAACACAAACTCGCAATGGCTAAAAAAGCTGTGGGTCAGGGCAAATTGTCCCGCCGCGACTTTATGGCATTTACAATGGCATCCGGCATGACACTTTCAGCTTCGCAGCTGATGTTTGCTTCAGCCGCACGCGCTGAACCAAAAAAGGGCGGTGCCTTTAAGTTCGGTTGCGGCCACGGCCAAACCACCGACTCGCTTGATCCAGCAACCTGGTCAAACGGCTTTACATTCCATTTTGGTAAATCATTGTTTGCAGCTCCGCTGACGCAAGTGAATGCCAAGAACGAAGCTGAGCCGCATGTGGCCGAAAGCTTCGAACCATCAAATGGCGCACAAAAATGGGTGTTCAAAATTCGCAAGGGCATCACTTATCATGACGGCCGCACTTTGACCGCAGAAGACGTTGTTGCCACAATCAACTATCATATTGGTCCTGACTCAAAGTCTCCTGCCAAGTCAGTTCTGTCGTCAGTAACATCAGTCAAAACCGACGGTCCTGACACTGTGATTTTTGAACTGAAGGGCGGCAATGCCGACTTCCCATTCTTGCTCACCGACTATCACCTGGGCATCTATCCATCTAAGGATGGCAAGATTGAGTGGGAAAAGGGAGTTGGTGCTGGGCCCTATGCAATCAAGAATTTTGAGCCCGGCGTGAGGATTTTGGCCGAACGCAACCCCAATTATTTTAAGGACACCTATTTCGACTCAGTCGAAATGCTGTCGATCGTTGACGTGGCGGCACGCACCAATGCTTATCTCGCTGGCGAAGTGCACTACATCAACCGCGCTGACCTCAAGACCATCGACATGCTGAAGGGTGCACCGGACACGGAACTCTATAATGTGTCTGGCTTTGCTCATTACACAGCACCAATGCATGTTGATGCTAAGCCTTTTGACAATCTCGATGCGCGCACCGCCTTGAAATGGGCCATCAACCGTCAGGAACTCGTAGATAAGATTCTGTTCGGCTATGGCTCACCAGGCAACGACAACCCAATCTCGGCTGCAATGAAATTTGCGATCAACCCTGCTCCGGTTTATTCTTACGATCCTGACAAAGCCAAAGCATTGTGGAAGAAAGCTGGCATGGAAGGCCAGACAGTTGATCTGTCTGCTTCTGATGCAGCCTTCGCTGGTGGCGTTGATGCTGCACTTTTGATGGCCGAACAAGCCAAAAAAGCCGGCATCAATATCAACGTGATTAAAGAACCAAACGACAGCTATTGGGATAACGTTTGGCTGAAGAAGCCATGGGCCTTGTGCTATTGGGGTGGTCGTCCGGTGGCCGATATGTTCTTGTCAATCTCACTTGCTGCTGATGCCGCATGGAATGATACACATTGGAAGAACCCACGTTTCAACGAGCTGTTGCTTTCGGCCCGTGCTGAAACCGATGAAACCAAGCGTGCTGCTCAATATGCGGAAGCCCAACAGCTGGTGCATGATGATGGAGGCCAGATGGTACTCATGTTCAACAACTTTGTTGGCGCACTCTCAACCAAGATCGGTCACAACACCTTCAACTCTGATTTTGATGATGATGGTGGTTATTGCTGGGAACGTTGGTGGATGGCATAAGTTTTACTCTCAAACTTATTCTAAAGAACCCCGTCAGGAAACTGGCGGGGTTTTTTGCATATCGTAGCCAACAGAACACCTGTAGAGTAAATCTGGCGGTAACAAAACTGTGCTGGCGCAGAAATACATATAGTGACGTTTTCACTAGGACTCTTACCAAACTCTCTGCTAGGTTTTCCTTTAACAGGCCATAGAGCTTGAGGGAAATCGGGGAAGATTGTGCAATGCATCCAGTTTTAAAAACCGTTTTGCAAAGATTGGGCCTAGGCTTGCTCACCCTTTTTGCTGTTTCAATTATTATTTTCTCTTCGTTGCAAATGTTGCCGGGCGGCTATGCCCAAAATATTTTGGGCCAAGGTGCCACACCTGAAACCGTAAAAAATTTCAACCATCAGCTCGGCCTCGATAGGCCAGCCACAGTGCGTTATGTAGAATGGATTACCAACGCCATTCAAGGCGACTTTGGCAATTCATACTCAGGCACAACAGGCACCATCAAACGCAGTGTTTCGGGCATTATTGCGCCACGCCTTTATAACACGTTCTTCCTCGCCTCAATGGCGGCCATCATTGCGGTGCCATTGTCTTTGTTGCTTGGCGTTCTTGCAGCACTCTACCGAAATTCTTGGTATGATCGGATTGTTAACTCGCTCACATTGACCACCATCGCAATGCCAGAATTTTTCATCGCTTATTTGTTGATGTTCTTTTTTGCAGTCAAACATCGCTGGTTTTACACGCTGTCAACCGTGAGCGAGACCACGCCATTTTGGGAGCATGTGAGCAGGGCTTCTTTGCCAGCCCTCACCATGACCTTGGTGATCATTGCCCACATGATGCGCATGACCAGAGCTTCAATCATCAATCTTCTCGCCAGTCCCTACATTGAAATGGCGCAACTCAAAGGCGTTTCAAAATCACAAGTCATCATTCGCCATGCTTTGCCAAATGCCTGGGCACCAATTGCCACCGTTATCGCCTTTAACCTTGCCTATCTTGTGGTGGGTGTGGTGGTGGTTGAAGTGGTGTTTGTTTATCCCGGTGTTGGCCAGATGATGGTGGATGCCGTGTCCAGCCGCGATATGCCGGTGGTTCAGGCTTGCGCCCTCATATTTGCCGCCACCTACATCCTGCTCAATTTGCTGGCCGATATTGTCTCCATCGTTACTAACCCAAGATTGTTGCACCCAAAATGACCGACAGCTCAGCACCACTTCGCCAAATTAAAGCCCGCCGCACAATCTTTGAAAGCATTGTGCGCAATCTCAAAACCGCACCGATCAGCGCTTGGTTCGGCATGATTGTCATTGCGATTTATGCCTTCTTCGCAATTTTTGCGCCATGGTTGGCGCCCTTTGCCGAGAATGACATTATCGGCAAAGCTTATGAACATGCCAGTGCCACCAGTATTCTGGGCACTGATCAGATTGGCCGCGATCTCTATTCTAGGCTCATCTATGGTGCCAGAAATACCATTGGCATTGCACTCATCACCACATTGGTGTCTTTCCTTGTGGGTGGTTCGCTCGGCGTTTTGGCTGCATTGAAGCGCGGCTGGTTAGACCAAGGTGTCTCGCGCGTGGTTGATGCCTTCCTTGCTATTCCGGTTTTGATTTTTGCTTTGATGATGCTCGCTGTGGTGGGCAAAAACGTTGTCAACCTCGTCATCATTCTTGCTTTGCTCGATGCCACCCGCGTGTTCCGCCTGTCACGTGCCGTGGCACTCAATGCCGTGGTGATGGACTATGTTGAGTCTGCCAAATTGCGGGGCGAAGGCATGCGTTGGATCGTGTTCAAGGAGATTGTTCCAAACATTCTGCCACCACTCATCACAGAATTCGGTTTACGCTTCTGCTTCGTATTCCTCACCATCGCAGCGCTCTCGTTCTTAGGCGTTGGCATTCAACCGCCCACTGCCGATTGGGGCTCTATGGTTTCTGAAAATAAAACCCTCATCACCTTTGGCAACCCAGCACCGCTCTATCCTGCGGCAGCCATTGCTTTGCTCACAGTGGCGGTGAATTTTGTAGTGGATTGGTTCTTACATAAAACTTCGGGGCTTCGTGATGGCAAGTGATGGTAAACGCGACACGACACGGATTAAGGGCGATGTGCTGCTTGAAATCAAAGGCCTAAAAATTGATGGCCAGAGCGATGATCAATGGAAGCCCATTATCAAGGGTCTCGATCTCACGCTAAAGCGCGGTGAAGTGCTGGGCTTGATTGGTGAATCAGGGGCTGGCAAATCCACGCTCGGTCTTGCTGGGATGGGCTATGCGCGGCCCGGCTGCCGCATAACCGAAGGCTCCATTAATTTCGACGGCATTGATTTGATTGCCGCATCTGAAGAGGTCCGCCGTGGCCTGTGGGGCTCACGCATTGCTTATGTTGCCCAAAGTGCAGCTGCGTCTTTCAATCCGGCCCATCACCTGATTGATCAAACCATTGAAACCGCCGTCAACCACAACATCATGCCGCGCGAAAAAGCCGAAGCCGATGCGCGTGATTTGTATAAGCGTTTGCAATTGCCAAATCCTGATACGATTGGATTGCGCTTCCCCCATCAAGTGTCTGGTGGTCAATTACAACGCGCCATGACCGCCATGGCCATGTCGTGCCGTCCTGATCTCATTATCTTTGATGAGCCAACAACCGCGTTGGATGTAACCACGCAAGTGGAAGTGCTGGCCGCCATGCGCGATATTGTGGAGCAGTTTAATACGGCTGCGATTTACATTACCCATGATTTGGCCGTGGTTGCTCAAATGGCGCACCGCATTATGGTGCTGCGTTATGGCAATCTGGTTGAAGAAGCGCCAACCCGCACCATGTTAAAGCAACCCACGCAGGACTATACAAAATCCTTATGGGCTGTGCGCAAATTGCAAAAACCCGAATCCCCCAGCGACGATATTGTGCTGAGCGTGAACACCGTGGATGCCACCTATGGCGGTGGTGCTTCCAAAGTATTGGATAATGTTTCGGTTAAAATTCCGCGTGGCCGCACTGTGGCTGTGGTGGGTGAATCAGGCTCAGGCAAATCAACACTCGCCCGCGCGATCACGGGACTATTGCCACCTTCAAAAGGCGAGATTTTATTCAACGGCAAAGCCTTGCCAGCAGCACTCGCCAGCCGTGACCGCGACACGTTGCGCCGCATTCAAATGATTTATCAATCCGCTGACACCGCCTTGAATCCGCGCCAACAAGTTCGTGATATCATCGGCCGGCCCTTAGAGTTTTACCTTGGATTAAAAGGTGCCGACCGCGACCGCAAAGTGGTTGAGCTTCTAGAATCAATCGAACTTGATGAAAGCTACATTGATCGTTACCCATCAGAAATGTCGGGTGGCCAAAAGCAGCGTATCTCGATTGCGCGTGCCCTTGCAGCCGAACCCGAAGTTATCATCTGCGATGAAGTGACCTCAGCGCTCGATCAAATTGTGCAGGAAGAAATTCTGTCGCTTTTGATGAAGCTGCAAAAGGATACCAATGTTACGTACATTTTCATCACCCACGATATCGCAACTGTGCGTGCCATCGCTGATGAGATCGTGGTGATGCATCGCGGCAAAGTGGTGCAGCAGGGCATGAAATCGAAAGTGCTCAATCCGCCCTATCCGGCTTATACTGAACTTTTGCTCTCATCGGTTCCGCAAATGGACCCAGATTGGCTCACCACCTTGCTCGAGAAACGCAAAGTTAATACGATACAGAACTGATCAAGCCATCCAAAAATGTTTTGGCTTGGTTTGAAATGGCCAGTTTTTCAGACTCGGCGAATTTACCGTAGGTATGACAGGTTTGGGCCATGCGCGGATTTTTTGAAAATCGTGTCAGGTGTCGCGCAATAAAATCCCAATAGAGGGAATTGAATGGGCAGGCATCTTCGCCGGTTCGCTTCTTCACGTTAAATGTGCAGCCTTTGCAATAATTCGACATCTTGTTGATGTAATTGCCCGACGCTGCATAGGGTTTGGAACCAAGCAAACCGCCATCAGCATGCAGTGCCATGCCAATCGTGTTGGGCAATTCCACCCACTCATAAGCGTCAGCATAAACTGCCAAATACCACTCATGAACCTGCTTTGGATCAATGCCTGCCAACAACGCAAAATTTCCAGTGATCATCAAGCGCTGAATATGGTGGGCATAGGCTTCTTGCTTGGTTTGCTTCACCGCTTGGGTCACGCAGTTCATTTTGGTTTCACCTGTCCAATAGAAATCGGGCAAAGGTCGTGTTGCATTCAAAGCATTTGAGTGAGCGTAGTCAGGCATCTTCAACCAATAAATGCCTCGAATATATTCGCGCCATCCGATGATCTGCCGGATAAAGCCTTCGACAGATTCAATCTGGGCTTCGTCCAATTGGTAACGCTGTTCAACGGCGCGGCACACCTCCATGGGATCAAGCAAGCCCAGATTAATATAAGGCGATAAAACAGCATGATGCAAAAATGATTGGCCTTCAATCATCGCATCTTGAGTCTCGCCAAAATGCGGCAAGGCATGATCAAGAAAATGCGTCAGCGCTATTTGTGCATCTGCGGTAGTTACAGCAAACCAAAATGGTTTGATGTCACCAAAATTAGAACCAAAGTGTTTCTTCACAAGCTCAATCACTTCATTCGTAATAGCATCGGGCTTAAAGCGCTGGGGTTGCGCCATGAATAAATCACCCTTGGCCGGCTTTCGGTTTTCGGCATCAAAATTCCAGCGCCCACCTTCTGGTTCTTCGCCCTGCATCAATAGATTTGTTTGGCGGCGCATCTCGCGATAAAAAAACTCCATGCGCAATTCCTTGCGGCCCTTGGCCCACCGCCGAAACGCGCCTTGGGTGCAAATGAACCGCGTATCTTCGAGAGACCGAAAATGTGCAAGTGCTTCACGCAAGCGCCATTCGCCAGCCTCTGTCATCACAACATCCGTTATTGAGTGGCGAAGGCAGGCCCGCGTCACTTCGCCAGGTAGCGAACCTGAATTGTCAGCAGCATCGAGTTTTACATAATCGACAGTCCATCCTTCACTGCGCAAGGTTTCGGCAAAATGGCGCATGGCCGAAAGCACCAACACCAATTTTTTCTTGTGGTGGCGCGCATAATTGGCTTCAACCATCACTTCGGCCATCAAAACGATATCGCGCTCTTTATCGCCCTGCCGCAAAGAGGAAAGTCCGAGCGACAGCTGGTCGCCCAAAATAAGTATAAGTGATTGATCTGATTTGCTCATCCAGCGTATACGATACAAACACATAAAGGGATGTTATGTCACCACCAACATTGCTCTGGTTCCGGCAAGATTTACGCTTGAGCGATAACGCTGCTTTGAGCGCGGCGGCACTTAAAGGCCCGGTGATAGCGCTTTATATTTTGGATGATGAAACACCAGAAAGCTGGCGCTGGGGTGCAGCTTCGCGGTGGTGGTTGCATCACAGCTTAGAAACCCTTTCGCAAAAAATTCCGCTCATTCTGCGCCGCGGTAAAGCTAAGGAGGTTTTGGCCTCCGTGCTGAAAGAAACGGATGCCACGTCGCTGCATTTCAGCCGTGATTATGCGCCATGGTCTGGCGCATTGGAAAATCGCATCAGGCTTGATTGCGAAAAAGCCGATGTGGCCTGTCACCGCTATGGTGGATTTTTGTTGCATGAACCTGAAAGCATTCGCAATGGCTCTGGCGAACCTTATAAAGTTTACACGCCATATTCGCGCGCCTGTTTTGCCAAGGGTGAACCGCGCGCGCTAAAACCTGTTCCTAGATTTGAAACATATGTGGGTGAAGTTTTCACAGAAAATCTAAACGATTGGAATCTGTTGCCCAGCAAACCTAATTGGGCAGAGGGCCTGAAAGAAACGTGGACACCCGGTGAAGAATCGGCGCAGCAGCTTCTTTATAAATTTCTCGATGATGCCTTAATTGATTATGCCGAAGGGCGCGACCGAACCGACAAGCCCCTCACCTCGCGCCTTTCAGCCCATTTGCATTGGGGTGAAATAAGCCCGTACCAAATTTGGCATGCCACCCGAAGTGCAATGTCCAGAGGCGAAGGTGCTCTTGATCGCGGCGGCGAAAAATTTCTCAAAGAAATTCTCTGGCGCGAATTTTCCTATCATCTGCTGCATCACTTTCCGCATTTTCCTGATCATCCATTCAAACCAGAATATGCCGATTTTCCATGGGCGGAAGATGATGATGCATTGACACTCTGGCAAAAGGGCAAAACCAGCTATCCCATCGTGGATGCTGGAATGCGCGAACTTTGGCACACTGGCATTATGCATAACCGCGTACGCATGATTGCCGCATCATTTCTGATCAAGGATTTGCTCATTCCATGGCAGCAAGGTGAGCGCTGGTTTTGGGATACTTTGATCGATGCTGATATCGCGGCCAATTCCGCCAGCTGGCAATGGGTAGCAGGCTGCGGTGCCGATGCTTCTCCCTATTACCGCATTTTCAACCCAACACTTCAGGGCCAGAAATTTGACCCCGAAGGAACCTATGTTAAAAAATGGGTGCCGGAACTAAAACACGTGCCAAATGATTATATCCATTGTCCATGGGAGATGCCCACCCCACCTAAAGATTATGCAACTCGCATGGTGAACCATGCCTTCGCCAGAGATCGCGCCTTGGAAGCCTTTAAGAAGATAAAGAAAGACCAGACCATATGAAAATAATTGCCATCAGCGGCGCACTGCGCAAAGCCTCCACCAACACAGGTCTGTTGCGGGCACTTCAAGAACTTGCTCCCGAAGGTGTAAAGTTTGAAATCGCCACGTTGCACGGGATTCCGCTTTATGATGGCGATACCGAAAAAGCCTCAGGCAAGCCGCAAACCGTAAAAGACTTGGATGCCCGCATCAGAGCCGCAGATGGCGTTATCATCGCTACACCCGAATATAATTTCTCCATCCCAGGTGTTTTAAAAAATGCTACTGATTGGCTCTCGCGCGGCAGTGCCTTTATGAAATGGAAACGCACGGGCATCATAGGCTCAAGTGAAGGGGCCTTTGCTGGCACTTCGCGCGCGCAATATCACTTGCGCCAGAACCTACAGGCCCTTCAAGCCATCGTCATGCCAAAGCCTGAAATGTTTATCACCCACAATGAAGTTAAATTCGATGGAGACGGTAACTTGACTGATGCCGAAACCAGAGAGCGCTTGAAGACGTGGCTTTTTGCGTTCATCGAATGGGTTGAGAAAAAACCCTAACCTTTGGGCTGGTCTTGCAGCTCGGCCCACGTATTGGGCTGGGCCAGCATTTGCTGCAAATAGGCCAAGTTTGCTTCCACCTGCTCTGGTGGCAAATCTTTGGATGCAATTTCGCGGGCCTCGTCAAAGCGCCCCTGCAATCCAACCACCAAAGCCAAATTCTGCCGCACGCGCGGTTGCAAATCCACGCCTGGTTGTTGAATTGCTGTGCGTAAGATTTTTTCAGCCTCAGGCAATTTGCCTTCCAGCGCATAAGACATGGCTAAATTATTCAAAACCGTAAGTTCATTGGGTGCAAGCTTCAGCGCCTGTTGATAGCTTTCGCGCGCCAAACTGTGATTGCCTTGTTGATCATAAGCTGACCCTAAAGCCGAAAAGACCTTCCAATCCGCGTTGGGGGATTTTGAGGCGCGGCCTAAAATTTCAATCGCTTCGCCAGCCCGACCTGCTGCCAAAACCTGTTTGCCAATGCGCGATTGCAACGCGCCATCATTGGGGTTGGAAGCCGCAACGGTTTTTAACACGTCAATCTGTTGGTCAGTCTGCTGCAGTTTCCCAAGATTGGCGGCATATTCCAAGCCAATTTTTTCATCACCTTGATTAGCCACCCATTTTTGACTGAGAGCTTCGGTGCGTGTGAACGAGCCCACATCGGCCTTGGGGCTTGCCACACTTGTGCTGCCAGTTTCTAAGGGATCGGTTTCAAGCTTGGCTTGCTTGCTCTGGCAGGCAGCCAGCGCCAAGGCTGAAACCATCAGCACAGCAGGCCAAAACCTCGAACGAGCAACAGGCGAAATATGCGCAGACATGGGAACTCCAACGGCAAAACTACAAACTGAACCCCAATCATGCTGATTTTTCCTCAATAAACGATTAACCATATCGCCAAACCCCGACTCAAAAAGGTATTTGTAATGATTGATGCCGCCAAAATTCTAAAGCACGACCAGAAGCCAGCCATTCCTTTGCGCGTGATCGCCAAATCGGATTTGCAAAAATTGCTGCAAGACATGCCAGCCAAATGCGTGAACTTGGCCAAGGCCGCCAGTTTTGATGCCGCGCCACTCTCCACTCTGGTGATTTCTGAGGATGATGGACACACGCTGGAAATTTGGGTGGGGGCACCTGCAAAGGATGCCGATCCCTTTGCGCTGGGCAGCATTGCCAGCCGCTTGCCCAAGGGCAATTACCGGTTCTTGAATGATCCAGAGCATGCACATTTGGTGGCGCTGGGCTGGTGCTTGGAACTTTACAAGTATGATCCATTCCGGCCAGCCCCGCCAAAACAAGTTACACTAGTGTGTCCCAAATCAGTGGACCGCGCCGCCGTGCTCAGTGCCGCCAATGCCACTTTCACCGTGCGCGATCAGATCAATACACCATCAAATTTATTTGGGCCCGATGAACTGGAGGCCGCAGCCCGCAAACTTACCACCCACCACAAAGCCAAACTGAACGTGGTGAAAGGCAAGGCCTTGGCCAAAGAATTTCCATTGATTGATGTGGTGGGTGCAGCCTCGCCACGCGCCCCGAGATTGATTGATTTCACCTGGGGCAAAGCCACTTCGCCAAAAGTTACCTTAGTTGGCAAAGGTGTATGCTTTGACACGGGCGGGCTCGACATCAAGTCCTCATCTAGCATGTTGATTATGAAAAAAGATATGGGCGGTGCCGCCAACATTTTGGGCCTTGCGCAGTTGATTATGGAAGCCAAACTCGATCTGCGTTTGCGCGTACTTATTCCGGCCGTCGAAAATTCAATCTCTGGCAATGCCTTTCGTCCCGGCGATGTTTTCAAAACCCGCAAAGGTTTGAGTGTTGAAATTGGCAATACCGATGCTGAGGGCCGCTTGGTGCTGTGTGAAGCCCTGGCCCTTGCTGATGAAGAAAAACCGGATCTCATCATCGACATGGCAACGCTCACAGGGGCAGCGCGTGTAGCACTCGGCCCCGACCTGCCGCCATTTTATACCGATGATGTGGAGCTTTCAGTTAGCCTTCTTAAACATGCGAGCGCCGAAAATGATCCACTCTGGCCATTGCCCTTGTGGCAGCCCTATGCAGCCATGATAGAAACCCCCATCGCGGATTTGAACAATGCAGGGGCAAGTGGTTATGCTGGCTCCATCACCGCCGCACTTTTTCTCAAGCGCTTTGTAGAACATGCAAAGTCTTATGTGCATTTTGATATTTTCGGCTGGACGCCAACGGCCAAGTTTGCCCGCCCCAAAGGTGGCGAAGCCCAAGCCATGCGTGCCGCCTTTGCCATGTTGAAAGAGCGCTACGCAAAATAGACTTGCAATTTAGGCTGATGTGGCAAAGAATGAAACGGTTCCGAAACAATCCTTTGGACGGCAGCAATGTCTTATCCGCTTTCAACACCCCAAGCCTTGCGTCTTTGGCACCATGTGGGCCTTGCGCAGGTGCGCGATGCCGAGCCTGATTTATCGACGCGGCAAATGACAATTTTATTGTCTATTTATCTCGAAACGCCACCGCACACCGTGCGCGCCCTTGCGGCCAAGCTGGATGTTTCAAAACCGGTGATCACCAGAGCATTGGATGCGATGGGAAAATTGGGATTGGTCACCAGACGTCGTGATGTAACAGACTTACGCAATGTGTTAATCCAACGCACGGTACAAGGATCACTCTATCTGGAGCGCTTGGCTGATCTGGTCAGCGCCAAATCGCAAGAGTTATGAGATGCTGGATAAAAGACTGAACGCATATCGCAATGACTTGGCTGACATTCGCTTGAAAAGCCAAGTTGAAGCCAAGGTTTTTCGTGAAGGGGCAGTGATGCAAATGCTGGCCCCCATCGCCACACTTCATCGCGCGCCCGCATTTGATGCGCCACAAGACACGCAAGTTTTGATGGGTGAAATCGTTCGCGTGTTTGATGTGACCGAAAGCTGGGCTTGGGTGCAGTTGCAGCGTGATTCTTATGTGGGTTATATGCGCCATGAAATGCTGAATGCGAAAGTGCATATACCCACGCATAAGGTCACAGTGCCTTCAACACTGCTTTACACAAGACCAAATATAAAAACCCAACCTGTACAATTTCTGCCTATGAATACCGAGGTTACAATCGCAGCGTTACAAGATGATTTTTATGAACTGGCAACAGGTGGATTTGTGTTCGTTAAACACCTCCAACAAAAGCATACGGATTTTGTTTCTGTGGCCGAACAGTTCTTGCACACGCCCTACTATTGGGGTGGCAAATCATATCACGGCATCGATTGTTCTGGCCTCGTGCAAACCTCACTGCAAGCCTGTGGCATCAAAGTCCCGCGCGATACTGACATGCAAGAGAAAGAGTTGGGCACAATTGTCTCGCAAGAAAATTTGAAACGCGGCGATCTGGTTTTCTGGTCCGGCCATGTGGGCATCATGCAGGATGCAACCACACTGCTCCACGCCAGCGGTCATCAGATGATGGTGGTGAGTGAGCCGCTTGCTATTGTCGATGAACGAACCAAAGCCAAGGGCAAAGAGATCAGCTCAATCCGCCGTATTCTGCTTTAAGCGTCTTCTGGAATGCGGGTTTCGTAGAGCTCCTTATAGGCACGCCAATGATCCCAGAAATTCTCGATTTTCGCAGCCGACAAACGAGCTTCGAGAACATCAAGATGGGCATGCCAGCCCGTGCTTACACCCACCATCATGCCGCGGCTAGGCAAGCCCTGATGCGTGAGAGTGAGGAGAACCTTGGTGCCCGCGGCCTTCAATTCGAAGATCACTTCACTGTCACTCCAGAACATGAACCCGAGCTTGTGTGGCGGCTCACAAACCGTGATGCGTGAAGGCAAATGCGATTCGGCATTCATGGTTTCTGGCCGTTTGCCAGGTGGGTTTGTGGTCTCGTCGTGATGCCAAACCAGCTCGCACGGCGCACCTGCTTTTAATTCCATTTCGCCGGAAGCCAGCCACTGGCGGCGCAGATCGCTCTTGGTGAGATAATCCCAGACGCGCTCAATGGGGCCCGGCAACAGACGCTGCATTTCGATTTTGCGCGGTGCAATGACTTTACCGAAATTTTGCTCTGTGGTGACACTCATTTTCTTTCTCCTGATTTTGATTTGGGCTTTGCCTTTTCTGCATCGTCTGCTTTGAGCAGCGCTTCGAGAGCATCTAAACGGTTCGTCCAGAAAATTTCATAATAGGCCAACCATTGATGGGCACTGGCCAAAGGCCCCGGTTCCAAGCGGCAAATATGCGTGCGCCCACGCACATCACGCCTAACCAATCCTGCGGCTTCTAGTGCCTTGATGTGTTTGGATGCTGCCGCCAGCGACATGGCAAAGGGCTCTGCCAATTGCGAAACAGTGCGTTTACCAGAAGCCAGCTGCGCTAACATCTGCCGCCGCGTGGCATCGCCCAAAGCGTGGAACACGGAGTCGAGTTGTAATGTATAATATTCAACCATATAGTTGAATTTAAGCGATGCGATGAATATTGTCAACCATTTGGTTGAATAAATTTTATGCCTTGCCAGTGCAACCACTTGGTCACAGAATTGTTTGTCTATAGGCCGTGAATTTTATGAAATAAGGAGCCCACCATGTCCAAAGCAACAATCTGTCTATGGTTCGACAAAGATGCCGAAGCAGCGGCTCGATTTTACAGTAAGACTTTTCCCGATAGTATCGTAGGTGCGGTTCATTTTGCACCAAATGATTTTCCAAGCGGCAAGAAGGGCGATGCACTCGTGGTTGATTTCACAGTGCTCGGCATCCCTTGCATCGGGTTAAACGGCGGCCCCATGTTTAAACACAATGAAGCCTTCTCATTTCAAGTTTCAACCAAAGATCAAGACGAGACTGATCGCTACTGGAATGCCATCGTGAGTAATGGCGGGCAGGAAAGTCAATGTGGCTGGTGCAAAGACAAATGGGGCATCTCCTGGCAAATCACCCCACAAGTGCTCACCGATGCAATGGCTGCTGGAGGCGAAAAAGCCAAACGCGCATTCGATGCAATGATGGACATGCAGAAGATTGATGTGGCGACGATTGAGAAGGCGATTGCAGGAGTTTGAACGCGTAGCGAGGGACCTCATCCGGCCCGTTGGGCCACCTTCTCCAAAGGAGAAGGGCAAATTGTTAAGGGTGCTACCTAACTTCACCCTTCCCCTATGGGGAAGGTGGCGCGAAACGACGGATGAGGTCCCTAGCTACACGCCCAAATTTATTTAAGTGCACCGTTACCAAAATCCCTAGTCTTCCGAGCGACTGGTAGATTCTCGATCACGAAGATAGCGCTTCTTGAGCGGAAGCGGCGGCAACCATGATTCAAGACTGCCAATGAAGAGTTCATAACTCGGCCTGAATTGATCCGGTTCATCCAGCGATACGAGATTGAATTCGGTCTCATCGCCGCTGCGCGCAAAAACCGAAGAGCCGCAGCGCGGGCAGAAATGCCGCCCTTCATAGTCGCGCGTCTCGCCACTGATTGTTACGGCATTCTGCGAGAATATAGCCGAGGCATGAAACAGCGCCCCATGATGCTTGAGGCAATCGAGACAGTGACAAACACCGACGCGGTAAGGCTGCCCCGAGGCTACAATGCGAACATCGCCACACAAGCAACCACCAGAATATTGTTCCATGCTGCACTTCCTTTAGAATCACACCTTCTCCATCAATTCCACAAACCGCTTAAACAAATAATGGCTATCTTGCGGGCCGGGGCTTGCTTCTGGGTGGTGCTGTACGCTGAACACAGGCTTGCCTTCCAGCGCCAAGCCACAGTTTGAGCCATCAAACAGGCTCACATGGGTTTCTACAACTCCAGCCGGAAGCGAAGCACGGTCCACGGCGAAGCCATGGTTCATCGAAACGATTTCAACCTTGTTGGTCGTATAATCTTTAACCGGATGATTGGCACCGTGATGACCTTGATGCATCTTCATCGTCTTGCCGCCCAGTGCCAAAGCCAACATTTGATGGCCCAAGCAAATGCCGAATATTGGCTTGCCGGAATCCACAAGCTTGCGAATTTCGGGAACCGCATATTCGCCCGTGGCAGCCGGATCACCGGGACCGTTGGAGAGGAAAATGCCATCAGGCTGCATTGCTAAAATATCGATCGCTTTGGCGTTGGCTGGAACCACCGTCACTTTGCAACCAGCACTCACCAAGCAGCGCAAGATATTCCGCTTCAAACCATAATCAATTGCCACAACATTAAAGCCGCCTTCGCCTGTGGTGTAGCCTGTGTTCCAATCCCATAATTTTTCATCCCAATTCATGCGCTGGGTGAGGGAGACATCCTTAGCTAAATCCAAGCCTTCAAGCCCGCCCCAGGCTTTGGCCATGGCGGTTAGTTTTTTTACATCAAACTTGCCTTTAGCATTATGGGCGATCACGCCATTGGGCATGCCTTTCTCGCGGATCAAATTGGTCAACTCGCGTGTATCAACGCCAGAAAGACCGATGATGCCGCGCGCCTTCAGCCATTTGTCGAAATGTTTGGCAGAGCGATAATTAGCGGGCTCGGTGACGGGCGCTTTGACGATACAGCCTTTCACAGCGGCGCTGGCCGCCAAATTTGTTGTTTCAATATCATCATCATTGGTGCCCACATTGCCGATATGCGGGAATGTGAAGGTGACTATTTGGCCAGCATAGGATGGATCAGTGAGAACTTCTTGATAGCCGGTCATCGCCGTGTTGAAGCACACTTCGGCAACCGCCTCGCCCTCAGCGCCAAAGCCTTGGCCTTCAATCACCGTGCCATCCGCCAGAACCAGCAATGCCGTCACTTTCGTCTGCTCCCAATCGCTAAAGTGGGCGCGTGGTTTTACTTTGGCCTTGGTTGCGGGCGTCATAGTTTTTGAGTCTCCGGGATTTGCGTCTCGTTAAGGGTTGAAATCCGCCCCGTCAAGGTTGCCGTGGGTGTGAATTAAGCCTAATGCACGGCTTTTTAGACTGAGGATTAAACCATGAGCCTGCGCGAACAAATCACTGCCGATATGAAAGAGGCCATGAAAGCTGGCAATAAACGCCGCACCGGAACGCTGCGCCTGATGAATGCCGCCATTAAAGATAAAGATATTAACAGCCGTACCGATGGGCATGATTCAACCTTAACTTCTGATGCTGGCATTATGGAGCTGTTCATCAAGATGGTAAAACAGCGCCAAGATTCAATTGCTGCTTTTGATGCAGGCGGCCGCGCTGAACTGGCTCAAGCTGAACGCGAAGAAATGGCCATCATCCAATCCTATATGCCCAAGCAAATGAGCGATGAAGAAGCCACGGCGGCTGTTGCCGGAGTTATCGCTGCCGTGGGTGCTACCAGTGTTAAAGACATGGGCAAAGTGATGGCCGAACTTAAAGCCAAGTTCGCTGGTCAAATGGATATGGCCAAGGCGGGCGGCATTGTGAAAGCCTTGCTTGGTTAGTCCCGTTCATCTACTATTCAGCTAGGGGGCATCATATTTGTGTCGTTAGATACAAAGCTTTTCGAAAGGAAACTCGATATGATCCGCAAAACGATGATTGCATTAGCCACCGTCACAACCATGGCCCTAGGCATGACCGCCGCAACAAGCACTGCCAATGCTGGCGTTAACATCTCAATTGGTGTTGGCCATGGCTATGGTTGGCACCCAGGATATTATCACTGCCATTGGAAAAAAGTGAAGGTGTGGCATCACCATCATTGGGTGTGGAAGAAAGTGAAAGTCTGCCACAGTCACTGGTAATTAAATGAGGCGGGCTGCAGAAGAATTTGCAGCCCGTTTTTCTTAAACGTTGACGTTTGTGGTGGTTTTCACATTGCCTTTGAAGGAGTGTGAGATAGGGCAAATAATATGGCCACGCTTGGCTAAGTCCTCCGCGATTGCTTTGTCCACGCCTGGCATGTTCACATCTAAGGTTATTTCAAGGCCAAAACCTTCGCCATCATCTCGCGTACCTATGCTCACATGCGACGTGACAGACGTATTAGCGGGCATATCAATTTTGGCCTTACCAGCAGCAAAGCGCATGGCTCCTAAATAACACCCAGCATAGCCTGCTGCAATGAGTTGTTCAGGATTAGTGCCTTTGCCGCTGCCACCCATTTCAGTTGGCGTTGCAAGGGCAACAACCACGCGGCCATCATCAGTTTTGCTAAGACCTTCATTGCGACCGCCGCCAGTTGCTGTTGCATTTGCTGTAGGCAAGTTTCATGATTCGCTTTTTCCATTTGTTTTAAGGTTGAGTGCGATGCCCATAACACTCTTTTTTGAAAATAAAATCATATGAACTGACAGCTCACTGACAATTGATGTTTCTTCACAATATAGCCACAAAATGGCCCTGCTTGAGTCCTTTTGCGGCTGCGCCGTTGCCGCGTTTGAAGGTCAATTTCGTCACCAGATCCTGCGGGGGATCGGGTAGGTGAAGCGGCTTCCAAAGCGGGAGCGAAAATTTCAGCATACTCATTCCTCGCGTGATGCGAGACGATCCGTGTGAGCTCCTGTCGCCGTCCCGAGTTGATACGGGTCTGGGGCCCGTCCAAATGTGTATCTTTTGGGCGGGCCTCGTACTTTTCTGAGAAGCACTGCTGCGAATCAGTTTATGTTTCGTTCCATGCATTTGAACTCCATCATTCTTCACTTTGGCGCGCAGCCATTCACGCTTCAAGATTTGCTGATTTTCGCCAGCATGCTGTTGCTTTTTTCTGCGGTAATTTTAGCGTGGCGCGGCCAAGCGGGCCGCAAGGCAGAACGCTTGGAAACCCAACAGCGCAATTCAGACATGGAGTATCGCTTGGCTGAATTATCTGGCGTGTTGCAAAATTTTTCCGCCCAAGCGCAAAGCCAACAAGTGCATTTGCAACGCAGCTTGGACGAACGCCTTGATAGCGTGAGCCAGCGCGTTGGCCATGGCTTGCATGAACAGTCGCAACGCACGGCGGCCTCGCTCGGCCAGTTGCATGAACGCCTCGCGGTGATTGATGCCGCGCAAAATAATCTCGCATCACTCTCCAATGAAATGCTGAGCCTCAAAGATATTCTTGCCAACAAACAGACCCGCGGGGCCTTTGGCCAAGGCCGCATGGAAGCAATTATCACTGATGGACTGCATTCAAAGGCCTTCAGTTTTCAAGCCACGCTCTCAAACGGCATGCGCCCAGATTGTTTAATCAGCCTGCCAGACTCGCGATTGAAATTGGTGATCGACGCGAAGTTCCCACTCGAAGCCTACAATGCTTTGCGCGAGGCCACGGACGACGGATTGCGCAAAATTGCAGAGACAAGGTTGAAGTCTGACGTGTTGAAACATGTGAAAGACATTGCCGAGAAATATCAAATCAGTGGCGAAACGCATGAAACAGCAATCATGTTTGTGCCATCTGAATCCGTTTACGCCGAGCTTAATGAGAAGTTTGAAGACGTGGTGCAAAAGGCCCATCGCTTGCGCATTATTTTAGCGTCACCCAATGTGCTCATGCTGCTGGTGCAAACCATGCAAGCTATAGTGAAAGATGCCGCCATGCGCGAGCAAGCGCACCTCATTCAAGGCGAAGTGGTGAAACTACTTGCTGATGTGACGCGCATGAAAGAACGCATGGGCTCACTGCACAAACATTTCGCCCAAGCCAATGGCGATCTTGAACAGTTGAATGTGTCTGCCGATAAAATTTCCAGTCGTTCCGCCAAGATTGAGAGCATGGATTTGACCGAGCCTAATGCTGTGATCGAAACGGCTGAAGCACCCCGACGCTTGGCTGTAGGTTAAATGAAAAGGGTGTACTCGAAACATGAATGTTATCTTCGATCTCGGCATGGTTTTAATTTCATGGGACCCGCGCCATGTGTATCGCAAAATTTTCAATGATGACGCGAAGATGGAATGGTTCTTAGAAAACATTTGCACAAGTGCGTGGAACCTAGAGCAAGATCGTGGCAGAAGTTTTGCTGATGCCGTGAAAATAGCTACTGCGAAACATCCAGACTATGCCGCAGAAATTGCAGCCTATGATGAGCAATGGCACCACATGGTGCCCGGTGCCATTTCTGGCAGCGTTGATATTTTGGAAGCTCTGCACAAAAATGGCACGCCTCTCTATGCCATCACCAATTGGAACCAAGATAAATTCCGCGAAACCAAATTGCGCTTTCCGTTCCTAAATCTGTTCCGCGATATTGTGGTGTCTGGTGATGAGAAATTAATCAAGCCTGATCCAGCAATTTATGAACTGAGTTTGCAGCGTAACAAACTCAAAGCTACTGAATGCCTGTTCATTGATGATAGCTTGAAAAATGTGAAAGGCGCTGAAGCCCTGGGCATGAAAGCGCATCATTTTACAACACCAGACAAGCTGAAGGCGGAGTTGAAAAGTTTAAAACTCCTCTAGAATCGGCTTACATCATGCGGACTTTTCGACGCAGCACCTGCGAACCAAAAATACCCTCCTGTTTTCAATGCTTTAAAACCAGCATCCACCGCTTGACACTTTGGCCCCTCGTAACTATCAAGAGCGCGCTTTGGGAAGGGGCAGTTTTGCCTCGCACGGAGGACGTTTGATATGGCTAATCCGCGCGATAAGAAAGACGAAACTGACCCAAAGTTCGGCGATATTTCCAGCCGCTTGAAAGATTTAGGCAGCCGCATTGAAGCTGAAAAATCCCAAACAGCGGCAGCGGAAAAGCCGTCGATGAAATATCAAGGGGCTTCCGATTATTCCAAGGGCTACCGGTTGGCGAGTGAATTCGTTGCGGGTGTTCTGGTTGGCGGGCTTCTGGGCTTTGGGCTGGATAAATTATTTGGCACCTTGCCGTTATTTCTAATAGTGTTTCTGCTCTTAGGCTTCGGGGCTGGTATTCTGAATATGTCGCGGTCTGCGAATAGAACACCACCCACAGCTGAAGAGCTTCGTAATATACGTGCGCCTGATGACGACGAAGATGAGGATAAATAGTGGCTAACGATCCGATCCATCAATTCCGACTGCATGATCTTGCGGGCCCCGTAAACATTGGCGGCTATGACATCAGCTTCACCAACTCTGCCTTGTTTATGGGCATTATTGTTGCCACCATCACCGGCATTCTACTTCTCGCAGCGCGTAAGGGCGCTTTGGTTCCAGGCCGCCTGCAATCGGTTGGTGAGATGTGGTATGGTTTAGTCGATAATATGGTGAAGAACGTGCTGGGCGAAGAAGGCAAGGCCTTCTTCCCGCTGGTGTTCTCGCTGTTCTCATTTGTTTTGGTTGCCAACATGATTGGCATGTTCCCTTATTTCTTCACCGTCACCAGCCATGTGATCGTCACCGTTTCGCTTGCACTTTTTGTGGTATGCCTTGTCGTAGTCGTTGGCATCACCAAGCATGGCTTGGGCTGGTTTAAACTGTTCGTGCCGCATGGCGTGCCGCTGGCTATTCTTCCTGTGATCTCAATCATTGAAATCATTTCATTCTTGTCGCGCCCCATTTCGTTGGGCTTGCGTTTATTCGGCAACATGCTGGCGGGCCATATTGTTTTGAAAGTGTTCGCGGGCTTTGTTGTAAGCTTAGGTGCACTCGGAGGCATTGGCATTTTAGGCGCAATTGCGCCCATGTTCATGGCCGTGGCGCTTACAGCCCTCGAGTTCCTCGTTGCATTCTTGCAAGCTTTTGTGTTTGCAATTCTCACTTGCGTTTATTTGAACGACGCGCTTCACCCTTCACATTAACCTTCAACTCAAACTGAAAAAACACTAGGAGAACTACTATGGATCCAGCAGCAGCAAAGCTCATCGGCGCAGGTATCGCATGCATTGGCATGGGCGGAGCCGGCATTGGCGTGGGCCACATTTTCGGCAACTACCTTGCAGGCGCATTGCGCAACCCAGCAGCAGCTGGTTCGCAATTTACCAACGCGCTCATCGGCGCTGCACTTGCTGAAGGCTTGGGCATTTTCTCGCTCGTTGTTGCCCTTCTGCTTCTCTTCGTTGCTTAATAGCAACGTTTTAAACGTTTAGTTTGGGCTGGCCTTCGGGCCGGCCTATTCTCGTAATTTGAGGCTGTCAGATGGCTACGACCGAAACTACAGAAACCACAGGTGCTGAAGGCGGGGAAAGCAAATTTCCACCATTGGACGCCAAGTCATTTCCATCACAGCTTTTCTGGCTGGTGATTTTCTTTGCGGCACTTTATCTTTTGATGAGCCGCATGGTTTTGCCAAAGCTGGCTGCCATTATCGGCAATCGCAAAGCCCAAATTGATGGTGATCTTGCGCGAGCTTCGGCCTTGAAAGATGAAACTGAAGCTGCCCTCAAGAATTACGAAAAAGCCCTGTTCGACGCGCGTTCAAAAGCCACCGACATCGGCCGCGAAACCCGTACCAAAGTTTCAACAGAAATTGATGCCGATCAAGCCAGCCTTGATGCAGCCCTTTCTAAAAAAATTAAAGACGCTGAAGCCAAAGTAGCCAAGGCCAAAGCCAAAGCCATGGAATCTGTGGAAAGCATTGCTGGTGATGCAGCGGCTGATATTGTAGCCAGCTTAACCGGTGGCAAAACATTGAAGACAGCCGTGGCCAAGGCCGTGGCCGCTGCCAAGCGCTAGGAGAATGTTTATGGAATTCGATCAAACATTTTTCGCTTTAGTAGCCTTGGTGATTTTCATTGGCATCGTGCTTTATGCTGGTGCCCATAAAAAAGCTGCCGTGGCCTTGGATGACCGCGCCAAGTTGATTTCCAAAGAATTGAACGACGC
>JANLPA010000150.1:0-47060 GCA_031366855.1 Hyphomicrobiales bacterium | reverse complement strand
TCACCTGCAAGAGGTGCATTCAACGTTTCAAGAGCGCGTTGCCAATGGAGTTCGGCGCGGCCTTCTGGGCGTCCCTCAGCTTCCCAGAAGTCATGGGCCAAGCTGCGGATTGTTTCTTCGGATTCAATTTTGTGAGTTTGCATTTTAAGTCCCCTATTTGATAATGGCTGGGCGATAGCACAAAATTGTGCACTGCACAATATATATTGCATTGCAATATATATTGGTCTGGTATGCTTAATAATCAACGCTATAGTCCACATCGTTAAATCTTAACGAAGGAGGATATTATGGGTGAAATTACGATTGGTGTGAGCTGGCTGGCGGTTTTGGCTGGGGCAGTGCTTTCGTTTTTGGTGGGGTGGCTTTGGTATGGGCCAAAATTATTTGGAACTAAATGGGCCGAAGGTTCTGGAATTAAGATGGACAGTGCTGGAGCCATGCCCATGGGTGCCATGGGATCCCAAGTGTTGGGCTTGCTGTTGATGAGTTGGTTTGTTGGCGTAACGGCCAATAACAACGCGCTCTACACCGTTATTCTGGCAACTGTCGCTTTTACGGTTCTGCAGTTTTCTGGCAACAGCTTCAGCGGCAAATCGCAATATGCGCGGCTGGTGGATGCTGGATATTGGATTGTTAGCTTGGTGATCATGATTATTTGCCAAGGCGTTATTCGGGGAATGTAGCTCACATTCTGCGGTGTTATTGGTGGGGACAGCATTCGATTGAAGACTAATGGCCAAACCTTACGTCCAAGTGTGGCAGACCAGCCAAGATCTGCCATAGAGCTTGTTGTCGTGATGACGGTGCGTGAAAGATATGGTCTTACCGCTGAGAGCCTCCGATCCTTGAGACACGAGCTAACTGATGGCCAACCCGTCTATTTAGTCGTCGATGATCAATTCCCTGACGAAATGTTGGCGGAAATTGAAGTTGAGTTCGAAGAAGTCAAAGTAAAGAAAATTGAAGGCCATTGGCGGCAAAACGAAATCAGAAGAATGGCTATTCGTGGAATAGACGCTGAATATATTGTGTTCATTGATAATGATATTGCGCTTCGAGAAGGTTCAATTGCCAAGCTGCTTGAATGTGCGCGCACTAATGACGCTGCAATCGTTAGTGCCGTTGTTACGTGGGGAAGGACGCGTTTTGAAACGATCCACTTTGGTGGCGGAGCGCTTGCTTCAGAGACTGACGAGCAGGGTTCACATCTTGTTGAAAGTCATTTGTTTATGAACAAATCCGTGTCTTCCAAAGAAGTATATACTGGAAGCACAGAAACTGCGTTTGCGGAGTTTCACTGTTTATTGATGTCGAAACAAGCCTACACATTGGAAGGAATGTTAGACCCTGCGTTTCAAACTGCGCATAATCATGTAAGTGATGGGTTGATTGCAAAAAAACAAGGTTTGCGTGTTTTCGTAGAGCCTGGTGCTATTGTGCATTGGCACCACAAGCGTAATTTCACTTTCCGCGACATGCAATACTTTGGTTTTCAGTGGGATGTCCCTGTTTTGGAAAAATCAATTGCACATTTTTGCAGAACTTGGGGTGTTGTTGATTCTGAGAAATCTTTTGGGTCGTTAAGAAACTATGTTCGGCGGCATCGCGCTGCTGTCTTGGCGACGCGAGACCAACTTACAGCGGATGCTGGCCGAGAACGCCCCTTAATTGCGCAACACATTGTCCAAGAGATTTCTTCTTTAATACAGCTGGCGCGAAATCGTGGCTATGACACCGAAGATGTCGAGTTGATCGAAGAGATGTATTGGGTGGCTGCTCGAGTTACTGTTGGAGGCTTCAGGCCTTCAGGCCGACCATACCTGAATCACCTCGTTGGCACCGCCAGCATTCTGGTCCATTACGGTTTCAATGTGCGCTTGGTGGCCGCTGGCTTGTTGCACAACGCACCACTTTTGAAATCGCAAAACGGACAATTGAGTTCGGAGCTTTGGTTGAAGACTCGACAGTTGATCGTTAATACGGTGTTGGCAGATCTAATTGGCCTGTGCCCTAATTCCTTGAAACGGTGGACCCAGTTGGTTAATGAGGATTGGAAAGCAACTGCAACACAGTATGAAATTGAGGCCCTGATTGTTTTTTGCGCGGCACGGCTTGAAACAAAATTTGAATTGAGTGCCGAAACTTCTGACAGCGAATTTGCCCTTCCGATAGGGCTGGAAGGTCCCCTAAGTTCCATCTGCAAGACCTACGGCGTCGAAGGATTTTGGTCCAGCCTTTCATTTGATGATGTCATAGTGGCGGAGAAGAAATTTAGGCCCGCAAGTTTCAGAATTTCTGGTGAAAAATTTTTACCTTTGTTCTCAGCACTCGAATAACGTTACGATTGAACCCGTAAGCTCGCTTGCACCTTGGCACGTAAACGCTTACATACTCCTCATAACACATGGAGAAAAATGATGGCCCTTGAACTGCCCGCACTGCCTTATGCCTATGATGCTTTAGGCCCTTATATGTCGAAAGAAACTCTCGAGTTTCATCACGACAAACACCACATGGCTTATGTGACCAATGGCAATAACTTGCTGAAGGATCAGCCTTTGGCTTCTGCTTCGGTTGAAGATATTTGCAAGGTGGCTTTTGCTGACAAGGCCCAAGGGCTGATTAACAATGTGGGCCAGCATTATAACCACACTCATTTCTGGAATTGGATGAAGCCCAAAGGCGGCGGCAAGAGTTTGCCTGCAAAATTGCAAGCGGCTGTTGATGCCGACTTAGGTGGCTACGACAAAATGCGTGCCGATTTCGTTCAAGCTGGTTTGACGCAATTTGGTTCCGGCTGGGCTTGGATTGCCGTTAAAGGTGGCAAGCTGGTTATTATGAAAACGCCAAATGGCGAAAACCCATTGATGCACGGCGCATCGCCAATTCTGGGCTGCGATGTGTGGGAGCATAGCTATTACATTGACTACCGCAATGCCCGCCAAAAATATCTGGAAGCGTTTGTGGATAATTTGGTGAACTGGGACTATGTGGAGCAGATGCACGCCAAGGCGTAATGCTGCAAATTCTTTTGAGAGGCTCTGGCAGAATCTGCTAGAGCCTTTTTTATATAGCTTGGGCTGGCATGAAGCAGGCCCTGAAATTGATTGCCAGCCGCGAGATTTTTTTGCGCGTGTTGGCTTTGGCTTTTATTGCAACACCACAACCCGCCAGTGGGGCGTTGCTGCCGCTATTCATCACCCATTTGCCAGGCGGCACCACGCGCGATGTTGGCATTCTTGCCGGCCTTGTGGCAGGACTTGAAATTCCATTCATGCTCTTGGGTGGATATTTCAACCGCACGAAACCAACATGGATCATTATTTTGATCGCCGGAATTATTCAAGCGGCTTATTTGTTTGGTCTTGACCTGATGCTAGATAGGCCGGGGCTTGGCACTATTTTTGTGGGTGTGGGTTGCGTGTTGCTTTTCACATTAGATAATAAGGGAGCCTTACATGCGCGCAGTTTACTTTGAGCACTTTCAACAGATGCCCGTGATTGCAGCTGTGCCAGACCCCACACCTTCGCCCGCGGGCGTTGTTGTTAAGGTTGAGGCCTCTGGCCTGTGCCGCAGCGATTGGCACGGCTGGATGGGGCATGATGCGGATATTAAACTCCCGCATGTGCCGGGACATGAGTTGGCTGGCACGGTTGTTGCTGTTGGGCGAGATGTTCGCAATTGGAAACAGGGAGACCGCGTGACGGTGCCGTTTGTGGCTGGCTGCGGGCATTGCGGCGAATGCGATTCCGGACACCAACATATTTGCGACAATCAATTTCAGCCGGGCTTTACGGCATGGGGATCTTTTGCCGAATATGTGGCGTTGGATTATGCCGATGGCAATTTGGTGCGTCTGCCTGAAGCTATGGCATTTGAGACCGCAGCGAGTTTGGGCTGCCGATTTATAACTTCTTTTCGCGCCGTTGTTGACCAAGGGCGCTGCCGCCCCGGCGAATGGGCGGCCGTGCATGGCTGCGGCGGTGTTGGATTATCCGCCATTATGATTGCCGCTGCGATGGGCGCGCAAGTGGTGGCCATTGATATGACGGATGAGAAGTTGGCATTGGCGCGCGAATTGGGTGCTTCAGTTCTCATCAATGCTACACACGTTTCTGATGTGGCGGAAGCCGTGCGCGATGCCACGGGTGGCGGTGCGCATCTTTCTCTGGATGCTTTGGGCCATGCCACCACCAGTTTTAATTCCATTCTCAATTTGCGCAAACGCGGGCGGCATGTGCAGGTGGGGTTGATGCTGGGCGATGATGCCACCGCGCGCGTGCCCATGGCGCGGGTGATTTCACATGAGTTAGAAATTCGTGGCAGCCACGGCATGCAGGCCTTTCGCTATGGTGACATGATGAACATGATTGAAGCTGGCAAGCTGCAACCACAAAAACTCATTGGGGCGCGCATTGGTTTGGATGACGCACCAGAAGCCTTGGCGGCGATGGATAGCTTCGCCACCAAAGGCATTAGCGTGATTACGCGCTTTTAAAGCCTGAAATCGAAGCTGGCCTTAGCGGGGCTGGTGGTTTCATCAAGTGTTAATTGCTGGCAATTTGGCAGGCCCTCAGCAATGTCATCCGTATCGAATGTAAGAGTGTCTCCGGTGCGGGCTGGAAAAATCAATTGCGTTGTCAGTTCTGATTTTCCTGCTGCTCTGATTTTGAAATGATAGTGGCGCACCCGACCAGAATATTCGCCCGGGAAAATTGTTGAAATGCGGTAAGCGCCAGTGGCATCGGCTTTTACAAAACCGCGCAAAGCCAATTCTTCGGCTTTGTAATTGGTAAGCGGGCCGTTGCCATTGGGATGATAGTTGCCAGAATTATCGGCGTGCCAAATTTCCACTTCGGCATTAGCAAGAGGCTTCGAGATATCAAGCCCATCATAAACATGGCCCGTGATTTCAATGGGAGAGCCTTCGAGCTTGGTAAAATTGATATTGCCATCCGCCACCTCAGCCATGCCGGAAACCCAATAGGGGCCTTCGACGGCTTCAACTGTTATGGCGCAGGTGTTTTTTTCGAGCGCCGTCAAACTGCGCCGTGCGGGGCCGCTAAGCTTGTTTAGAAATGTGCTGGAGACGGCAACAACGCCTGCTGCGGCTGCGCTGGCAAATAAAATTGTGCGGCGAGATAGGTTCATGTGGCAACTCCTGTATTGAGACTAAGACGGACAAGTTCGGAAATTCCGTCGTGGTCAGCAGCCACCGATTCCACATATTTTAAAAATCAGATTGGATATTCAAAACCACGAGGCACCATGAATTAAGCAATCTCGAGCGTCATAATCTTGGACACATCGACGCTTTTCTGCGCCTGCCAAAGATCATAAGCCGATTGCATGTTCAACCAAAGGCGTGGCCCATTCCCGCATAACTTTCCAAGTCTCACAGCCGTCGCAGGCGACACGGGCTGACTGCCAGATAGAATATCATAAAGTGATTGCCGCGAAATTCCCAAAAGACGCGCAAACTCTGCCTTTGACTTTCCGGTCGCGGGCAGAACTGTGTTTGCTAAAAGTTGACCGGGATGAGTTGGGGCGCGCTTCTTGCTCCGTACTGCAACAAATTCAACCATAGTTCATTCTCCTCAATGATATTGCTCAAAATCAACACGGCAAGCATCGCCATCGATAAATTCAAAAGTTATGCACCACGGGCCATTTACATGGACAGTGTAGCGAGTTGGTTTAAACCCACGCAGTTCATGGAAATCATACCCCGGCACACTCATATCAACAACCAACGATGCCAAATCTAAAGCATCAAGCCGTTCTAAAATACGGCCATAAAATCGCTTATCAATTTTTGATGTTTTGTCATTCGACCACAGTTCCGACAGACCCTTGTGAATGAATGATTTTATCATGCCGATATGTAAGGCATAGTCTTACATATGTCAATCAGTAACCCCCACACGGAAATTTCTAGCTGTGTTGAAAAGCGTTAAGCCTTCATCCACTTCTATGGTAAGTTGAAATTCCAAAACGAACACTGATGTCAGAAGCCTCATGCCACGCCTCCATCCCACTCTTTTTCCCTTACCGCTTATCGGTTGGCGCGAGGATGTTAGCTTGCCTGAATTTGGGGACGTGCTGCTTATTGCTAAAATTGATACGGGCGCGCGCACGGCTGCTTTGCATGCCGATCATATACGCGTGAGTGGAAAACTTGTTTCCTTCACCTTGGAAGGGGTTGGCCGTAGAGTTCACCTTATTGGCTTAAAGCGTGTTAAAAGTTCTAATGGTATCAGTGAGTTAAGACCTATTGTTGAGACATTGATTCAGGTTGGAGTCCATCGCTTGTCGATTGAGATTACTTTAACCAACAGAACCGATATGGGAGTGCCGATGTTGCTGGGGCGCGAGGCGCTGAAAGGCCGCTTCATTGTGAACCCAGCGCGATCGTTTATACTGTCGCGCAGAAAGAAAAAGACAAAATGAAAATAGCTCTCCTCACGCGCAATCAAAAACTTTATTCGCACCAGCGCATTATGGAAACGGCAGTTGGGCGCGGGCATGAAATTGTGCCAATTGATTATTTGCGCTGCTACATGAACATCACGTCACGCAAGCCGGAGCTTCGCTATATGGGTGAGAAGCTTGAAGGCTTTGATGCGGTGATCCCGCGCATTGCGGCGTCGCACACATTTTATGGCCTTGCGGTGTTGCGGCAATTTGAAATGATGGGGGTTTATCCACTCAATGAATCGGTGGCCATCGGACGCTCGCGCGACAAGCTGCGCTCCCTCCAAATTTTAGCGCGTGATGGTGTGGGGCTGCCGGTGACGGCTTTTGCCAGTGAGGCCAACCGCACTGAGGAAATTTTAAATCTCGTCGGTGGTGCGCCTGTGGTGATCAAACTTCTCGAAGGCACGCAAGGCATTGGCGTAGTGCTGGGAGAAACGCATAATTCTGCAAAATCTGTGATCGAAGCGTTTCGCGGAGCCGATATCAATATCCTCGTGCAAGAATTTGTGCGTGAGGCCGAAGGCCGCGATGTTAGAGCCTTTATTGTGGGTCGCAAAATTGTGGCCGCCATGGAACGCGCCGGACCCAAGGGGGAATTTCGCTCGAACCTGCATCGCGGTGGCACGGCTCTTATGACCGAGCTTACGCAATCTGAAAAAGCCACCGCCCTTAAAGCCGCGCAAAGCATGGGACTCAACGTGGCGGGTGTCGATTTGCTGCGTTCCAAGCGCGGGCCGGTGGTGATGGAGGTAAATTCCTCACCCGGACTTGAAGGCATTGAAAAAGCTTCAACCAAGGATGTGGCCAAAACCATTATCGAATTTTTAGAAAAAAATGCCAAGCCAGGCCGCACCAAAACACGGGGCCGCGGATGAGCCCTTTTGAAATTGGCGGACAGCAGATTGCATCTGGCACACGCGAGACTGTTGAGCTTGAAGTCTCGGTGTTGGCCAATAGCACGAGGTTAAATTTGCCCGTGCATGTGGTGCATGGGGCAAAACCGGGGCCTGTGCTTTTTCTCTCCGGCGTGGTGCATGGCGATGAAATTCTTGGGGTTGAAATTATCAGACGGATTCTCGGCGCACGGGAACTGGAAAATCTATCAGGCACATTGCTGGCGGTTCCCATTGTTAACAGCTTTGGCTTTCTCACGCATTCGCGCTATATGCCGGATAGGCGCGATCTTAACCGCTCATTTCCGGGGTCTGATCGTGGGTCGCTGGCCAGTTTGCTGGCTGATTTGTTTTTCAGTGAAGTGGTTTTGCGCTCGCAATTCGGTATTGATTTTCATACAGCGGCTTTGCACCGTTCTAACTTGCCGCAAATACGCATTGCTCCGGCTGATAAGGATTTGCTGGAGCTGGCTGAAGCTTTTGCGCCGCCAGTCATTCTCACGTCGAAATTGCGCGACGGCAGTTTGCGCCAGAGCGCCAAAGAGTGTGGCGTGAAGGTTTTGCTTTATGAAGGTGGCGAAGCTTTACGCTTTGATGAATCCGCAATTGAGGCTGGTGTTAAAGGCACATTGCGCGTGATGAAAGTATTGGGGATGATCAATTCAGCGCCCAGCATTTTGCCACATATGGCCTCAGTGCATTCAGCGGCGAGCACATGGTTGCGCGCACCCGAAGGCGGAATTTTGCATTCGGTGCGGCGCATTGGTGATCGTGTGGGCACCAATGAACCTGTGGGGGTGATTTCCGATCCACTGGGAGCATCACAAGTGGCAGTGGTTGCTGAGGAGGACGGCATTATTATTGGCCGCACCAATTTGCCAATTGTGAACCGGGGGGACGCATTGTTCCATGTGGCGCGTGTGAACACCAAAGCCCGCGCCCAAGCCCATGCAATTCCGGACGAGGATGAAATAATCTAATTGATGGTAGGATAAGCCGCTGCACCCCAGATTTTTTTCACTTGCGCATCGCGACCGCAGGCTTCCCGGTAACGATGGTACGCATCTTCCTGTTTTATCCAGCCAAATCTTGTGAGCACGCGATTTTGGCTTAAATAATAGTTCTGGTGATAAGCTTCAGCTGCTGTGAAGCTTGAGGCTGCTTTGACTGGCGTTATAATTTTTTGACCAAGCGCTGCTTCGCCTTGTCTCACCGCATTTTCAGCAATGGCCTTTTGTTCCGCACCTTTGGCAAAAATAACGGAGACATAAGAATCGCCACGGTCACAGAATTGGCCGCCGGCATCGGTCACATCAATGGTTCTGAGAAAATAAAACACCAGCTTATCATAGGATACAATGGCCGGATCATATTCGACCTTCACTGCCTCTTGGCTGCCTTCATGATTTTTATAACTGGGGTTTGAAATGCTGCCGCCAGCATAGCCCGAGGTGGTTTTCACTACACCCTTCACGCTATCAAAATCTGATTCAACACACCAAAAACAGCCACCTGCAAAAATTGCAGTTTCAGTTTTTGCGATTGCGGCACTGGCGTTGATTGCCATCGCAAAAATTATTGCGAGAAAAAATCTTTGCATGGGCTTCTCCTGCTGTTGATTATATAGAATGCACCGCGACACAAAGCCATGCACGGTTTTGTGATGAGACTGATTATCGCCGTGTTAGCCCGCCCAATATGCCACGCACCAAAGCATTGCCGATGGAGCGGGCAACTGTGGAGCCAAGTTGGCGGCCAACTGAACCTGCTACGTTCTTTACAAATCTATCTGTTGCAGATTCACGTTCACGGGGAGCTGCCCTAGCGGCTTTCGCATTGGCCTTAGCTTGCGCGGCTTGCTGTTGCACTTCAGCGTTTGCGGCAGCTTTCTTGCATAATTTTTCGTAAGCCGACTCGCGATCAATTGCGGTTTCATATTTTGCAGCAACTGGTGAAGCTGCAATTGTGGCTTGGCGTTGGGCTGGCGTTACCGGGCCAAGCTGGCCGGAAGGCGGCCTGATGAAGGTGCGTTCCACCATGGTGGGCACACCTTTAAGATCAAGCACTGAAACTAGAGCTTCGCCCTTGCCCAACTCAGTGATGGCTATTTCCGTATCGAATTTTGGATTAGGGCGGAAGGTGGTAGCTGCCACTTTCACGGCTTTCTGATCGTGCGGTGTATAAGCACGAAGCGCATGTTGCACGCGGTTGCCAAGCTGAGCCAGAACACTATCTGGAATATCCAATGGGTTCTGTGTGACGAAATAAATGCCAACACCTTTGGAGCGGATGAGCTTTACAGTTTGCTCCACTTTTTGCAAAAGACCGGCGGGGGCATTAGCAAAGAGCAAATGCGCTTCATCAAAAAAGAACACCAGTTTTGGTTTTTCAAGATCGCCCACTTCGGGCATTTCTTGAAAGAGTTCGGACATGAGCCACAAGAGGAGCGTGGCATAAAGTTCGGGTGAGGACACCAATCTATCAGCAGCGATGATGTTTATATAACCTTTGCCATCACGCGTGGTGCGCATAAAATCTTTAATATCTAAAGCGGGTTCGCCGAAGAATTTATCACCGCCCTGCTCTTCGATCACCACAAGCTGGCGCTGAATGGCGCCAATAGTGGGGGCGGCCACATTGCCATATTCAGTAGTGATTTCTTCGCCGCGGTCGGCCAAGTCTTTCAGCAGTGCGCGCAAATCTTTGAGGTCAAGCAAGGCTAAACCTTCTTGATCGGCGATTTTGAATGCGATGTTTAACGCACCCTCCTGCGCATCACTGAGGCCCATCAAACGCGAGAGCAGCAGCGGGCCCATTTCAGTGACGGTGGTGCGGATGGGGTGGCCTTGCTCGCCAAACACATCCCAGAAAATTGTGGGCGAAGCATTATGGATATAGGGGCTCAAACCCACTTGCTTGGCGCGCTCCACCAGAAAATCAACGTCTATGCCCTTTTGCGAAATGCCAGAAAGATCACCTTTAATATCCGCGGCAAATACAGGAACGCCTATGCTGGAAAAAGCTTCGGCCATGATTTGCAAAGTTACGGTTTTGCCGGTACCGGTGGCACCAGTCACTAATCCATGGCGGCTGGCCATAGGCAGATAAAGCACTTGCGGCTTATCGCTTTTGCCCAAAAAGATAGTGTTATCAGCCATGGTAAAACCCCAGTATTGCTTGTTGGTGAATCTGCTTTAAATCATTGCATCAGGTAATTGAATGGCAAAATTAAGCATGCAAGCTGAGCGCAAGATTATATTCCAAAGTGAAGCGGGGCCACGGGCCTTGCGAGCGAGCCACGGCCCATGGAAAAATTTCAGTGTGCTGGACAGTGCTGATGCTGACATTGCCAACGCGGAACTTGCTGGTGGTGCTGACGGTTTAGTGCTGACAACAGTTGCGAGCGTTGAAGCTTTGCGCAATTTGTCGCTGCACAGTTTCAGTATCCGCAATGAGGCGGGCGATGTGGCGGCGCGGGCTTTGACGGAGTTAATTGCGCAGCAACCGATTGATCCAGCGCGGCTTGATATTAGCTTTGGTCTTGCTGATGTTAAGTTTGCTGATGAGTTGAGGAAGCTAGGATTTGTTGGACCATTTTTTGAAACCCGTTCAAATGACTTGGCACAAATTCTCCATTCCATTTCTGAATTTGGCCCTGATGTTTCGGTGCGGCTGTCGGCTGATCATCACATGTTTGCAACGCTTGCCAAATTTCGCGCCATGCGGATTCTATGGGAGCGACTTTTGCCGCGCACGTCGTTGAATTTGCATGCGCAAGTGGCGGCCTTTTCTGGCGCTGATCATGAACACTATATGCTGGCTTGTGTGGCTGCATGTTTTGGCGCGGGGCTTGGTGGGGCTGATTCAATTTCCATTTTACCGTTTAAAAGCGATGGTGATTTTGAGCGGCGCATGGTGCGTAACATTCAAAACATTCTATTGAAGGAATCGCATCTGGGTGAAGTGGCCGACGCTGCGGCGGGGTCTGGATATGTGGAGAATTTAACGCGTCAGCTTTGCGATGCGGCGTGGGAGCGTTTTCAAGCATGAGTTGGAAAACGCCTGAAGGCATTGAGATTCAAAATTTTTACGAGGCCCGCGAAGTGCAGGATGCGGCGGCAGGTGTTGCCCCCTATCGGCGGGGGCCATATCCCAGCATGTACACGTCACAGCCTTGGACCATCCGGCAATATGCGGGGTTTTCAACGGCCGAGGATTCGAATGCGTTTTATCGACGCAATTTGGCGGCTGGACAAATGGGCCTTTCAATTGCTTTCGATTTGGCCACGCATCGTGGTTATGATTCTGATCATCCGCGCGTCGCTGGCGATGTGGGCATGGCGGGGGTGGCGGTTGATTCCATTTTAGATATGCGCCAGCTTTTTGATGGCATTCCGCTTGATGCCATGAGTGTTTCAATGACCATGAATGGCGCTGTGTTGCCCATCATGGCTTTGTATATTGTGGCGGCTGAAGAACAGGGTGTTCCGCCTTCAAAATTATCCGGCACCATTCAGAATGATATTCTCAAAGAATTTATGGTGCGCAACACTTATATTTATCCTCCTACGCAATCGATGCGCATTGTTTCGGATATTTTTAAATATACTGCTGAGCATATGCCAAAATTTAATTCGATTTCAATTTCGGGATATCACATGCAGGAAGCGGGAGCATCGGCTGATCTTGAGCTGGCTTATACGCTGGCTGATGGTCTTGAATATGTGCGGGCTGGACTTGCGGGTGGATTGAGCGTGGATGCTTTTGCGCCGCGCCTCTCATTCTTCTTTGGCATTGGCATGAATTTTTTTATGGAAGTTGCAAAGCTTCGCGCCGCGCGGGTTTTATGGGCGGAACTGATCGCGCAATTTTCACCGCAAGATGCGCGCTCATCGATGTTGCGTACGCATTGCCAAACCAGTGGCTGGAGCTTAGCTGCGCAAGATGTTTTCAATAACGTAACGCGCACGATGATTGAAGCGATGGCGGCAACTCAGGGCGGCACGCAATCGCTGCACACAAACTCCCTTGATGAGGCGCTAGCCCTGCCCACAGATTTTTCCGCCCGCATTGCACGTGACACGCAGATATTTTTGCAACAGGACGCGGGCACTTGCGATGTGGTGGACCCTTGGGGGGGGTCTTATTTTATGGAGCAACTCACCGATGATTTGATGGCGCGAGTGCGGGTGCATCTGGCCGAGATTGAAAATTTGGGCGGCATGGCAAAGGCTATAGAAATTGGTTTGCCAAAGCAGCGCATTGAAGAGGCCGCCGCACGCACCCAAGCTCGCATTGATAGTGGCGCACAAATTGTGGTGGGGGTGAATGCGTTTCAAGTGGTCGGAGAACAACCACTTGATGTACGCAAGGTTGATAATAGTGCGGTGCGAAATTTTCAGATTAAAAAACTGAAAAAATTGAAAGCATCTCGAAATTCGGAGGATGTGGCGGTGCGACTTTCGGAGCTTGCGCAAATTGCAGCATCTGGCACTGGCAATCTTTTGGCTGGCGCCGTTGCTGCGGCGCGGGCTGGCGCTACTGTTGGTGAAATATCTTTTGCTTTGGAAAAACTGTGGCAGCGGCATGTTGCTAAAACATCGGTGATAAAAAATATTTTCCGCGATGCGCAAAAGCATGATGCAAAATTTGAAGCGGCGCAACACGCGGCTTTGGCCTTTGCTGAAGTTGATGGGCGGGTGCCCAGTTTGCTGGTCGCCAAGATCGGCCAAGATGGCCATGATCGCGGGCAGAAGGTTATTGCATCCGGTTTTGGTGATATTGGGTTTGAAGTGAAAGTGGGAGCACTTTTTGCCACGGCGCAGGAAGTGGCTGCACAAGCGGCTAAAGACAATGTGCATGTTGTTGGGCTTTCATCACTTGCGGCGGGCCACCTTTCACATTTGCCAGAATTGAAACAGGCCCTTCACGCAGAGGGGCGAGATGATATTTTAATTGTTGTCGGTGGCGTTATTCCGCCAGATGATGTGGCTAAGCTTTTGGAGATGGGGGCTGCCGCCGTGTTTCCACCTGGCACGGTAATCTCACAAGCGGCTCTTGATGTTTTGGAGCAGCTGCGCACTCGCCTTGGTTATGCCCAGAAGTCAAATTAGAAATTGCACATGAAAAAATTTATCTCTCTGGCTTTTGCGCTACTTTTGGGTGGTTGCATTTTGCAATCTGAAACTCCGAATTTTTCGGAGGCTGATGGCGAGCCATTGTTAGGCAAGACGGGTGGCACCTATCAAAGCTATGAGTTGAATGATGGCAAATGGACCACCGATGGCACCGATGCTAAATTTGTGGCGGTGGGCAATCACTATGAGCTGACCGACAAAGATACCACTACGCAAATTTTGTTTGTGCCGCTTGATGGCCCATGGTGGGTGGCACAGTTTAGTGAAGTTGGTAAAGCTTCTGCCTATGGTTTTTTAGAAGCCGATGCGAACAGCATTTATGTTCATCCATTGACCTGCACCGACATTAAAGGAAATGTAGCAGCGAAGACCATCGTGACGTTTGTAAAAGATGATTGCTTCCTGAAGCCACACACACCACCTAAAAAACTTATGGGCATGATTGCTGACATTGGTGAACGCAAGTTGAAACTTGTTTTGAAAAAATAACACTGGCCGCTAACTTGCATCACTCCAGTTCGGAGTGTGCCAATATGAATTTTGCGCGTCGAACAGTTTTGTCTGGTGCTACTTTGATGGCAGCTATTAGGCCAGCTAATGCACTTAAAATCAATAACTTACAGGCTCTCATTGATAAAGCAATTGAAGCTGGTGGCGTGGTGCAATTGCCTGCTGGAACATTTGCTACAGCGGGATTAAAAGTTAATGGCACAGTGCATATTCAAGGGGTTTATGGCCGCACCACCCTTATTTCGCTTTCTGGCGGACCGATTTTAGAAATTGGCGATGCTGCAAATGTGACGCTCTCGGGCATTAGTTTTGGTGGCAAGGAAGATACTCCGCCTACGGATGAATTTCGAAATGGCGCGCTGGTTGTTGCCCGCCACGCTAAGAATTTTAACATTGAACATTGTCAATTTTCGAACTCCCCATTTACAGGTCTGCGACTTGAGGACAGCTCAGGAAAAATTTCTGATTGTCGCTTTTTCAAGCTCGGTGACTTTGGACTCTTTGCAATCAATTCTCTCGGTCTGATGATTTCAAATAATGTGGTTGAGGACATTGGCAATAATGGCATTGCGGTGTGGCGCAGTGAGGCGGGTTTTGACGGTACTCAAGTTCTGGGTAATCGCGTATCGCGGGTGCGGGCCGATGGTGGTGGTAATGGGCAGAATGGCAATGGCATAAATATCTATCTGGCTCACGATGTGATGACGGCTAATAACCACGTGTTCGATACGGCCTTCTCCTCTATCCGCTATAACTCCGGCAGCAGTGCGCAAATCATTGGCAACAATTTATCGAAGGCTGGTGAAGTATCTCTCTATGTGGAATTTGCATTTCAAGGGGCGGTAGTTGCAAACAACATCATTGATGGTGCCGGCTCTGGCATTTCAATCACCAACTGGGATGTGGGTGGCAGGCTGGCCACCTGCACAGGAAATGTGATCCGCAATATTCAACATGGCAGCACAGCAGAAGCAGGCGAAGCCATTGGCATTTGGGCCGAGGCTGACACGCTGGTTTCCAATAATGTACTGGAAGATATTGGCGATGTGGGCATTCACTTGGGCTGGGGTGAGAAGTCGCGCAATCTTACCGCGCAAGGGAACATCATTCGCAAAACAAAGCGTGGAATTGTGGTTTCAACCACGGCCGGCACGGGAAATATATTGGTGAGCGGCAACATGATAGACGGCGCATCAGCAGGCGCTATTCAAGGCTTAGATTTCGGTACGGAAACGACAGGTGATTTACCCTCACATATTACCCTGGTTAACAATGTGATCAGCCGCTAGCGCGCACAACGCCCACCTCAATTTTATTCCAATTGCTGAGCGCCTCGTGTTGGAAAGATTTGAGGTGAGCAATTTCATCGGCAGTCCACACATCCAATTTCGCTAATATCGCGGCTGTGGCCACTTCCACGGCGCGGGGCGCGCCATCATCAACCTTAACCGCAAAACCAAGGCCAGCATGAGCAATGCTGCCACAATAAACGCCCTCCGCGCCATATTTGATAAACAGGCGGGGAATGGCTTGCATGATGTGCGTGTCAAATTTTCCAGTGCCAGCAATCATAAAGGGATGAGCAAAGGCGGCTTTGATGATGCGAGATCCGGCTTCACTTGAATTTAATCTGGCAAAGCCAAGCGCTGCGTTTTTCAACGGCATGGCCCACGTGGGCACGGAACAGCCATCAACACCGATTGGTGCCGCGCTTAAATCGACATCGCAAAGGCGTTCTATTGTTTTGGCGATTGCCTGTTGCACGGGATGGTGTGGCTTAACATAATTGTGTGAATCGACACCCAATTGCTTGGCCAAGGCTAACATGCCAGCGTGTTTACCCGAGCAATTATTGTGAACATCCTTCGGCCCCTCGCCCGCCCGCACAAGATCATAAGTTGCTTGGCGGTGCGAAGGCCAATGGGCGCCGCATTCATAACAGATTTCGGAAATGCCCGCTTTGCTCAACATGGAGCGGGCCACACGCACATGCTCTGCTTCGCCATTATGAGAGGCGCAGCACAAGGCAATTTCTTCATCGTTGAAACCAAAGGCTGCGGCGGCCCCTGATTCAATCACTGGTAGGCACTGAAAAGCTTTCACGGCCGAGCGTGGAAATATGGGCGTTTCCACATCGCCCGCGCTGAGTAAAATCTTGCCCGTCGCATCACAAACAGCATAAGCGCCACGGTGACGGCTTTCGACGATTGAGCCACGGGTGACTTCAGCAACAATGGGATTGATCATGATGGGGCTCTCTAGAATAATATTTCAAGTGCGACAACCAAATCATTGTACCACTTGCGCCCATCACTGGAGGCCAAGTCTCGGCCCTTCAGGTTGAAGATGAGGGAAGTGTCTGCCGATATTTTTCAGCATCCCAATTCAAAAGCTGGTCAATTTGATCGGGGTAAAACACATTTTCTGCGGCATCCTTCAGCCAAGTGCCGGAGGCTTTGATCCACATTACGCCGTCTTGCTTAAGGGATGTGTTGCCGCCTGCGGCCTGAACCAACAGAGAATCGGCACCAATACGGGCCGAGAGTTGACTAAGGTTTTCGCGTTCGTTCATTACACTAACATCAAAGCTGGTTCCTCAATAAAGCGACGGAAGGCTTGCAACAATTCTGCACCCACTGCACCATCAACCGCTCTATGATCGCAGGAGAGTGTACATTTCATCACTATTTTTGCAACAGGAAGTTTATTAATTGGCACAAATTGTTCAATTGCTGCACCCACAGCTAAAATGGTTGCTTGCGGTGGATTGATGATGGCGGTGAATTGCTCAACGCCATACATTCCCAAATTTGAAATTGCGGTGGTGCCGCCTTGATAATCTGCGGGTTGCAATTTGCGGGCCCGCGCACGGATGGCCAAATCTTTCATTTCAATGGAAATTTGCGAAAGTGATTTTGATTCGGCACTGCGCAACACGGGTGTGAATAGACCACCTTCAACTGAAACGGCTACACCCACATCGGAAGTTCTATGCTGCAATAGGCCAGCATCGGTATAGGTCACATTTGCGGTAGGTACTTGCTGCAAGGCAAGTGCGAGCGCCTTGATAATAAAATCATTGATGGAAAGTTTCCACTGCGAATTGCCATCAGCATCATTGGGTGCTCTGGCATTGATACGCTCGCGGATTTCCAAGAGCTGTGTGAGATCGCAAGACGATGACACATAGAAATGCGGGATGGTTTGCTTGGAAAGAGTTAAGCGCTGCGCAATGGTGCGGCGCATGGCATCAAGCGGGATGAGAGTTGTGTTGCTTGGTGCAGTAATGATTTGATGACTTTCAACATCGGCCGCAACTATGCGGCCGCGCGGGCCAGAGCCTGTGAGTGTTGAGAGCGAAAGATTTTTTTGACGCGCCAAGCGACGGGCTAATGGTGTGGCGCGAAGGCCTGTGCCGTTGGCCATAAGGGCAATTGGCTTGGCAAGTTCAATTGGTGTTTCAATTTTTGCAGGAGCAGAAGAAGCAGCTGTTTTAATTTCTTGCACAACTTCACCTGCAGCATAAATCATCGCTACAGCTTTACCGATTTCGATGGTTATGCCAGTTTCAGCTAAATTGTGGATGGTGCCTGCGGCTGGCGATTCAATTTCAATGGCCGATTTATCGGTTTCCATTTCAAAGAGCACGGCACCTTTCAACACGGCATCGCCATTTTTGACATGCCATTTAGAAATAATCCCCGTGGTCATATCCATATCGACTTTGGGCAAAATGACTTCAACAGCCATGGCTTATGCCCTGCCCCGCACAAGATTGCGCAAGGTTTCAACAATGTTTTCAACTTGCGGCACGGCGGCGCGCTCTAGGACCGGGCTATAAGGAATGGGGCTTTCGGCACCGCCTAAGCGCATGATGGGCGCATCAAGATAGTCAAAGGCTTCACTCTCGGCAATCCGCGCGCTGATTTCAGCACCGATGCCAAGCGTTTTCACACCTTCATAAACACAAACCAGCCTTGTGGTTTTTTTTACGCTGGCGATGATGGTGGCCGTGTCTATGGGGCGAATTGAGCGGAGATCAATCACTTCAACGCCAATGCCTTCAGCACTTAGAATTTCGGCAGCTTCCAAGGCTTTATGGACCATGATGGCACTGCCTACGATTGTTACATCCTTGCCTTCACGCACCACGGCGGCTTTGCCGATGGGAACAAGATATTGTTCTTCAGGCACATGGCCTTTCATTTTATAGAGCAGCTTATGTTCAAAAATTAAAACCGGATCTGGGTCTTCAATGGCGGCCAGCAACAGGCCTTTGGCATCATAAGGCGTTGAAGGCTGAATAACTTTCAAACCGGGCACGTGGCCATACCATGCTTCAAGCGATTGGCTGTGTTGGGCTGCTGCACCCGTGCCGGAACCTGTTGGCATGCGGAACACCACAGGCACACTGGCTTTGCCGCCAAGCATATATCTGATTTTTGCGGCTTGATTGACAATTTGCTCAATGGCCAATCCAGCAAAATCGGAAAATTGAAATTCTAAAATGGGACGGGAGCCTGCTAAAGCGGCACCAACGGCGGCACCAGCTGCGCCTAATTCTGAGATGGGGGTGTCAATCACGCGGGTTTCGCCGAAGCGATGCACCAGATCGCCGGTTACGCCGAAGGCGCCACCGTAAACGCCAATGTCTTCACCCATGATGAAGACGCGCGGGTCAGATTCCATCGCTTGTGATAGCGCTTCGCCTAGCGCCTGGGCAAAACTGAGTTCACGCATCACACAAGCTCTCGCGCATAAACATCGCGGGTGAGTGAGTCTGGTGTTGGGTTGGTGCCTGCCACTGCAAAATCAAAGCCTGCTTTGATTTCTGCATCGACGGATTGCTCAATGGCATCGGCCTCCTGAGCATTTATGATGCCGTGGGCAATAAGTTCATTCACAAATTGTGGAATGGGATCACGCAATTTCCATTCTTCAATTTCATCCTTGCTGCGATATTTGTTGCGGTCACTGCGGGAATGGCCACGGGTGCGATAGGTTTTGCATTCCAGCAAGGTTGAGCCTTCGCCTTTGCGGGCGCGTTCAGTTGCCACCATCATGGCTTCAACAACATCGGCCATGTTGTTACCATCCACAATTACGCCTAGCATATTATAGGCTGGAGCGCGATCAGCCACATTGGGAACTGACATGGAACGATCAGTAGATACCGACATACCGTACCCATTGTTTTCACACACGAAGATGACCGGCAATTTCCAGATGGCCGCCATGTTAAGCGATTCATGGAAAGCCCCTTCATTGGAAGCCCCATCGCCAAAGAAACACACAGCTATATCATCGCGCTTTTGTTGTTTGATGGCGAGTGCTGCACCCACCGCGATTGGCAAGCCACCGCCCACAATTCCGTTGGCACCTAAGTTGCCGCTTTCAAGATCGGCAATGTGCATGGAGCCGCCGCGACCGCGGCAATAGCCTTCTTCTTTGCCGAAGAATTCTGCGAACATATATTTAACTTCTGCACCCTTGCCGATGCAATGGCCATGGCCGCGATGTGTGGATGTGATGTAATCTGTTTTGCGCAACGCCATGGTAATGCCAACGGCTGAGGCTTCTTGCCCGATGGAGAGATGCATGGTGCCATGAGTGAGACCACGCACATAAGAATCTTCGGCAGTTTCTTCAAACTTGCGCACCAAATGCATGCGGCGCAAAGCTTCCTTCATTTGTTCAGCGCTGTGCTTGGCATAAAACGGGCGAAGATTTTTCTGAGGGGTTTTAGGGCTGCTCATTGATCGTTATCAAAAATGTTACACATTGGATTGCAAAAATAAAACCGAGCTAGCCGCGGTCTTGGGGAACCGACGAGAACATGACGAACTCTATTAGTTGTTGTACTTTTGCAGTATCAAATGTCAATATGTAACAAATTATCCATAGCGGAAAACAAACACCGCCCAAGCCACACAAATGGCTAATCCGCCCCAAATTATGGCACTGGCAAAGCCCACCCACAGCAACATAATGAAACAACTGCCTAAAATGCTGATGAACAGGCGGTCGCCTCTGGTTGTGTCGAGGTGAAAGATGCCGTGGCGGGGGTTGCCGCCCGGCACTTTATATTCCCAATAGCCCATGGCGGCGATCGATGAGAAAATGGCGATGAAGAACACGGCAGTGGGCCAGGTCCAAGCCATCCATGAAAGATCAAACATTGGAGCCTCCTTAGACGCGGCCTAGGGCAAAGCCCTTGGCGATATAGTTGCGCACGAAATAAATGACGATGGCACCGGGGATGAGCGTGAGCGAACCCGCCGCGGCGAGAAGGCCAAGTTCATAGCCAGATGCACTGGCGGTTTTGGTCATCACAGCGGCGATGGGTTTGGCGGCTACAGATGTTAAATTTTTCGCCAACAGCAATTCTACCCATGAGAACATGAAGCAGAAAAAGCAGGCCACGCCAATGCCAGCCGCAATGGTGGGAATGAAAATGCGGAAAAAGAAATGCGGGAAGGAATAGCCATCGACAAAGGCAGTTTCATCCAGCGCTTTGGGCACACCCCCCATGAAGCCCTCAAGAATCCACACAGCCAACGGCACGTTGAAAAGTGTGTGCGAGAGGGCAACGGCCCATGGCGTATCAAACAAACCCACAGCGGAATAAAGCTGGAAGAACGGGAGCACGAACACGGCTGGAGGTGCCATGCGGTTTGACAGCAGCCAAAAGAACAAATGCTTATCGCCCAAGAACCGATAACGCGAGAATGCATAGGCCGCTGGCAAGGCCACGGAAACGCTAATCACGGTGTTGATCAACACATAGGTGAGGGAGTTGATATAGCCATTATACCATGTGGGGTCAGTGAGGATTTTCCGATAACTATCCAAAGTGAATTGATGCGGATAGAGCGAGAAGCCACCCAAAATTTCATTGGTGGTTTTGAAGCTCATATTGAGCAACCAATAAATTGGAAGCATCAAAAATATGATGTAGAAAAGCGGGACGAAACGACTGCGCGATTTCATTTTTTAATTTTCCTCGTTCTTCATCATCAATGTGTAGAAAAGCCACGACACAAAGAGAATGATCAAGAAATAGATGAGAGACATGGCCGCTGCTGGCCCTAAATCAAATTGGCCAATAGCGGTTTTTACCAAATCGATTGATAAGAATGTGGTGGAGTTACCGGGGCCGCCGCCTGTCATCACCTGAGCCTCGGTGTAGATCATAAACGAATCCATGAAGCGCAGCAGCACGGCGATGGTGAGAACGTGTTTCAACTTTGGCAATTGAATATAGCGGAAGATGGCCAAGCGCTTGGCACCATCCACTTTTGCGGCTTGATAATAAGCATCGGGAATGGACACAAGGCCAGCATAGCACAGCAACACCACGAGTGATGTCCAGTGCCAAATATCCATGAGCACAATGGTGAACCAAGCAGCGACAGGCTGACGCGTATAATTATAGTTGATGCCGAGCGAATTGATGGCTTTGCCGAGCAAGCCAATATCGGGCAGCGCCATGATGTTCCACATCGAGCCTACCACGTTCCACGGAATGAGCAGCGGCAGCGACATGAGCACCAAGCACACAGAAACCCACGGGCCTTTGCGCGGCATTGTTAAAGCAATGGCGAGGCCTAAAGGAATTTCAATGGTGAGAACAATGGCTGAAAATAAAATGTTGCGCAGCAAGGCCGAGTGGAATCGTTCAGAATGCATCACCTCTTGGAACCAATGCACACCAGCCCACGTGAAAACGTTATCACCGAAAGTTTCTTGCACCGAATAATTGACCACAGTCATCAACGGAATGAGGGCGTTAAAGGCCACCATGAGGAAAACAGGGAGGACGAGGAACCAAGCTTTTTGATTTACTGTTTTGCTGCTCATCGTGCTTGCCCTACCAGCCAATCATTTGCATAAATTTGGGTGTGGCTTTTATCAAAGGCCAGCTTCACTTTTCCGGTTGGAACGGATTCATCCTCCGGCACCAGCAACTTAATGCTGCTGCCAGCTGCACGGGTTTCAACAATGCGGAAGCGGCCAGCGTCAGAAACTTTCACCACTTCGGCTGCAATGCCGGTTTTGGCGAAGCTTACAAATTCGGGGCGCACGCCGATTTCTAACTTGCCTCCTGCTGTTGCTTGCTTGGCATTTTCAGCCTCAATGACTTGGCCAGCGAAGAAGGCTTTTCCACCTTTCACTTCACAGGGCAGAATGTTCATGCCGGGCGAGCCAATGAAATGACCGACGAATGTATGGTGAGGTTTTTCAAAAAGTTCCACAGGTGTTCCCTGCTGAACGATCTCGCCATTGTTCATCAACACCACTTGATCGGCAAATGTCAGTGCTTCAGTTTGATCATGGGTTACATAAATCATGGTGCGTTTGGTGCGCTGGTGCAGCTCCTTCAATTTAGAACGCAATTGCCATTTCAAATGCGGGTCGATCACCGTGAGCGGTTCATCAAACATGATCGCACTTACATCGGAGCGCACAAGGCCACGGCCTAGCGAAATTTTCTGTTTGCCATCGGCAGTGAGGCCCGAAGCACGATTGCGCAGTGTTGCGGTGAGATCAAGCATCTCGGCAATTTCTTTAACGCGTGGATCAATTTCAGATTCAGGCACACCGCGATTGCGCAATGGGAATGCCAAGTTGTCGTAAACCGTCATGGTGTCGTAGATCACCGGGAACTGGAACACCTGTGCAATATTGCGCTCTTCAGGCGAAGCTCTGGTTACATCGCGACCATCAAAAGTCATTCTGCCTTCAGTTGGAAAGAGCAAGCCTGAAATCAAATTAAGTAAAGTAGTTTTGCCGCACCCTGATGGACCGAGCAACGCATAGGCGCCGCCATCCTGCCAATCGATTGACAGCTTTTTAAGAACGTAATCTTCGTCGCGATCCTGATTTGGGAATGGCAAATAAGAGTGGCGCAGATTTTCGATGGAGATTTTAGCCATGGTTATAATTCCTACCCTTCTCCCCTTGGGGGAGAAGGGTGATTGCGAAGATTCATCATGACACCAGCCTCCCTGCGTGATCAAAGAACAGGCTTTGGTCCAGATCAACAAAGAGTTCGGCGTTAGAGCCGATGGGCATGGCGTGGATGCCGTGAGACTGGCTGATCCAAGTTTGATCGTTGACCTTGGCGTGAATCACACTTTCGGAACCAGAAATTTCTGTGACAAGAACTTTGCCATTAAATTTGCCAATGGTTTTACCGTGTTTAAATGGTGCTATGTTATGCGGGCGAATGCCGATGGTATAAGTTCCGTCTTTTAAATTCATTCCGGCTGCACCAACATCCCATTTTTGATTGCCAAAAATGGTGAGGTTGCTTCCGCGTTTTTCGATCTTTGCTGTATTCATGGGTGGCTCGGAAAAAACTTGCGCTGTGATTAAATCTTGCGGGCAGCGATAGCTTGATGAGGTTGGGCCAAACTGTGTAACGCGGCCTTCATGCATGGTTGCGGTATTGCCGCCGAATAGAAGCGCTTCGCTTGGTTCGGTTGTGGCATAGACAACGATGGCATCACGGTCGCTGAAAAGCTTCGGCAGCTCGTCGCGCAATTCTTCGCGCAACTTATAATCTAAATTCGCAAGAGGTTCATCTAATAGGATGATATCACTGTCTTTTACAAGTGCGCGGGCAATGGCTGTGCGCTGTTGTTGGCCGCCTGAAAGCTCCGATGGTTTACGCTTTAACATGGGGCCTAAACGCAAAAGCTCTGCGGCCTTTTGTACACGGCGATCAATTTCGTTTGCATCCATTTTTGCGACACGCAATGGCGATGCGATATTATCGTAAACACTAAAATTCGGGTAATTGATGAATTGTTGATAGACCATCGACACGTTGCGTTTTTGCACGGAGTGACCAGTGACATCTTCACCCCGGAAAAAAATCTTGCCTGATGTTGGCTTTTGAATGCCTGCCATCAATTGCATCAGTGTGGTTTTTCCAGCGAGTGTTGTGCCCAGCAGCACATTGAAACTGCGCGGCTCAAAAACCAGCGACGTGTCATAGATCAACATATTGGCAGCGACGCGCTTTGTAATATTTCTAAGTTCAAGAGACATCTATTAAATCCTCAAACCATCGGGGTGCGCATGATGCACACCCCGCGGTTAGACTTGGGAGGAGACTATTTAATTACTCAGATGTCCAGCGCTTGATGAGATCTTCATAAGCAATGGTTTCACCCTTTGGCTTTTCATTATCGAGCTTAGCCCATGGGGCATGGTCTTTGCTCAACCAAGCTGATGGATCTTTTGGCTCGTTCAGGCGTGGGCCGCAATCATGGTATGTGTGCTTGGCTTTATCTGCCGCTTCCATACGTCCCATTACAGTGTCCATTTGCTCCGCCAAGCGGTCCATAGCTTGTTGGGCCGTGAATGCGCCTGAGTTGATATCACCGATGTTTTCCCAGAAGAGCTGAGCAAGCTTCGGATAATCAGGAACGTTCACGCCAGTTGGTGACCAAGCCACACGGTCCTTCGAGCGATAGAACTCGATCAAACCACCAAGCGATGGAGCGCGATCTGTGAAGTGCTTGTGACGCACTGTCGAATCACGGATGAAGGTGAGACCAACATCGCTCTTCTTCACGTCAACAGTTTTGGAGTCCACAAACTGAGCATAGAGCCAAGCCGCTTTGCGGGCATCCACTGGTGTGGAGTTAAACAAAGTCCATGAACCCACGTCTTGATACCCGCGTTGCGAACCATCTTTCCAATAGGGACCATGTGGTGATGGAGCCATGCGCCAGAGTGGCTTTCCAGCATCATCAACTGTGTTGTTGCCATCTTTCTTTGGAGCAACCATTGAGGCTGTGAAGGCAGTGTACCAGAAAATCTGCTGAGCCACATTGCCTGAGCTTAAGGCCGGCAAGGATTGATAGAAATCCATATCAGCCGCTGATGGCGGAGCGTATTTGCGCAGCCATTCATCCCATTTGCTCACAGCATAAACTGCTGCTGGGCTGTTGGTGCCGCCGCCGCGCGAGACTGATGCGCCCGATGGGTTGCACGAATCCTTTTCCATGCGGATGCCCCATTCATCAACCGGGCGACCATTTGGTTGACCCACATCGGCTTCACCAGCCATCGAGAGCCAGGCATCCGTCATGCGCCAGCCAAGATCGGGAGCGCGTTTGCCGTAGTCCATATGGCCGTAGATTTTAACGCCATCAATTTCCTTCACATCTTCTGAGAAGAATTGCGCGATGTCTTCATAGGCCGACCAGTTCACTGGCACGCCAAGATCATAACCATATTTGGCTTTGAATTTTTCTTTGAGATCAGGACGAGCGAACCAATCCGCGCGGAACCAATAAAGGTTTGCGAATTGTTGGTCAGGCAATTGCCACAGCTTGCCATCTGGGCCAGTGGTGAATTTCAGGCCCATGAAGTCATCAAGATCGAGCCCAGGGTTGGTTACATCTTTGCCTTCTCCGGCCATCCAGTCAGTCAGGTTGATCGCAGATTGCAGACGCGAATGGGTGCCGATCAAATCTGAGTCGTTGATGTAACCATCATAAAGGTTACGGTTGGTTTGCATCTGGGTTTGCACAGCTTGTACAACTTCACCTTCACCAAGAATTTGGTGGTTCACTTTGATGCCGGTGATTTCAAAGAAAGCCTTGGTCAGAACATCCGACTCATATTGATGAGTTGGAATTGATTCCGACAGCACGTTAATTTCCATGCCCTTGAAAGGTTCAGCAGCTTTGATGAACCACTGCATTTCTTTCATTTGTTCATCAGGAGTTAGAGTTGAGATGTTGAACTCAGTATCAATCCATTTCTTTGCGGCGGCTTCATCCGCATAGCTTGGGCTTGCGAGCACAAACAGTGCGGCAGCAGCCGTGGCCATAAGCTTCAATTTCATTTTTAGTTCTCCCATACGACGTTTTTTTCAGTCCTATACTCGGACTTAACGCAACTTCAAACGAAAGAAAACGAAAGTCAATAGCAAAAATTACGAAAACATATTGCATTGCAATGAAGATATTGCAGCGCAATGTTGCGCTAAACGAAAAAAAGTGAAAGAAGAGGCCTGAAATAACTTTAACTAGCTTTCATATAATTTCGCTGTCATTAACGTCTCAAACAGAACAGAAAAATGCTCGCACTTAGCCCACGCCAAAATCAAATTCTCAGTATTGCCCGTCAGTTGGGAACCGTTATCGTTGAAGATTTGGCGGAGCGTTTTGACGTGACGCCGCAAACCATTCGCAAAGATTTGAATGAACTTTGCAACGATCGGCTTCTCGCAAGAACCCATGGGGGTGCCATGCTCACCTCGGGTGTGCAAAACATGGCCTATGAAGCGCGACGACAAATTTCTGCAATTGAAAAACAAGCTGTGGGCCAACACGCGGCCAAACTTATTCCAAACAATTGTTCGCTGTTCATCAACATTGGAACCACCACGGAAGAAGTGGCGCGGGCCTTGGTGCATCATGAAGGCTTATTGGTAATCACCAACAACATTCATGTGGCAACAATTTTGATGCATCTGCCGCACATCGAAGTGATGATTGTGGGTGGCATGGTGCGGCGGAGTGATGGTGCTGTGCTTGGGGAACAGGCCGTCGATTTGATCAGCCAGTTTAAAGTTGATCACGCCGTTATGGGTGTTTCGGCAATTGATGATGATGGCGCATTGCTGGATTTTGATTATCGTGAAGTGCGGGCCGCGCAAGCCATTATGCAAAATTCTCGCAATGTGATTCTCGTTTCTGACTCAATGAAGTTTTCGCGCTCTGCTCCAGTGCGCATGGGGCACTTGTCGCAAGTGGATGTGTTTGTAACTGACAAGTCGCCACCGGAAACAATCATCGAACTCTGCAAACACCAAGGTGTGCAAATTGAAATTGCAGATGTTGGTTCAGAAATAGAACAAGAGGCCGGACACACATTATGATCTATGATTTATTTATAATTGGTGGCGGCGTTAATGGCTGTGGCATTGCGCGCGATGCGAGCGGGCGTGGACTTTCAGTATTTCTTGCTGAGCAAAATGATTTGGCTTCCGGCACGTCATCAGCTTCCACCAAGTTGATCCATGGCGGGTTGCGCTATCTTGAACATTATGAATTTCGCTTGGTGCGTGAGGCTTTGATTGAGCGCGAAGTGCTTTTGAATGCGGCACCTCATATCATCTGGCCATTGCGCTTTATTCTGCCGCACCATGCGGGTCTTCGTCCGCGCTGGATGATAAGGCTTGGCTTGTTTATGTATGATCATCTTGGCGGCCGCAAAATTCTTCCTCCAACTCGCAGTGTTGATTTTCGCAATGATGTGACTGGACAGCCTATCAAAGATGAATTTGTTCATGGCTATGAATATTCCGATTGCTGGGTGGAGGATGCGCGCCTTGTGGTTTTGATGGCGCGTGATGCTGCTGCCAAAGGAGCAATCATCCGTACACGAACGAAAGTTTCGCATGCGCGGCGCGTTGAAAGCGGCTGGGAAATTGCGATTGCCGGAGCTGATGGCAAAGAGGAATTGATTACCGCAAAAGTTCTGGTGAATTCTGCTGGGCCATGGGTGAGCGATGTTTTGGCCAAGGTTGTGGGCCGCAATGACCCTGATAAAATTCGCATGGTGAAAGGCAGCCATTTGGTTGTTGATAGACTCTACAAGCATGACCGCTGCTATATTTTTCAGAATGGTGATGGCCGCATTTGCTTTGCCATTCCTTATGAAACCAATTTCACCTTGATTGGCACCACCGACGAAGACCACAAGGGCGATCCCGGCAAGCCTGAAATTTCGGAAAGCGAAACCGATTATCTTTTGGCTTCGGTGAGCGAATATTTCAAACTCCCGGTCACGCGCGATATGGTGCGCTGGTCTTACTCCGGCATTCGTCCGCTTTATGATGATGGAGCCAGCAAGGCGCAGGAAGCCACACGCGATTATGTTTTGAAGCTTGATCACCCGGCGGGCCAAGCACCTATGATTTCAGTTTTTGGCGGCAAGATCACCACATCGCGGCGGTTGGCCGAATCGGTTTTGGAAAAACTGGCGCCTTTTTTTCCGAAAGCCAAAGCACCTTGGACAGCGCGGGCCAGCCTGCCTGGTGGCATGGCTTATGCAGATGTGCAAAAATACATCGCTGAACAACAAAAGACTTTTTCATTTCTGAAGCCGCAAAATGTTTTGCGGCTATTCAGAGCCTATGGCACCGATATGCAAGAGATTTTGAAGGGAGCGCGCTTTGCATCCGACCTTGGCAAAAGTTTTGGCCCCTTGAGCGAGCGCGAAATTGAATACTTGCGCAAAAATGAATGGGTGCAGACGGCTGATGATATTTTGTGGCGGCGTTCAAAATTGGGATTGCACATGAACCCTGAAGAAATTCAGGCATTGCGTGATTACATGGGCGAAGGTGTTAAACCTAAAAAAGCAAAAAAGGCTTGACTATGGCTGACTTTATTTTGGCAATCGACCAAGGCACCACATCGACACGGGCTATTGTGTTTGATAAAAAATTAAATCCGAAAGCCAGCGGCCAAAAAGAATTCAAGCAGTTTTATCCGGCATCAGGTTGGGTGGAGCATGATGCGGAAGAAATTTGGAAATCAGTTCTGTTCACAGTGAAGGCTGCGATCAAGAAGGCGCGGGTGAAACCTTCCGACATTAAATCCATTGGCATCACTAACCAGCGCGAAACCACCGTGATTTGGGACCGCAAAACCGGCAAGCCCATTTACAATGCGATCGTGTGGCAAGACCGGCGCACGGCGGAAATTTGCAAAGCTCTCAACGTCAAGGGTCTTGAAGCCATGGTGACGCAGAAATCGGGATTGTTGCTCGACCCCTATTTTTCTGGCACCAAAGTGGCGTGGCTGCTTGATCATGTTAAGGGCGCAAGGGCTCGTGCTGAGAAAGGCGAGTTGTGCTTTGGCACCATCGATTCGTTTTTGATTTGGCGTTTAACTGGTGGCAAAACTCACGCCACCGATGCGACCAATGCCTGCCGCACGCTGCTTTATAATATTCATTCAGGCGAATGGGATGATGAATTATTGACCGCTCTCAATGTGCCGCGTGCGATTTTACCAGAGATTAAAGATTGCGCTGCGGATTTTGGCGTGACTGATAAAAAGCTACTTGGTGCAGCCATTCAAATTGGTGGCGTGGCGGGGGATCAACATGCGGCCGCCATTGGGCAGGCCTGCTTTGAGCCTGGCATGATGAAATCAACTTATGGCACGGGCTGCTTTGCCATTATGAACACGGGTGATGCGCCCGTGACCTCGCATAACCGCTTGCTGACCACGTTGGCTTATCAGCTTGATGGCAAGCGCACGTATGCTTTGGAGGGTGCAATATTCATTGCCGGGGCCGCCGTGCAGTGGCTTCGCGATGGCATTAAAGTTGTAAAGACAGCGAAGGAAACCGGGGCCTTGGCGAAAGCGGCTGACCCCATGCAGCAGGTTTATCTGGTGCCGGCCTTTGTGGGTTTGGGGGCACCTTATTGGAATGCTGATGCGCGCGGTGCTTTGTTTGGTCTCACCCGCGGCACCACCAATAAGGAATTGGCGCGGGCCGCTTTAGAATCTGTGTGTTATCAAACGCGCGATTTACTTGAAGCGATGAAAAAAGATTGGGGCCATGCCGGTCAAACTGTGCTGCGCGTGGATGGTGGTATGACGGCATCTGATTGGACCATGCAAAATCTGGCCGATATTTTGGATGCGCCGGTTGATCGGCCGAAGGTTTTGGAGACGACGGCTTTGGGTGCGGCTTATTTGGCGGGTCTACAAGCCGGGCTTGTGCAACCGCCTAAACAATTTGCAAAGACCTGGAAGCGCGACAAACGCTTTGCGCCGAAGATGAAGGCAGCAGAGCGTGACGCAAAATATGCGGGCTGGAAAGATGCCGTGCGAAAGTTGCTGGCTTAAGTAGAGATTGTTGTTTGAGCGAAAATTCCACCAACCCTTCGAGGCCCACTACATGGGCACTTCAGGGTGAGGGACGTGGAATAGAGACCTCACCCTGAGGTGCGAGCCCTTGCGAGCCTCGAGGGCTGGTTCTCACCAGTTACAGACCTTACTAATATAAAGCCCTAATCGCATCCAGCTCTTGGGCGATACTCTGCACCTTTCGTTGTTCAACGGCTGCCTGCATGGCGGTTAATCTTGGGGCCATCAATGCGCCTACGATTGCAAAGAATTCATCTTCGCCCACACCCTTAATCTCGCCACCCTCTTCCGCCAGAAGCAGGGCCAAGCAGGCTGTGGCGCACACGGACACATTAGGGTTTCCCGTGCCCAACATTGCTGAAGCTTTCACTTTGCCATGGCGCGCGATGGGTGCGGACGCAACGAGGGCCAAAACAGTTCGTGCTAAAAACTCTAGCTTGTTGGCCGAAATTTCTTGGCCCGCCAATTCGCGCCGTGCCGCATCAATGCGGTGTTCCATAATCAAATAAGGAGGCTCTGCCCAGCGCGCTAAAATATGCTGGCAGGAGCGGAAAAAATAGGCATTGAAAAGTGGATTTTCTAAAAACTTATTTTGGCTGATGGCATTGGCCACTTCATCAATCATGCCGGGGGAAAATGGTGATGGCAGATGACGCCATTGCGGCAGGAGCAGCTTGATCGAGAGATTGCCACCGCAAGTCATTAAGCGGTCTAAAGTTCTAGCGGTCTTGCCCACCACTCTCGAAAGCAAAGTTGCTTGGCGTTGATTGGCTTCGGCTGCGCCGTCAGCATTGCTCATATCGCGCACATAAAACTGCGCGGTGCGCAAAGCATCGCGGAGTCCAGCGGCCATACACCAAGCATGGGCGGAAAGACTGTCGGCGGTTTTGAAGGCAATGGTCATGCGGCACATTTGAGCCTTGCAACAGGTGCTTCGTCAAGCGAAGATATGTCTTACAATGGAAACGCCACTCACCAATGATTTGAACAAGATTGACGATTTGGCCCACGAAGCCAGACGCTTTCGCACGATCCTCAGCAGTTTTGAGAGCAACCTCGATTTGGTGTTTCAGAACACCGCACTCACCGCGCAAGTGGACCATGCCGCTTTAGCCACGGCATTTTCAAAGTGGCGGCAGCGCTTTGATGAAACTAAACATCTGGCCGACACCAACCGGCATGATTTTGTGATTTTTGCAGCGGGGTTGATGCTCAAAGAATTGGTGGCATCGGCCCCCATTAAAACAGTGGCGAGGGCCACCAGTGATGCGACTTTTCTGCCGTCTTCGGCCAATCATTTGTTGGCACGTTGGCCGGAAGGTTATGCATACACCAGTTTCTGTTTATCAGTGGCCACAGCAATTTTGCGTGAAATGGGTGAGACTGAACCTGCCGAAGGCGGACCATCGGATGACCCGGCCTTTTGGGATACATTTAAAGAAAACACTTCAGTGAGCCCTGAAACCGCCATTGCGTTTTTTGATCTGGTGTGTGGGCAAGAGCCAAATTGGAATGCGCCCGATGTGCCGTGGCTGCGCAACGCACTGCGCGGCAAACGGGCGCTGTTAAAGAATTAAGATGATAGTGTTTGCATATAGGCCAGCAACTCTGGCCCACCGCGATAAATCATTTCGGCTGCAACATAAACAATAATAGCCAAACCCACATAACCAATCCAACGATAGCGTTGTAAAAGACCGGCAATGAATGATGCGGCAAGACCCATCATGGCAATAGATAATGCCAGACCGAAGATTAAAATGGACGGATGTTCCCGTGCAGCGCCAGCAACGGCGAGAACATTATCAAGTGACATAGAAATATCCGCGACAACAATCAGCCAAGCTGCTTGCGCAAAAGTTTTTTGCGCAGAAGAGCTGGCTATTTTACCATCGGCATTGAGGTCTTCGTTGGTGACAGCCTCCACGGCTTCATTCACCGATTTGCTGTGATGTTGCAGCTCTCTCCACATTTTCCAGCACACCCAGGCAAGCAACAAGCCGCCCACCAATAACAATCCTGGAACTTGCAAAAGCTGCGTTGCAATAACAGCAAAGCCAATGCGTAAAACCGTTGCAGCGACAATACCTACTAAAATTGCTTTGTTGCGTAATTCTTTAGGTAATCCTGCTGCAGCCATGCCTATTACAATGGCGTTATCGCCAGCTAAGACCAAATCAATCATAATCACTTTAAACAGGGCTGATAAAGCTTCTGGTGTGAGAATTGATTCAATCACGAATGGTTAGCCTTTGCTGCAATTAATTTATGCCCTCACATAGGGTGCTGATTAGCCAAAAACAAGAGCAGGTTAGTTCGCCAGCAACGCTTTAACCTCAGTAAGCTGCGGCATGGAAGGTGCTGTGCCGGGCCTGGTTACAGATATTCCCGCCACGGCACTGCCAAAATGGGCCGCTGCAACCGGGTCTTCACCTCTTGCTAAAGCCGCTGCAAAGCCGCCATTAAAAGCATCGCCTGCACCCGTGGTGTCCACCACTTTGCCAGCGCGATAGATTGGAATGTGAACCGATTGGGCTTTGCTCTGCAGCAATGAACCCTGCCCGCCCAAAGTTATGATGACGGTGCCCACCCCCTTGGCCAATAAAATATCAGCAGCTTTTTTTGCACTGGCAATATCAGTGACAGCAATGCCTGTGAGCATCGCGGCTTCGGATTCATTGGGCGTTATGTAATCACAGAGCTTGTAGATAGCCTCTTCTAATACGGCGGCGGGTGCGGGATTGAGTATTGTTGTGGTTCCGGCAGCGCGGGCAATTTGCAAAGCGCGAAAGGCGGCAGGAATGGGCTGCTCCAACTGCGTCATAAAAATTTTTGCGCCTGCAATTGCAGCGGCATTTGCCTCAACATCGGCAACGCCAATGGTGCCAGCGGCCCCGGCCACAACGATGATAGCGTTGCTTCCGGTTCCTTCTTCGAGAAAAATATAGGCAGCACCTGTTGAGTTATTTGGGTCTTGCGGGGCCAGCGCCGTGATGCCCTCTTTGGCATACATAGCGAGTGCTGCATCGCCAAAATTATCTTTGCCAAGTTTGGTGATGAAGGTGACGGCGGCCCCCGCCCTTGCAGCGGCAACTGATTGGTTCGAACCTTTGCCGCCTGGGCCCATGGCAAAGGCTGAACCCAAAATGGTTTCGCCTATCACGGGTTGGCGGGTCGCTTTGAAGGCCAAGTCAGCTACATAGATTCCAAGAATAGCAACGCCCGATTTTGTCATGGAATTAGTCAAACTTCACATCTGGCGAAATCACGCCCATTTTGAAAATGAAACAGCCATAGAAGCGGCGCTCGTGGCTTTGGATGACACAGAAGGCATCTTTAGCGCGTTCGTAAAATGCAAAGCGCTCTATGGTGGCCAGCTTAATTTTGCCATTCTCAGCTCGATCAATTTCGATCTGCACATCTTTATGAACATCCAACAATTTTGCTGGTTCGCCCATCACTTCCATGCGCAGCGCTGGATCATCAACAAAACTATCCAACGGAAATTGCGAGAGTATGGCACGGGTGACGCGGGCGCAATCAGCGTCAATTCGCAACAATTTTCCATAAACGGTTTCTTGCGCCACTGAATCTGCTGGAAAATTAGTATCGCAAATAACCAATTCATCGCCATGGCCCATGGAGCGCAAAGCGTGCAGCACATCGGCATTGAGAAGGGGATCGATGGTTTTAAGCATTGGGGTTGTGTCTTTCTATTGCTTGCTTTCAACGCTTAAACCTAGTTCAAGCACTTGCGTGTTTGCCTATTTTAGGTTCAAAGGCATCAAGATTTTCTAACAAAGGGCTTTCCGTTGTTTATAGTATAATTGTATTCGGAAAGTACAAATGTATTTTTTGCAAATTGGAAAACACATGACGGCTAAACTTATCCCCACCCATGGCCTTTCGGCTGATTTGGCCAAGCGTTTGGAAAAAACTGGGCGGCCCATCCGCGTTGGCCTCATTGGCTCAGGTGAAATGGGCACGGACATTGTGACCCAGTGCAGCCAAATGACCGGCATTACAGTTGCTGCAATTGCTGAAACACGATCAGCCAAAGCCAAAGGGGCTTATGCCATTGGCGGGCGCGATGAAGCGGATTTTTATTCCAGCAACAAGAAATCTGATTTTGATGCCGCTATTGCTGCCGGAAAATCTGTGGCTACTGAAGATGCGCAGCTTGTGTGCTCCAGTGAACATATTGATGTGATTGTTGATGCAACGGGCAGGCCAGCCGTAGGTGCTGAAATTGGCCTTGCTGCGATGGAACATGGCAAGCATTTGGTGATGATGAATGTGGAAGCTGATGTTTGCATCGGTGCCTATTTGAAACGCGAAGCCAAGCGCCTTGGTGTGGTTTACACTTTAGGTGCAGGCGACGAACCCTCAAGCTGCATGGAGCTTGTTAATTTTGTGCAAGCATTGGGTTACCCCATTGTGGCGGCGGGCAAGGGCAAAAACAATCCGCTAAACATTGCCGCAACGCCTGATGAATATGCAGAAGAAGCCAAGCGCCGGAATATGAATGTGCGCATGTTGGTTGAGTTTGTTGATGGTTCAAAGACCATGGTGGAGATGGCAGCAATTTCCAACGCCACTGGTTTGGTGCCCGATGTGCCAGGCATGCATGGGCCAGCAGCTACGCTCACCGAGCTTGAACATGTGTTGTGCCCCAAGGAAGATGGCGGCATTCTTTCACGCAAAGGGGTGGTGGATTTTAGTGTGGGCAAAGGTGTGGCACCCGGGGTTTTTGTGATTGCGGAAATGGCGCATCCACGTGTGCGTGAGCGCATGAATGATTTGAAATTGGGGGCTGGACCTTACTATCGGTTCTTCCGGCCTTATCACCTAACATCATTAGAAGTACCACTGTCTTGCGCACGCGCTGTGCTTTATGGCACGGCGGATATGCAGCCGCTTGATATACCAACTTCAGAAGTGTGCGCCGTTGCAAAAAAAGATTTGGTAGTTGGTGAGCGCTTGGATGCAATTGGCGAATACACCTATCGTGCGTGGATTATGACAGTTGGTGATGCGGTGAAGGCCAATGCCGTTCCTTGTGGGTTGATTGAAAATGGCAAGGTGACCAAGGCCATTAAAAAGGGTGAGCTTTTGATTTATGCAAATATTGCCATTGATACATCCGCTAAAATAGTAAGCTTGCGCAAGCGGCAGGATGATGCGTTGAAAATTTCTATCGTCTAATTTTCGCAAGGCCCTTATGCTAGACTGTGACTACACGATGCAGTTGATAAAAAAGAGCACCACAAAATGATTGGACTGATGCATGGCTAATGCCAAAATTTCATTGTTGGATTATTTGCGCGAATTTAAGCAAAGCCCGCGCTCTATTGGTTCGTTCGCGGAAAGTGGCGCGCAACTATCAACTGCCATGGCCCAGATTGCGGATGTTAAGCCAGATGAAGTGGTGGTTGAGTTTGGTCCCGGCACGGGCGTGATTACCGCGCAATTGCTGGCCCAAGGTGTTTTGCCAACACAGCTTTTGCTCGTTGAATTCAATGCAAAATTTGCTGCCAATTTACAGATGCGTTTTCCGCAGCTGAAGATTTTACAAGGGGATGCTTGGCAGATTGAAAAAATTATGGCCGAGCATTTTCCGGGACAGACCTGTTCAGCAATTGTTTCAAGCCTGCCCCTGCTCAATTTTCCAAAGGCGCAGCGCGCCGCATTGATGGAGGCTGTTGACCGTGTGCTTCACCCTGTGCATGGGCGGTTTGTGCAGTTTTCATATGGGCTTAAAAGCCCGATTGAGTTGGGCCAAGGTTTTACGGGATCTCGCAGCAAATGGATTATGCGAAACGTGCCGCCAGCGCGCGTTTGGCTCTATGAGCGGCAGGGAGCTGCTTAACCTTTTTTGGGATTTTGCCGAATAACTTCATTTTGCCTTAGCAGCGCCTAAAACTTGGGTGTAATGCTCAATGATTAGATTTCGGAGAATTCTGTTGTGACGGTTACCCCCCTGTTCGATAAAATAAACTCACCCGCCGATTTGCGTGAATTGAAATTTGAAGATTTGTCACAGGTAGCGGCTGAGCTTCGGTCCGACATGATTGAATCCGTTTCCAAAACCGGCGGGCATTTAGGGGCTGGGCTTGGCGTGGTGGAACTGACCATTGCGCTGCATTATGTTTTTAACACACCCGATGATCGGCTGATTTGGGATGTGGGGCATCAAGCTTACCCTCATAAATTGCTAACAGGGCGTCGTGTGCGCTTTAGCACTTTGCGCCAGGAGGGTGGCCTTTCTGGATTCACGAGGCGTGCTGAAAGTGAATATGATCCCTTTGGTGCCGCACATTCGTCCACGTCAATTTCCGCTGGCCTTGGCATGGCCGTGGCGCGGGATTTGAAAGGCGAAACGCGCAATGTGATTTCGGTGATTGGCGATGGTGCCATGTCTGCTGGCATGGCCTTTGAAGCTTTGAACAATGCCGGTGCATTAGACGCGCGGTTGATTGTTATTCTCAATGACAATGATATGTCGATTGCGCCACCATCAGGTGCGCTCAGTGCTTATTTGGCAAAGCTGGCGACTGGCAAAACTTATCACGACGCACGCAGCGTTGGCAAAAAGCTGACTTCCTATTTGGGCAAGAAAGCCGATGCTGCAATCACCCGAGCTGTTGGCCATGCGCGCGGCTTTGTGACCGGTGGCACATTATTTGAAGAGCTGGGTTTTTATCATATTGGGCCAATTGACGGCCATGATTTTAATTCGCTGGTGCCGGTGCTGCGCAATGTGCGCGACAATGCCAAGGGGCCGGTGCTCATTCATGTGGTTACTAAAAAAGGCAAGGGTTATGCACCTGCTGAAGCTGCTGCTGATAAATATCATGGTGTAAATAAGTTCAATGTGATCACGGGGGCCCAAGCCAAAGCCCCTTCCAATGCGCCAAGCTACACTAAAGTTTTTGGCCAGAGCTTAATTGAAGAAGCCAAACATGATGACCGCATTGTTGCTGTTACTGCGGCTATGCCTTCAGGCACGGGGCTTGATCTTTTTGGGGAAGCTTTTCCAACCCGAATATTTGATGTGGGTATTGCTGAACAACATGGTGTGACATTTGCGGCTGGCCTTGCTGCTGACGGCATGAAGCCATTTGTTGCGATCTATTCCACCTTCTTGCAACGCGCTTATGATCAGATTGTGCATGATGTGGCCATTCAAAAACTTCCTGTGCGCTTTCCCATTGACCGCGCTGGTTATGTGGGTGCCGATGGACCAACCCATTGCGGTGCATTTGATGTGGGTTATCTTTCTGCCCTTCCCGGTTTTGTAGTGATGGCCGCGGCTGATGAGGCTGAGCTTAAACATATGGTGCGAACCGCGGCTGCTTATAACGAAGGTCCAATTTCATTCCGCTATCCGCGCGGCGATGGTGTGGGAGTGGACTTGCCGGAGCGCGGTTCAATTTTGGAAATTGGGCGCGGGCGTATTGTTAAAGAAGGTACTAAAATCGCGTTGCTTTCGTTTGGCACGCGGCTGGCTGATTGTTTGGTGGCGTCACAAGAGCTGGATGCGGCTGGACTTTCTACAACAGTGGCGGATGCGCGCTTTGCTAAACCGTTGGATACTGATTTGATCACGCGCCTTGCCCGCAATCATGAAATTCTCATCATGGTTGAAGAAGGAGCATCGGGTGGATTTGGTGCGCAGATTTTACATTTCATGGCGCGCGCTGGCTTGCTTGATCAGGGCCTCAAAATCAGATCGCTCACTTTGCCGGATGAGTTTACCGAGCAAGCAAAACCTGAGGTGATGTATGCTCGTGCTGGGCTGGACCACACGGGCATTGTGGCCACTGCCAAGGCAGCATTGGGCATGGATACAACGACAAGACAGGTCCGCGCTTAGTGTGTTACTGATAGACCTTGCGAAAACTCAGCCAAATCTCAGCTGAACTTAAAAGGAAAATAATATGCGCATCGATGCAATTTCAATTGGCCGCAACCCACCCAAGGAAGTGAACGTTATTGTCGAGGTTCCGGTTGGTGGAGAGCCGATAAAATATGAAATGGATAAAGAAGCTGGCACTTTGGTGGTGGACCGTTTTCTCTACACGTCGATGCGCTACCCCGGGAATTATGGTTTTATTCCGCACACACTTTCAGGTGATGGTGACCCGGTTGATGTGCTGATTGCAAATCAGCGCGGCATTGTGCCTGGCGCTGTGGTGGCCTGCCGCCCGGTGGGTGTTTTGAAAATGCAAGATGAAGCAGGTGGTGATGAAAAAATTATCGCCGTGCCCGTGCCTCGCCTCACAAGGCGTTATGAGAACGTCCATAATTACCGCGATCTTCCAGAGATTACGATCCAACAGATTGAACATTTCTTCCAGCACTACAAGGATTTGGAACCTGGCAAATGGGTGAAGGTGCTGGGCTGGGGCAATGCCATTGAAGCCGAGCAGATGATTATGGAGGGCATTGAGCGGGCGAAGAAGAAGTGAGAGAACTTCCACTGCAGTTGTTTCGAGGCTCTCCGCTTCGCTACGAGCACCTCAGGGTTGGTGGTAAAATCACCGCGCCTCCAATTCTTCTTTCAACATTTCCAATTCCAACCATTGTTCTTCAGCTGCTGATAGTTCCGAGGCAGCGCTTGCGTGGCGAGTGCTGGCTTTTTCGAATTTTTTAGGATCGCGGGTGAAAAGTGTTGCATCAGCCAAGACTAGTTCAAGCTTGTGCAACTCGGTTTTTAGCGCATCCATTTTTGCTGGCAAACTATCGAGCGCGTATTTTTCTTTGAAGCTGAGTTTGCGTTTGATCTGCGCCACCACGGGTGCTGCCACTGGTTCGCTGCGTTCGCGCGCGTCTTCCTTGATTTTTCGGGCATCGACCCCGGCTCCGCGCTGGGCCAGCATATCAGTGTAGCCGCCAGCATATTCTTGCCATTTGCCATCGCCTTCGTACATCAGTACGGACGTTGCCACACGGTCGAGGAAATCACGGTCGTGGCTGACCAGCAGGATGGTGCCTTTATAATCGGCCAGCATTTCTTGCAGCAAATCCAGGGTTTCCAAATCAAGATCATTGGTGGGTTCATCGAGGATGAGGAAGTTCGAAGGCTTGGCGAGTTCACGCGCCAAGATGAGCCTTGCGCGTTCACCGCCTGATAATACCGACACTGGTGTTCTGGCCTGTTCAGGCTTGAACAGGAAGTCTCGCATGTAACCCACCACATGCTTGGTTTCGCCATTGATGGTGACAGATTGGCCGCGACCTGCGGTGATCACATCAGCAAGCAACATGGTGGGGTCAAGGCTGGCGCGGCTTTGGTCGAGGGCTACGATTTGCAAATTGGTGCCGAGTTTGATGGAGCCTGAATCTGGTGGCAGCAAGCCAGTGATCAAATTGATCAGAGTGGTTTTGCCAGCCCCATTGGGACCAACGATGCCCAAGCGATCACCCCGCAACAACAAGAGATCAAGTTTGGAGACAATTTCGCGATCACCAAATGTAATCGACATTTTCTTGGCTTCGGCCACCAGCTTGCCGGAAAGATCGCCGCTCGATGCAGAAAGTTTTACATTGCCTTGGGCGCCCACATATTCGCGGCGCTCACCACGCAAAGTTGAAAGCAGCCCCACGCGGCGCACATTGCGCTTGCGCCGCGCGGTTACGCCATAACGCATCCAATGTTCTTCAGTGGCAATGCGGGCGGCTAATTTATGCTGCTCAATTTCTTCTTCTTCTAAAACTTGATCACGCCATTCTTCAAAAAACTCAAACCCACGGTTCATGCGTTTGGCCGAACCACGGTCTAACCAGATTGTGCGGTTCGACAGGGCTTCAAGAAATCTGCGATCATGGCTGATGAGGATGAAGGCGGAGCGCAGAGAATTAAGCTCCGCTTCCAGCCATTCGATTGCGGGCAAATCTAAATGATTGGTGGGTTCGTCTAAGAGCAGAATATCAGGCTCAGGTGCCAAGGTTCTGGCTATCGCGGCGCGGCGCGATTCTCCGCCTGAGAGTGTTGCCGGATTTTCCTCACCTGTTAGGCCAAGCTCATTCAAATAATGGCGGCAACGATAGGGGTTATCAGTGGGCCCCAGACCCGCCTCCACGTAATCCAGCACTGTGGTGAAGCCGGTGAAGTCTGGCTCCTGCGGCAGATAGCGAATGGTGGTGCCGGGCTGCACCCATCTGGTGCCATTATCCATTTCAATGAGGCCGCTGGCAATTTTTAACAGCGTGGATTTGCCAGAGCCATTGCGGCCCACCAAACACGTGCGGTCATCATTGTGCAGCATAAGTTCAGCCCCGTCTAAAACGGGTTTGCCGCCGAAGGTGAGATGGATGTTTTGTAAGTTTAAGAGGAGATTGGCCATTGTGCCGCGGGGTGTAGCCTAAAACACCACCACTGAGCGAATTGATTTTCCTTCATGCATTAAAGTAAAGGCGTCATTGATTTTTTCGAGCGGCAGAATGTGGGTGATCATGGGGTCGATTTCGATTTTGCCATCCATATACCAATCAACAATTTTGGGCACATCAGTGCGGCCGCGCGCACCACCAAAGGCCGTGCCGCGCCATGAGCGGCCAGTGACCAATTGAAAAGGCCGTGTAGAAATTTCCTGGCCCGCACCTGCTACACCAATGATAATCGATTGGCCCCAGCCTTTGTGGGCAGCTTCCAAAGCAATGCGCATGACTTTAACATTGCCGATACATTCGAATGTATAATCAGCACCGCCGCCTGTGAGCTCAACGAGGTGGGCTACCATGTCGCCAGAAACTTTCGACGGATTGACAAAATGCGTCATGCCGAATTTGCGGCCCCAGCTTTCTTTGTCGTCATTCATATCAACGCCAACAATTTGGCGGGCACCCGCTAGCCGCAGGCCTTGAATGACATTGAGGCCAATGCCGCCGAGGCCAAACACGATTGCGATGGAACCCACTTCCACTTTCGCTGTGTTGATCACAGCGCCCACGCCAGTGGTAACGCCGCAGCCGATGTAACAAATTTTATCGAAGGGGGCATCTTGCCGCACTTTGGCTAAAGCAATTTCGGGCAGCACTGTGAAGTTCGAGAATGTTGAGCAACCCATATAATGATGGATGGCTTGGCCCTTATAGGAAAAGCGTGAGGTGCCATCTGGCATTAAGCCCTTGCCTTGAGTGGTACGGATTTTTTGGCAGAGATTGGTTTTTGGGTTCAAGCAATACTCGCACTCTCGGCATTCTGGGGTATAGAGCGGGATCACATGATCGCCAGCTTTTAGTGATGTGACTCCCGCTCCAACTTCAACAACAATGCCTGCCCCCTCATGGCCCATGATAGCGGGGAACAGGCCTTCAGGGTCTGCGCCTGAAATTGTGAATTCATCGGTGTGGCATACACCTGTTGCTTTGATTTCGATCAGCACTTCTCCAGCCTTTGGGCCTTCGAGATCTACCTCGACAATTTCAAGAGTCTTGCCAGATTCGAATGCAACAGCGGCGCGGGATTTCATGGGGGGGTGGCTCCAAAATATTTCTGACGTTAATAGAGTGGGCCTGCACAAATTAAAACACAAAACTCTGTCATCCCGACGGAAGTCGGGAACCAGAAAATCCACGTTCAGTTTTGGTTGAAAATCTGGGTCCCAACTTTCGTCGGGATGACAGATTAAGAAAGATATTTTTCAACCGTGGCCTTGGTGCCATTGGTCCAGAGCGAATTGAGCGCACTCGCAAATTCAGTTTGCATCAGATGAGATGTTCCCACATCGCCATAAATATCGCTCATGGCCAGCCATGCGAGCGGGTCTGTTTTTGCCATGCGTGCGGTTTTTTGCAGGCGGTCCCAACTTGGATCATTGGCCTCGATCATCGCACCACTGTCTGTCGTGCCAGCACAATAGCGGCACCATAAAGCTGATTCGAGGGCGAGGCCCTTGATGGATTTTCCGGCTTCCAACAAATCGGCAATCACTGGCACAATGAATTTGGGTTGGCGATTTGAACCATCAAGGCACAAGCGCCTGATGGTATCTGCGATTTTTGGATTTGAAAATCGGCGGTCAATCAGTTTGTAGTAGTCTTGCAAATTTGTGTTGGGCACGGGTGGAACTGTTGGGATTATTTCTTCGTGCTCAACTTTTGCAAGATAGGCCCGCACCAATGGATGGTCCATCGCTTCATGTACAAAGTGAATATCGAGCAGACTACTGATATAAGCAATCACCGCATGGCCGCCATTCAGAATGCGGATTTTCATGTGCTCATAGGGTGTTACATCTTTGACAAAGGTGGCTCCCACTTTTTCCCACGCCGGACGGCCTGAGGGGAAATTATCCTCCACCACCCATTGCTTGAACTCTTCGCAGAAGATGGGCCATGTATCTTGCACGCCAAATGTTTCAGCACAGATTTTGCGTTCACGATCCCCAGTCGCAGGAGTAATGCGATCGACCATTCCATTGGGAAAGGCGACGTTTGATTTGATCCAATCGGCAAGTGCAGGGTTCGACAATCGTGCAAGGCCAACGACTGCATTTTTTGTGACCACGCCATTATGCGGAACGTTATCGCAGGACATAACCGTGTAGGCTGCAATTCCAGTGGCGCGGCGTGCGGCGAGGCCCGCGACGATGAAGCCAAACACGGTGGCGGGTTCATGTGGATTGGCGCCGTCATGGGCAATGGCGGGGTGGGCAGGATTGAATTTTCCGGTGGCAGGATCAATAAAATATCCGCCTTCAGTGATGGTAAGAGAGACAATGCGAATTGACGGATCGCACAGTCTTGCCATCATGGCGGGCTTATCATTAGGGGACACAAAATCAACCATCGGGCCGGTGACATGGGCCGTGCTGAGATCATTATCTTGTTCGACAACAGTGGTCAAATAATCTTGAGCGGCCATTCTTTGGCGCATGGCTTCATCAGAGGGCATGACGCCCGCACCAACCAACGCCCAATCATGATCGGAACCTTTGTTGAAAAGATCATCCAAATAAACGGCCAAATGGGCGCGATGAAAATTGCCAACGCCAAAATGCATAATGCCTTGGCTCAGGGAAGCACGCGCATAGCTGGGCACTGGAATTTTTTTGGCAATCTCTGGCAAATTTGCCAGAGATAGTTTTAACTCATCCATTGTCCGCCATCCACATTATAGGTTTGTGAGACGATGTAATCGCTTTCACTACTGGCCAAAAAAATGGCCATGCCTTCTAAATCTTTAGGAGTTGCCATGCGGCCAATGGGAACGCTTTCGCCGACAATTTTCTTTTTTTCGCCAAGAGGGCGGTTTTCATATTTTGCAAACATGGCATCGACGTGATCCCAATGCTCCCCCTCAACAACGCCGGGTGCCATGGCATTCACATTAATGCCGTGCTGAATAAGATTGAGTCCTGCTGATTGCGTGAGGCTGATGACGGTGGCTTTGGTGGCGCAATAGACGCCGACCAAAGCTTCGCCGCGCCTACCCGCTTGGCTAGCCATGTTAATAATCTTGCCACCTGTGCCTCGGGCAATCATATGCTTGGCCACAGCTTGCATGGTGAACAACACGCCATACACATTGATGGAGAACAGCTTATTGTAACTGGCTTCGGTGATATCCACGATGGGGGCCATATCAAACAAGGCGGCATTATTGACCAGAATATCAATGTGACCGGCTTTGGCCACAACTTCATCAACGGCCTTGGTGATCGATGCTAATTTCGAAACATCCATATGAACGGCAAAAGCTTGTGGACCAATTTCTTTGGCGCAGGCTTCGGCAGCTGCCAAATTGATATCGGCAATAGCAACCTTGGCACCTTCGCGAACATAGGCCTCAGCAAAGCCACGACCAATGCCACGGGCACTGCCTGTGATGATTGCGACTTTTCCCTTCAACCTCATTTGCGGATCGCCTTGCCTTCTTTATCAAAGCGGTGAATGCGAGATTTATCAGGGGTCAACCACACGTTTGTTCCAGGAGCCAAAGTGGTTTCTCCAGAGGCGCGAACCGTGATGCGGCCCCGCGCACCAGCATCAACATGCAAAAACGTGTCGGAGCCCAAATGTTCGCTCAGCAGAACTTTGCCTTCCCAGTCACCCTTCTTATCTGACACTTCAATATGTTCGGGGCGAACACCTATAGTATTGTTTTCTACGAAATTCATTTTCGGCGAACCGATGAAGCCAGCCACAAAAACTGAATTGGGATTGTTATAAAGTTCAAGGGGCGAACCCACTTGTTCAATGTTGCCACGGTTCAAAACCACGATACGATCTGCCATGGTCATGGCTTCCACTTGATCATGGGTCACATAGATCATGGTGGTGCCCAGATCTTGGTGGAGCTGCATGATGAAGATGCGCATGTTCACGCGAAGTGCTGCATCAAGATTTGACAACGGCTCATCAAACAAGAAACCTTCTGGCTGACGCACAATGGCGCGGCCAATGGCAACGCGCTGGCGCTGGCCGCCGGAAAGTTGGCCCGGTTTGCGATCAAGATAGTCTGTTAGATTAAGCGTGGCTGCGGCTTTGGCCACTTTGCCGTCAATCATCTCTTTGCTTTCGCCAGCCATTTTCAGGCCGAAGGCAATGTTGTTGCGCACACTCATATGCGGATAAAGCGCATAGGATTGGAACACCATGGATAGCCCACGCTTGGAGGGTGGCGTTTCGGAGACGTCTTTGCCATCAATGAAAATTTGACCGGAGGTTAAATCTTCCAAGCCTGCGATCATGCGCAAAAGCGTAGATTTGCCGCAACCCGATGGGCCAACGAAGACCACGAACTCGCCATTCTTGATATCAAGATCGGCACTTGGGATAATGACCGTAGCACCAAAGGCTTTGTGAACTTTTTTGAGTGAGATCGTTCCCATTATTTTACAGCTCCGAATGTGAGGCCACGAACAAGTTGCTTTTGCGCAAACCAGCCGAGCACGAGGATTGGTGCGATTGCCATCGTTGAAGCCGCCGAGAGCTTGGCCCAGAACAGGCCTTCGGGTGCAGAATAGCTGGCAATAAATTGAGTCAGAGGGGCCGCGTCTTTCGTGGTCAATGCCAAGGTCCAGAACGCTTCATTCCAAGCTAAAATTATGTTCAGCAAAAGCGTAGATGCAATTCCTGGAAGGGCCATTGGCGTGAGAACATAAATCAATTCTTTGACCAGTGATGCACCGTCCATGCGTGAGGCTTCAAGAATTTCACCCGGAATTTCTTTGAAATAAGTATAGAGCATCCAAATGATAATCGGCAGGTTGAGCAACATCAGAACCGTGATGATGCCAAAGCGCGTATCCAGCAAATGGAAATCGCGGAAGATCAAATAGATAGGAATAAGAGCGCCGACAGGTGGCATCATCTTGGTGGAGAGCATCCACATCAACAAATCCTTGGTGCGTTTTCCTGGCGCAAAGGCCATGGCCCAAGCCGAGGGGATGGCAATTAGCAAGGCAAATAATGTTGAACCCAGTGCAAGATAAACTGAGTTCATGGCAAAGCGCAGATAATCGGAGCGCTCTTGAACAATGCCATAATTTTCAGTTGTCCATTCGAAGTTGAAAAACTTCGGCGGCAAGAGGATGGCTTCTCTTTCAGTTTTAAAGCTGGTCAGGACGGTCCAAAAAATGGGGAAGAAGACCAGCAGACCAATGGCCCATGCCAAAGCGGTAATCAATAATTTCCGGTTGGTTGAAACTTTGCGGGCCATGATTATGCGTCCAAGTTCTTGCCAATCATCCGCATCAGGAAGAAGGCAACGATGTTAGCGAGGATTACGGCGATGATACCACCTGCTGACGCGCCACCAATATCATTGGCGATCAAACCATATTGAAAGACAAGGAACGGCAAGTTACCTGCGGTGCCAGCGGTGCCAGATACATAGATTTCAGCAAATATGTTGAGCAGGAAAATGGTTTCAATGAGAATCACAACAGTCATCGGGCGTATGAGATGGGGCAGTATGATGTACCAGAAGAAAGACAAGGGCGGCGTGCCATCCATTTCGGCTGCTTCTTTTTGCTCGCCATCCAGTGATTGCAACGATGTCAGCAAAATCAAAGTGGCAAAGGGCACCCACTGCCATGAAACCATAATAACAACAGCGATGAGCGGGTGGTGGGCGAACCAATCAATCGGTTCGAGGCCGACAGATTTAAAGAGATAAGCGAACATGCCAGACACTGGATTGAGCATCATATTCTTCCACACTAAAGCGGAAACTGTGGGCATGACGAGGAATGGTGCGATCATCATCAAGCGAACAACGCTTTGACCATAAAAGGCTTGGTCAAGCAGCAAAGCCAAAAGGGTTCCGAAAACCACACTGATGCCAAGCACCCAGCCAACGAGTTTAAGTGAATTGCCCATGGCGCGGAAAAATGCGGGGTCGGTTAAAAAATAGGTATAGTTGCTCCAGCCTGCGAGACAGCGGTTGGCGTCATCAAACAATTGGCCGGGATGCATGATTGAACAAGCGTAGTTCGGATCCAGCAAGTTATAGCGCAGAAACGAAAAATAGATGGTCATTGCCAGAGGCACGATCATCCACAAGAACAAGGCCATAACAGACGGTGCAACTGCTAATTTGCCTAGCGCGCGCGTTTGTTGCGTGGCCATGATGATCACCTATCACTTGAAGTTTTTAATATGCTCCGGACATGGCTGCCCAGTTTTGAGACCGGGCAGCCATACTCCATGGGAGGAAAGGTTACTTGATGTAACCAGCTTTTGTCATTACGCGAGTTGAAGCGTCTTGTGCTTCAACCAATGCTTCATCAACTGTCTTTTCGCCAGAGAGAGCGGCTGCGAAAATTTGACTGACAGTGGTACCAAGGTCCGCAAATTCCGGAATAGCAATCCACTGCGCGCCGCTGTATGGCGTTGGTTGTGAAGATGGCTGCGCTGAGTTCACTGACAGAATTGCATCAAGAGTCATTTTTGCAAATGGCACTTTGGCATATTCTGGGTTTGCATAGAGCGATGTGCGTGTGCCTGGAGGAACATTGGCCCAACCTTCTTTTGCAGCTACCAATTCAGTATAATGCTTGGACGTTGCCCAGCCTACGAACTTCTGTGCAGCATCGGCTTTCTGTGTGCCAGCTGGAATGGCCAAAGACCATGCCCACAACCAGTTACCACGGTTGCCGTTGCCGGTATCGGG
>JANLPA010000147.1:0-14955 GCA_031366855.1 Hyphomicrobiales bacterium | reverse complement strand
AAGGCCAAAATTTCGCGACAAAACACGAGGGACTGAACGATGGCACGGAAGAAAATTGCTTTGATTGGCGGCGGTATGATCGGGGGCACTTTGGCCCACCTTGCAGCACTCAAAGAATTAGGTGACATTGTAATTTTCGATATTGCTGAAGGCTTGCCACAAGGAAAAGCGCTTGATCTCAGCCAATCAGGCGGCGTTGAAGGCTTTGATGCCAAACTTTCCGGTACCAATTCTTATGAAGCTATTGCCGGTGCTGATGTGTGCATCGTAACCGCAGGTGTGCCACGCAAACCCGGCATGAGCCGCGATGATCTGGTTGGCATCAACCTCAAAGTGATGAAGTCAGTTGGTGAAGGCCTTAAGGCTCACGCGCCAAATGCTTTCGTGATCTGCATCACCAATCCACTTGATGTGATGGTGTGGGCTTTGCAAAAATTCTCTGGTTTGCCCACACATATGCTGATCGGTATGGCAGGCGTTTTGGACTCGGCGCGCTTTCAACATTTTCTGGCTGAAGAATTTAAAGTGTCCGTCAAAGATGTGAACGCTTTTGTGATGGGTGGGCATGGTGACACCATGGTGCCGCTCACACGTTATTCCACAGTGGCTGGCATTCCAGTTCCTGATCTCATCAAGATGGGTTGGAGCACACAAGAAAAAATCGACCAGATTGTTCAACGCACCCGTGATGGTGGTGCTGAAATTGTTGGCTTGTTGAAAACCGGTTCAGCTTATTACGCGCCAGCCTCATCGGCCATTGCCATGGCTGAAAGCTACCTCAAAGATTTCAAACGTGTGCTGCCCTGTGCCGCTCATCTCACCGGCCAATATGGCGTGAGTGGCACCTATGTTGGTGTGCCGATTGTGATTGGCGACAAAGGCGTGGAGCGCATTGTTGAAGTGCAATTAAACGCCGAAGAAAAAGCCGGATTCCAAAAATCGGTTGATGCCGTTCATGGTTTGATGGTTGCTGCAAAAACTCTTGCTCCGGAACTTGCATAATGAACATCCACGAATATCAAGCTAAGGAACTCCTTCGCAAATTTGGCGTGATCACCGGCAAAGGCACGGCGGCTTTCACAGTTGACGAAGCGGTAAAAGCCGCCGAAGCCCAACCCGGCCCTGTGTGGGTGGTGAAGGCGCAAATACACGCTGGTGGGCGCGGGCTTGGTGGCGGTGTGAAGGTGGTAAAATCCATCGCCGATGTGAAAACCGAAGCCACGCGCATTCTGGGCATGACTTTGGTGACTCCGCAAACTGGCCCCGAAGGCAAGCTGGTGCAGCGTCTTTACATCGAAGAAGGCACCGCCATTGCGCGTGAACTTTATCTCTCAATGTTGGTGGACCGTGAAACGTCAAACGTGGCCTTCATCGCCTCCACCGAAGGCGGTATGAGCATTGAAGACGTGGCGCATAATACGCCCGAAAAAATCATCACCATTCATGTGGATCCTGCGGCAGGCTATCAGCCTTATGTGGGTCGTCGCATCGCCAATGCTCTGAAGCTGGAAGGTGATCTTGGCAAACAATGCGGCAAGATGATGGGCCAGCTGTATAAAGCCTTCATTGAAACCGATATGAGTCTGCTCGAAATTAATCCACTGGTTGTAAGCAAAGACAATCAACTAATTTGTTTGGATGCCAAAGTAAACTTCGATTCCAATTCTTTGATGCGCCATCCCGATATTGTGGCCTTGCGTGATTTGACCGAAGAAGACCCCAAGGAAATTGAAGCCTCGAAATATGATCTTTCTTATGTGGCCTTAGATGGCTCCATCGGCTGCATGGTGAATGGCGCTGGTTTGGCGATGGCCACCATGGACATTATCAAGCTTTACGGCGCAGAACCCGCCAACTTCCTCGATGTGGGCGGAGGTGCTACCAAAGAAAAAGTAACAGCCGCATTCAAGATCATCACTGCCGATCCACGCGTGAAAGGCATTCTCGTTAACATCTTCGGTGGTATCATGAAATGCGATGTGATCGCCGAAGGTGTGGTTGCCGCCGTGCGTGATGTGGGCCTGAAAGTTCCGCTGGTGGTGCGCTTGGAAGGCACCAATGTGGAATTGGGCAAAAAGATCATCACCGACTCTGGCCTCAATGTTCTGCCCGCCGATGATTTGAACGATGCTGCACAGAAGATTGTGAAGGCCGTGAAGGACGCTGCTTGATGGACCAGTTATTCAGTAATACTGTGCTGTACTCATTGGCGTTAATTGTTGGCGTATTGGTCTTCCTGACATGGGTAATGAAGCGGCAAGAGAAAAACTATGCAAATCACATCGGCAAAACAAAACAGCTATATGATGAACAGCGAGAGTTCTCAAAAGTTATGGCCGAAGACAGTCAGTTGTTACTCAAAAAAATGTTGAATGAACTTGAGGCCATCAAAAATCTTCTCGCAAAGAAAAAATAATGTTGTTTGATTTGAATTTCACGCCTCTCCTTACTGTCATTGCCGGACTTGTTCCGGCAACCCACGCCACAAGCTTTGGCACCGAATATGTTGCACCATGGGTCGCCGGAATAAATCCGGCGATGACAATTAAAAGAAATATTTCCAAGGAAATTATTTAATGTCCATCCTCGTCACCAAAAACACCAAAGTCATCTGCCAAGGCCTCACCGGTGAAGCGGGCACATTCCACACTGAGCAGGCCATAAAATATGGCACCAAGATGGTGGGCGGCGTTACCCCCGGCAAAGGTGGCACCTCGCATATCGGCATTCCGGTTTTCAACACCGTGATGGAAGCGCGTGAAACTACGGGCGCTGATGCCTCGGTTATCTATGTGCCACCTCCCTTCGCAGCCGACGCAATCCTTGAAGCCATTGATGCGGAAATTCCGTTGATCATCGCGATCACCGAAGGCATTCCAGTTCTCGACATGGTGAAGGTGAAGCGCGCCCTCTCAGGCTCCAAATCGCGCCTCATCGGACCAAACTGCCCCGGCGTTCTCACCCCTGATGAATGCAAAATCGGCATTATGCCCGGTAACATTTTCAAAAAAGGAACTGTGGGCATTGTCTCGCGCTCTGGCACTTTGACTTATGAAGCGGTGTTCCAAACCACCCGCGCTGGTCTTGGCCAAACCACGGCGGTGGGCATTGGTGGTGACCCGGTGAAGGGCACTGAGTTCATTGATATGCTGGAAATGTTCTTGGCCGACGAAGAAACCAAGTCGATCATTATGATCGGTGAAATTGGCGGCTCAGCCGAAGAAGATGCGGCCGAATTCATTCGCACCAACAAAATTAAAAAACCAATGGCGGGCTTCATCGCTGGCCGCACTGCCCCTCCAGGTCGGCGCATGGGCCATGCGGGTGCCATTATTTCGGGTGGTAAGGGCGACGCAGGCTCCAAAGTGGAAGCTATGAAGCGGGCTGGCATTTTTGTTTCCGATTCGCCCGCACTTTTAGGTGAGACTCTGTTGAAGGCATTGCACAAGTAACAAATTAGTCTTATTTAGAATCTAGAACTTCCAATTGGTAACACGGGCGATTGCGCCCACCGGCATGACAGCGATTGCGCTGTAAGCCGGACGGAACTGAAGGACGGCACGATGAATAAACCAGACCCGCAGGCGGCATTTGAAAACTCATATGCTCTTTTTGGCGAAGATGAACCCAGCCAAGGTCCCTCATGGCAACGTGCCGATTGGCCACCCAAGCCCTCCGATGAACTGACAGCCGCTCTCGATGGCAACTGGGCACTTTACGAAAAAACCTTGGCGCCCAAAATTGAAGCCCGCTCTAGAACAGCGGCCGTTGCCGCACCAGCAGCGCCCCCAGTGGTGGCCGAAGATGTGCGCAAAGCCACCTTGGATTCCGTCCGCGCTTTAATGATGATCCGTGCTTACCGCATGCGGGGCCATTTGGCAGCAGACCTTGATCCCCTGCACCTCAAAGGTCCATTACAACACCCAGAACTTGACCCAGCATCTTACGGTTTTGGCCCTGAAGATTTAGACCGCGTGATTTTTCTCGACAATGTGTTGGGCATTGAAAAAGGCACCATCCGCCAGATCACGGATATTCTGCGCCGCACCTATTGCGGCACACTGGGTGTGGAGTTCATGCACATCACCGACCCAGACCAAAAAGCCTGGGTGCAAGAGCGCATTGAAGGCCCTGACAAGGAAATCACTTTCACCAAAGAAGGCAAGAAAGCCATTCTCAATAAGTTGATTGAGTCCGAAGGTTTTGAGAGCTTCCTCAATGTGAAATATGTGGGCACCAAACGCTTTGGCTTGGATGGCGGTGAATCGATGATCCCTGCCTTAGAACAAATCATCAAGCGCGGTGGCCAATTGGGTGTGACCGACATTGTGTTCGGCATGGCCCACCGTGGGCGCTTGAATGTTTTAGCCAACGTGATGTCCAAACCTTTCTCTGCCATCTTTCATGAATTCCAAGGCGGCTCATCCACACCAGATGATGTGGAAGGTTCAGGTGATGTGAAATATCATTTAGGCTCCTCCTCTGACCGGGTGTTTGATGGCAACACGGTGCACCTGTCGCTCACGGCCAATCCATCACATCTGGAAATTGTTGATCCTGTGGTTCTGGGCAAGGCGCGGGCCAAGCAGGATCAAAAAGGCGATAAAGAACGCACCACGGTACTCCCGCTTCTTATCCATGGTGATGCGGCCTTTGCAGGCCAAGGTGTGATTGCGGAATGCTTTGGCCTTTCGGGATTGAAGGGGCACAGGTCAGGCGGCTCCATCCATTTCATCGTCAACAATCAAATTGGCTTCACCACATCGCCCCTCTGGGCGCGCTCTTCGCCTTATCCAAGTGACGTTGCCAAGATGATTGAAGCACCTATCTTTCACGCCAATGGAGACGATCCTGAAGCTGTGGTCTTTGCCGCCAAAGTGGCGATGGAGTTCCGCCAGAAATTTAAAAAGCCGGTGGTGATCGACATGTTCTGTTATCGCCGCTTTGGCCATAATGAAACCGATGAGCCAAGCTTCACCCAACCGCTCATGTATAAAAAAATTGGCACCCACCAAAATGTGGTCGCGCTTTATGGCGCACGCCTGATTGCTGATGGCACCATTACCGAGCCTGAATTTGAGGAGATGAAAGCGGCCTATCGCAAGAACCTTGACGATGCACTTTCAGTGGCCACTGATTATAAAGCCAATAAAGCCGATTGGCTGGATGGCCGTTGGGCGGGCATGAAGGCCGCAGCCGATCAAGATGATGCAAGGCGTGGCCAGACAGGCTATCCGATTGAGAAGCTCAAAGAAATGGGCCTCAAACTTACCAAGCTGCCAAAATCTTTCACGCCCCATAAGACTATGACACGCGTTTTAGATGCGCGGCGCAAGATGATTGAAGATGGTGCGGGCATTGATTGGGCCTCGGCCGAAAGCTTGGCATATGGCACGCTGCTGCAGGAGGGTTATAAAATCCGCCTCTCTGGCCAAGATGTGCAACGCGGCACCTTTTCGCAGCGCCATGCCGTGTTGGTCGATCAAGTGACTGAAAAACGTTACACTCCGCTCAATCATTTGGTGAAAGAGCAACAGACGAAAATTGAAGTCATAAACTCCATGCTCTCGGAAGAAGCTGTGCTTGGTTTTGAATATGGCTATTCGCTGGCCGAACCGAACGCGCTCGTGTTGTGGGAAGCGCAATTCGGTGATTTTGCCAATGGCGCGCAAGTGATTTTCGATCAGTTCATTTCTTCAGCTGAACGTAAATGGCTCCGCATGTCTGGCCTCGTGTGCCTGCTGCCGCATGGTTATGAAGGCCAGGGGCCTGAGCATTCATCGGCCAAGCTTGAACGCTTTTTGCAACTTTGTGCAGAAGACAATATGCAAGTGGCAAACTGCTCTACGCCTGCAAATTATTTCCACATTTTGCGCCGCCAATTGAAGCGCGAGATTCGTAAACCCCTGATTATTATGACGCCAAAATCTTTATTGCGGCACAAGCGTTGTGTTTCAACTTTGGAAGAAATGGGTGAGCAATCCACCTTCCACCGTCTGCTTTGGGACGATGCAGAGTTTTTGAAGAGCGAAAAAATTAGGCTCGTGAAAGATGATAAAATCCGCCGTGTCATTTTGTGCACCGGCAAAGTTTATTATGATCTTTATGAAGAGCGCGAAAAGCGTGGGTCTAATGATATTTATTTGCTGCGTGTTGAGCAGTTGTATCCATGGCCCCACAAAGCCTTGGCGCAAGAATTGGCGCGCTTCCCCAAAGCCGAATTTGTCTGGTGCCAAGAAGAGCCCTTGAACATGGGTGCATGGTCTTTCGCGCAAGCCAATTTAGAGCGCGTGTTGGATTTCATTAAAGTTAAAAATCCGAGGCCCCGTTATGTGGGAAGAGCCGCATCCGCCTCCACCGCCACAGGCTTAATGAGCCGCCACCTGAAAGAACTCAAAGCCTTCCTCGACGAAGCGATGGCGTAAGGAAAATAAAAATGAGCAAAGATATTCGCGTGCCAACTTTGGGTGAATCGGTCACTGAAGCCACCATTGCCAAATGGTTCAAAAACGAAGGCGACTTTGTGAAAGTGGATGAACCTTTGGTGGAGCTTGAAACTGATAAAGTGACTGTCGAAGTCCCCGCCCCAGCATCTGGCAAGCTTGAAAAAATCAATGCTGCATCTGGAACCACGGTTGTAATTGGCGCATTGCTGGGTTCAATTGCTGAGGGTGTAGGCGGTGCTGAAGCGCCAAAAGCTGCGGCCTCTGTTGCATCTGCACCAGCGCCAGCCAAAGCTGCTGAAACTCCTTTGTCACCAGCTGTGCGCAAAGCCGTAGTTGAAAATAATTTGAATCCAGCAGAAATTCCGGGCTCCGGCAAAGATGGTCGCATTACCAAAGGTGATGTGATTGCGACTCTGGAAAAACCAGCGGCACCTGCACCAGCGCCATCAGCACCGCGCGTTTCAGGCGGCTCCGAAGAGCGCGTAAAAATGTCGAGGCTGCGCCAAACTATTGCACGCCGTTTAAAGGATGCCCAAAACACCGCCGCCATGCTCACCACTTTCAATGAAGTGGACATGACCAACGTGATGGCCATGCGCAATCAATATAAAGATGTGTTTGAAAAAAAGCATGGCGTGAAACTGGGCTTTATGAGCTTCTTCGTTAAGGCCTGTATCCAAGCTTTGAAAGATGTGCCCGCCGTGAACGCCGAGATTGATGGCGAAGACATGGTTTATAAAAATTATTATCATGTGGGCGTGGCCGTGGGCACCGATAAGGGTCTTGTGGTTCCGGTGCTGCGCGATGCCGATATGTTGTCATTCAGTGGCATCGAAAAAACCATTGCGGCTTACGGGAAAAAAGCCCGCGATGGCCAATTGCAAATTGCCGATATGCAAGGCGGCACTTTCACCATTTCCAACGGCGGTATTTATGGTTCGCTGATGAGCACACCAATTTTAAACGCACCACAGTCGGGCATTTTAGGGATGCACAAAATTCAAGAACGCCCCATTGCCATGAATGGCCAAGTGGTTATTCGACCTATGATGTATTTGGCCCTCAGCTATGATCACCGCATTGTCGATGGCAAAGAAGCTGTAACATTCTTGGTGCGCGTGAAAGAAACACTTGAAGACCCACAACGCGCCTTGTTGGATCTCTAACTCCCTCATGCTGAGGTGCGAGCTCTTCGCGAGCCTCGAAGCATCCCACGCGTGGCACTCTTCGAGGCCTTGCGAAGCGCAAGGCACCTCAGGGTGAGGAACATAAAGGATATTAGACCATGACCTACGACATCACCATTATCGGCACCGGCCCCGGCGGTTATGTGTGCGCCATACGTGCAAGCCAACTTGGTTTGAAAGTTGCCGTTGTTGAAAAACGCGCCACGCATGGTGGCACCTGTTTGAATGTGGGCTGCATTCCCTCCAAAGCCCTGCTTCACGCCTCTGAACTCTATGCCGAAAGCCAGCACAGCTTTGCCAAGATGGGCATTATTGCCGAAACCAAGATTGATTTTCCCAAGATGATGGCCTTCAAGCAAGAGGCCATTGATGGCAATACCAAGGGCATTGATTTTCTGCTGAAGAAAAACAAAGTGGATGTGATCAGGGGCACCGGAAAAATTCTGGGCGCTGGCAAAGTTGAAGTTGCGGGCCAGATTGTTGAAAGCAAGAATATCATCATCGCCACAGGCTCTGATGTGGCCAAACTCAAAGGCGTTGACATTGATAAGCAACGCATCGTGTCATCCACTGGTGCGCTTGAACTCAAAGAAGTTCCAAAGACTCTCACCATCATTGGTGCAGGAGTCATCGGCCTTGAATTGGGTTCAGTCTATGCGCGGCTGGGTTCAAAAGTAACAGTCATCGAATATCTCGATCGCATTTTACCGGGCATGGATTTTGATGCGGCCAAAGCCTTGCAGCGTTTGCTTGAAAAGCAGGGCCTCACCTTCAAGCTCTCGAGCAAAGTGACTGGGGCTAAGGCAAATGATGCCAATGTAAGTTTCACTATAGAACCTGCTGCGGGTGGTGCTGCTGAATCAATGACTGCTGACGTTTTGCTCGTGGCCATCGGCCGCAACGCTTACACTGATGGTCTGGGCTGCGATGAAGTTGGCATCAAGCGTGACCAGCGTGGCCGCATTGAGGTGGGCGATCATTACAACACCTCGCTCGCTAATGTTTACGCAATCGGCGATGTGATCAAAGGGCCGATGCTGGCCCACAAGGCTGAGGATGAAGGTGTTGCTCTGGCTGAATTGCTCGCAGGCCAAGCCGGTCATGTGAATTATGATGTGATTCCTGGCGTGGTTTACACATCGCCTGAAGTGGCCTCCGTTGGCAAAACTGAAGATGAACTCAAAGCCGCTGGCATTGCCTACAAAGCCGGAAAATTCCTGTTCATCGCCAATGGCCGCGCCAAAGCCAATCAAACCACCGATGGCTTTGTAAAAATTCTCGCAGATGCTAAAACCGATAAAGTTCTGGGTTGCCACATCGTTGGCGCGCAAGCAGGTGAACTTATTCACGAGGTTGCAGTGTTGATGGAGTTTGGCGGGTCGGCCGAAGACTTGGCCCGCACCTGCCATGCCCACCCCACCCTGTCAGAAGCGCTGAAGGAAGCAGCCATGGCTGTATCAGCCCGTGCCATTCACAGTTAACAAACTCTGATTTTCACTGCTGAAGCTTTAGCAATTCACTTAAGCCCCCTGCAATCATTCTCTGCCATAGTCAGGCAAAGGGGACTACAGATGACCGCCGTAAAAAAAGATATCGATATTCTAATCCTCGACGATGACGTCGATTTGCTCACCAGCGTTGCCGAACTTTTGGCCGATTGTGGCTATAAGGTGAAAGGCTTTGCTGATCCGGAAAGTGCCGTTGAGTTTGCGGTCGATCAAACCTTCGCCATGGGCCTGTTTGATTTCCGTTTGGGCAGTGTGAAGAACGGTTTGGATGTGGTCGAAACTCTCCAAATTATGGGATCGAAAGCAGCTTACGTGATGGTGACAGCGGATGTTGAACGCTCTACCCAGCTTCGTGCTGCCGATCTCAAAGTGTTTGAGTTCATGCGCAAGCCCGTGCAACCGCAGGAATTACTCGACACTGTAACACGGGCCATGGAACATATTGGGCTTGCAGCTTAATAAGCTAAAGCCCCGTTGTGGGGCGAGGCCTGCTGCCATCGCTGAACCGCTCAAAACGGAAGGGTTGCGCATCAACGCACGGGGTTTCGCCCAATATTATTTGCGCCATCAATTTGCCAGCCCCCGGCCCCAAGCCAAAGCCGTGGCCTGAAAAGCCTGAGGCCATAAATAGCCCCGGCACTTTTGCAATTGCACCAATCACCGGCACCGCATCAGGTGTGGCATCAATCACCCCGCCCCATGTTTCAGCAACTTGCATCTTCGCAAAAGCCGGAAAGACTTTTTTAATTTCGGCTGCCGCCTCATCCAAAATCCACTTGGCGGGTTCAGGATCGAGAATACGCACCTGCTCAAAGGGCGAGATCTGATCAAGCGCCCAATTCCGTGCTAATTTAGCTTCTTCAAAAAAGCGTTTGCCAAAGCGCAAGCGTAAGCCCCGCCAATCCAATTTGAAAACTGGCAGAAAATCAAAAAACAGTCTGAAGCTATCGGGAACAACATCGGCAACGGAAACGAAATTATGAGTGACCGTGTAGCCACCATCCAGGCGTTTACGGGCCGTACATTTGCCAGCCGAAAAACTGGTGGTGATTCCAGCATCAAGTGGTGCAGTTCTCATCACCGAACCAAGCACACCCAATTGCGGAAATGAAATTCCCATATTGTGTAAAAACCGGCGCGACCAAAAACCGCCCGCAAGCACAACACGCGAACACTTAATAACACCCCGCTCCGTCACCACAGCACTCACTTGCCCAGCAGATGTTTCAAGTCCACGCGCAGCACAAGAGGTGAAAATCTTTCCACCTAATTTTTGCAACGCCCGCGCCATGGCTGGCACCGCGAGAAAAGGTTCTGCTCGTGCATCCGAAGGCGTATAGAGTGCGCCAACGCGCTTCACTGTTGAACCCGGCAAAAGCTTCGCAACCTCATCGCTGTTGATCAACCGCGAATCTATGCCAATGGGCTTGGCATAATTGTTTAACCACTGCTCATACTTTACCATTTCGCTTTCACTGTCGGCCACATAAGCTATGCCACATGTTCTAAAACCTGTCTCCGCATTCACACGGGCGTTCATGCCGCGCCACAGGTTCAACGATTCTAAGATCAGTGGAATCTCTCTAGGGTCGCGCCCCATCTGACGACACCAACCCCAATTGCGGCTGGATTGTTCAGCGGCCACTTCACCTTTTTCAAGCACCACAACAGAAAGCCCACGCTCGGCCAATTCCAGCGCAGTGCAAATGCCTGCAATGCCAGCGCCAATCACCACAACATCAGTGTGGCGTGGCAGAACGTCGTTCGGTGTAATTTTTTCGATCACAGGCATTAACGAGAGAATGCCTTGCGATATTGCTCAAGTAAATGGGTGCGATTGACTTCGGTATAAATTTGCGTGCTCGACAAACTGGCATGACCAAGCAAATCTTGAATCACGCGAAGATCAGCGCCATTGCCTAAAAGATGCGATGCGAAAGAATGGCGCAACGCATGTGGCGTTGCTGAATCAGGCAAGTTTAAAGCCCCGCGCATCCGCTCCATAAGTAGTTGAATAATGCGAGGGCTGAGTGCTCCGCCCTTTACGCCACGAAACAACGGTTCGTTCGGCGCTAAGGCCATTGGACAAAGTTTGAGGTAAGTGGCTATCGCATCTTGCGCAACAGAAACCACAGGCACAATGCGGGTCTTGCCGCCCTTGCCTAGCACCACGAGCGGATTGTTCTGCGCCTGCTTCACAGTGAGGCTCAGCGCTTCAGAAATACGAAGCCCACACGCATAGAGTAACGTGAGCACCGCAGCATCGCGCGCCTTCACCCATGGCTCATCATGCTCAAACACATCAGCCGCAGCCACCGCCCGCGCTGAAGCTTCGGGCAAAGGCCGTGGCACGGAATGGGAAATCTTCGGCGCGCGAACCACGCCAAGCGCTGCACATTTAAAATCGCCGGACCGCTCGGCATGGCGAAAGAACGAGCGTATCGCCGACATAGTCCTCGCCAGGGAACGGTTCTCCAACCCCTGTGAACGGCGCTTGGCCATAAAGCTGCGAAAATCAGTTGCTGCTAAACCGGAAAGTGCGTTCACATCTGGAGCAATCCCTAAATGTTCAGCCATAAATTTTCCAAACTGCTGAAGATCATGCGCATAGGCTTCCAAAGTTTTGGCTGCCATGCGCCGCTCAGATTTCAGCGCCCGCAACCAAGCCACTGCCACCAAGGTTGCATCAGCGGCCAAACCAAATTGACGGACTTCATCACTCATGCGCCAAGTTTAGAATCCCATCTATTAAGGCTTTCCCAAGTTTCGATTGACATTGCACTGCAACATAACTATGTGGAGCCCATCGCAAGCCAGCCTCGAAGAATACGTGAGGCGCATTTGATGCAGCCGTTCTAGCTGGAGCGAATATCCCGAACAATCCTTTCACGTAGGGGAGTTTAAGCGCCAGCCCGAGCTGATGCGTGAATTGTCACGCATGCTCTGTCGGACATGGTAGGCGCTTTCCCCATTGCTCCGACATTGGAAAAACTTGTGAATTCATTCACCGAACTAAATTTAAACGAACTTCTTTTGAAGGCTATTGCCGCTGAAGGTTATGACAAACCAACCCCCATTCAAGCCCGCGCCATTCCACCATTGATGGAAGGCAAGGATTTGCTCGGCATTGCCCAAACCGGCACCGGCAAAACCGCAGCTTTCGCTCTGCCAATCTTAGACCGTTTAGCCAAACATGCTGAACGCCCGGCCAAAGGCACCTGCCGTGCTTTGATCCTGTCGCCAACGCGTGAGCTTGCCGCTCAAATTGGCGAGAGCTTTAAAACTTACGGCAAATATATGAAACTTTCTCGCGCTATTGTGTTCGGCGGAACTTCGCTTGGCAAGCAGATGGAAATTCTGCGTGGTGGTGTTGATGTTCTGGTTGCAACACCCGGCCGCTTGGTCGATCTTATTGAACGCCGCGCTGTGACACTTTCAAAAGTGGAAATTTTTGTGCTTGATGAAGTGGATCAAATGCTTGATCTGGGCTTCATCCACGCCATTCGCAAAATCACTGGCATGTTGCCGAAGAACCGCCAGAACCTGTTCTTCTCGGCCACCATGCCGAAGGAAATTTCAAACCTCGCTTCAGGATTGCTCACTGATCCTGTGCGCGTTGAGGTGGCTCCGGCTGCAACCACGACCGAACGTGTGAATCAATCGGTCATTCATGTTGAGCAGGGCAATAAGCCTGCACTTTTGAATGAACTGCTCAAAGACAATAATATGACCAGAACCCTTGTGTTCACCCGCACCAAGCATGGCGCTGACAAAGTTGTGAAAAGTCTGACAGGTGCGAATTACACCGCCGCCGCCATTCATGGCAATAAGAGCCAACCCAACCGCGAGAAGGCGTTGGCCGGATTTAAAGCTGGCAAGATTCTTGTGCTGGTGGCAACCGACATTGCCGCGCGCGGCATTGACGTGGACGGTGTTTCGCATGTGATCAATTTCGATCTGCCGCATGTGCCAGAATCCTATGTTCATCGCATTGGCCGCACCGCGCGTGCAGGCGCTGAAGGTGTGGCGATTGCATTTTGTGCCGGTGATGAACGTTCATTGCTGCGCGATATTGAAAAGACAATTCGCCAAACAGTTCCCGTGGTGCAGCACGCTTTAGGCAAAGCTGTTTTGAAACCAGAGGAAAGCGAAGCGCGCAGACCAAATGGCCGTTCAACCAAACCACAAGGTGGCAAACCCCAAGGTGGCAGATTCCACCGTGGCCAAGCTGATTTCAAAAACAAGCCAGCCCATGAACAACGCGCTGAACAAACCCACGTTGCTGAAAAGCGCGCACCCCAAAAGCGCGAAATGCCAGAAGGGTCTAAATGGACCCCACTGGCTGGTGTGCCCTCCATCATGTATCAGAAGGCAAAACCAAAAGCTGATGTACGCCCCGAAAATCCCAACAAACCTTGGTTCAAACCCAAGGGCGATAGCATGAACCGCAACCGCAAACCCGGCGGCAGCTTCGCCGGAAAACGCGGCGATAGCCGTCCAGCAGGTGGCTACAAAGGCCCAAGACGCGCTGAAGCATAAACAATTCTTGTCCACCTTCTCTCCCTGTGGGAGAAGGTGGATACGAGTCAAACCGCCAGCAATTCTATCAATCTGCTGCTGTGATATTTCCCGTTACCGAATGAATGCCATCTGCGGTGAAGGTCAGTACATTTTGCACAACCCGATTGGCAGATATGATCGTTCCATTCTTTCTGGCCAGTGACGTTGACGATTTCTTATCGCCACCCACAGCTCCATGCACAACCATCACTACCGCGTTGGGCGAAGACTTCACAATAAATTTGATGATCACACTATAGCTACCTTGCGGCAACACCCCGAAGTCAAAATTCCCTTTGCTATCGGTTGTGGTGCGCGCGGCTGGGGTTCCACCTGGATTTTTACCAAGCTTCACGTCAACGCCCTTAAGAGGCGCACCGGCAATTGCCAAATTCGAAAATAAGATCATGGCGCTTAACGCCAAGACTCGTCTTAAATGATGTTTCATATCAACCTCACCAGACCTTGTTAAACGAGGCTGAGCATAACAGAAATGGCGGCGGAGTCATGTTAACACTTGGGCTGAATCAGTTTCGATATTGCGCAGATGCGAAAGCCCTCCTTCTCCTCTCACGGGAGAAGGTGTAAACTGTTGCAATGAATCTGCGCCGAAGCATTTCTTTCATAACTGCCATAACAGCATGGGCAGCCTTGCTGTTGCAGCTTTATCTCATCATCGGAAAGATGACCTCTGAAGGTGCCACAGTGCTGGCGGCCATCTGGCGTTTCTTCGGATTTTTCACAATTTTATCGAACATTGCAGTGGGCCTTATCGCCTCTGCAATGATTTTTATAAAACCAAGCGCGGTAAGCCGCTTGGCCACAGTCTCAGCCATTGCCTTTGTAGGAGTTGTCTATTCCGTAGCCCTGCGCTCCACATGGCAACCCACAGGCTGGCAAGCCGTCGCTGATCATCTGTTACATGATGCAACGCCATTGTTGTTTGTGGCTGCGTGGTTGGGCTCTGAACATGGCGCATTGCATTGGCGCGACGCCGGATGGACCATTATCGCCCCCGTGGCCTATTGCATTTACGCTCTGATACGCGGAGCGGGCGACGGCTGGTATGCCTACTGGTTCCTCGATCCCACCCAACTTGATGCGACGCGGATGATCGCAAACATTGCGGCGCTGGCGGCATCGTTTATTGTTTTGGCGCTGGTGTTTATTGCAATTGATAAAAAACTAACCCGCTAATCTTCCTTCTCCCCTCATCCGCCCTTCGGGCACCTTCTCCCTCAAGGGGAGAAGGGG
>JANLPA010000176.1:0-16033 GCA_031366855.1 Hyphomicrobiales bacterium | reverse complement strand
CGAGATTGTGGCCGTGGGCACGCCGGAGGATGTGGCCAAAGTGGCGAAGAGCTATACCGGGCAGTATTTGAAGGACGTGCTCAGAAGGCCGAGGAAAGAGGCGGCGGAGTGAGTGATGTTACAAAACCTGCTTGCATTCATCGTTGCCGCTAAGAAAGCCACCTATGTAGGCTCGGGATCACAAGTCTTACCCAGCCGTCAAGGCTCACATGATTTGACTTTCGATGCTCAACCCTACGCCTATCGTGACTCTTATTTCGGTGGCACAGATTTTATTGGCCAGGAAGTAGTTTGGCTGAACGCAGAACCTATTTGGGCTATGAATTACTACGGTTATATCCTGCGGCCCGATCTCATCACACCTATTCAAGCGGGCAACACTTTGAAAACTGCGCTTTCACTGCCCCACGCCCAAGGGCGATTGCTCGATAATTTTGAATTCAACAATTACAAAATCACCTCACAAGGCAGCGTCTCTCGTTTTAGTGGTATTGAATTCATTAGAGTGGATGGTGCTTTAGCTTATCAATTGGACTATCATGGTGGCCTCCTCAAGCCTTAAAATATTTGATAAGGTGACATTGATCTCAACTGTACCCACAATCTGTCATCCGCCGAACTTGTTGCGAGGAACCATCGTTCAACGGGTGAGCACTCATCATCATCAAAGTTTCAGTCACACCCCACTTAACTCAACCTTGCCCCTCACCCTCCCATTGCAAGAGCAATAGGCCCCAACCCTCTCCCCTCCGGGGCGAGGGAAAGTAAGGGCACATCTAATTCCCTCTCCCCATCGGGGAGAGGGTTGGGGCCCGCGAGCGTCAGCGAGTGGGAGGGTGAGGGGACTTGACATTCGTTCCCTATTCGTTCTATGTCGATGCCAAGGAGAGATTTGACTATGGACTGGGCCAGGGCCGTTGAGACAAACCGCTTAGCACTCACCCGCATTTTGGCGGAGATTTTTGCTTTGCTTGGGTTGGCCGCGGGCGGCACGCTGGAGCGGTTGCCTCATGGCCTTTATCTGGCGGCTGAGCGCCTGTTGCGCCCTACAGAATCAGCTTTACGACGCTTGATTGTGATTGCAGCGCGTGGACTGGTTGTGAAACTCACCCCTAAACGTGCGAGATCCAAGGGGCCAAAGATTGCGAGCAAAAAGTCTGACCGCATGTCTTTCCGTTTATTTGACACACGAAAGAAATTTGATTTCATCGAATTCGAAAATCCACTTTTCGTTTATGTCAAAACCTATGCGAGCAATCCCTTTAATCCGTTTGACAAAATGGTCCAGCGACGACCGGAGGAATTAGCAGTCAACACAAGTACGAGCCAACTGAGCCGCAGATTGGCGGCTGTTGCTCAAGCACTCGAAACAATTCCGCATCATGCGCAGCGTATGGCGCGCTGGCAGCAACGGCGCAAAGTGATGGAGAAACCCAAATTCACCTCTCCCCTGCGCCCCGGCCCGCCGCCGGGTTTTCGCGTAAAACCAAAAGCCGAAGTGGATTTTGTTCTGCAAGAATGCCATGGACTCGCTTGGGATGCGCTGCGCGAGGATTCATCTTAACGGCGCTACAGCACTTTCAAAAATTCAGTCATTCTGGCGAAGGCCGGAATGCAAACTCATATTTCGGTGACACCCCACTTAAAGGCATGCTCTCCCCTCACATCCTGCGCGAAACCACAACCCCAATCAGGCCCAGCACGACGACCAAACCTCCGCGCCAAATCCATGGGCTTTGGTCGATCATGAAACTTGTTGGTGGATAGTGAATATAGCCAGCACCCTGCCCCATCCAGATCAAGCCCACCAAAGTTATGAGCACGCCGACAACCAGCAATCCAATTTTTGTAAGTTTCATCAATTAGTCCGGTAGGTTCAGATTCATTAAGGCGACAGCAACTTAAGCATCGCCGCAGCCGCAGCGGGGTTTCGCTCTTTAGCTCCTGCGATGAAATAGACAAACACGTCGCGGGGCTTTTTTGGTGCGGGTTCAGCGGCAGTGCGCGGAAGCTCTTTCGGTTCTTCGCCCTGCTCCCAGGCTCTTGCAAGTTTGGTCCAGCGCTTCAGAGCGACAGCACTATAGCCCGTCGCAATTTCAGCCTGAGTGTCCTGCAAACGCAGATACACAAAGTCAGAAGTCACATCAGCCAACAGCGGATATTTTGCACTGTCGGCTAGAACTACAGCCACATTCGCGGCGCGCGCTTGCGCAACAAATTCGGCGTTGAGGAATGTTTCATGCCGCACCTCCAGCACATGGCGAAGCTTCACGCCGTCATAGTCCCGCGGCAGCAGCGCGAGGAAACCCGCGATATCAGCCGCATCATATTTCTTGGTGTGGGCGAACTGCCAGAGAATGGGGCCGAGCTTGGATTTGAGTTCGCTCACGCCACTTTCAAAAAACTTGGCCATCGATGGCCCCGCTTCAGACAGCACGCGGCGGTTCACGGCAAAGCGCGGCGCTTTGAGCGAGAAGATAAAATCATCCGGCGTCTCATCGGTCCATTTGCGAAATGTGTGCGGCTTGAAGGTGCTGTAAAACGTGCCGTTCACTTCAATCGAAGTCACCTGCCTGCTGGCGTAAGACAGCTCTTTGGCCTGAGATAATTTCTCAGGATAAAACAACCCGCGCCACGGCTCATAAGTCCACCCACCAATGCCGACTCTAATCATGTGTTGCGCTCCTTTCTCAGTTTTGCCCAAAATTCCAAACGCTTTTTCACATCGCGCTCAAAGCCACGTTCAACCGGAGCATAATATTTCTCGCGCCCCATTTCAGGCGGAAAATAATTCTGGCCAGAAAAAGCATCCGGTTCATCATGGTCATATTGATAGCCGCTGCCATAGTCCTGATCTTTCATCAGCTTGGTTGGCGCGTTGAGAATAATTTTTGGCGGTGCAAGCGACCCAGTTTCTTTAGCGCGACGCGTAGCGTTTCCAAACGCAACAGTTATGGCATTTGATTTTGGCGCAGTGGCCACATAAACCACGGCTTGCGCCAACGCTAATTCGCCTTCGGGTGAACCAAGAAAATCATAAGTGTCTTTTGCTGCCAGCGCTTGCTTCACGGCTTCGGGATCAGCAAGCCCCACATCTTCAATCGCCATGCGCACAATGCGCCGCGCGAGGAACAGCGGATCTTCACCAGCTGTCAGCATCCGTGCCAGATAATAGAGTGCGGCATCGGGGTCAGACCCGCGCACCGATTTATGCAACGCGGAAATCAAGTTGTAATGTCCGTCAGCCGCCTTGTCATAAAGCGGCAAGCGTTTGGAAACAGCTTTGCCTAATGCCTCCGAATCCAATGGGGCAGCACCTTCAGGCACAACCGCAAAAATCTCTTCCACCAAATTCAAAAAGTATCGCCCATCGCCATCAGCCATGTTGATCAGCGCCGCGCGCGCATCATCATCCACCGGCAGTTTGCGCTTCTCATAAATCTCGGCACGGTTGATCAGTGCGCTGAGGAATTCTGGCTCCAAACGATCCAACACCAAAACTTGTGCGCGAGATAGCAAAGCACCGTTCAGTTCAAATGATGGGTTTTCCGTGGTGGCCCCCACCAAAGTGATTGTACCATTTTCCACATAAGGCAAAAATGAATCCTGCTGCGATTTGTTGAAGCGATGAATCTCGTCCACAAAGAGCAGTGTAGCCCGCCCCTGCTCTCGCCGCATTTTGGCTTGTTCAAATGCCTTCTTCAAATCGGCAACGCCAGAGAATATCGCCGACATTTGTTCAAACACCAACCCGGTTTCGCCAGCGAGCAATCGCGCGATGGTGGTTTTGCCAGTGCCGGGCGGCCCCCACAATATGATTGATGGAATGCGCCCCGAAGCCAACATGCGCGTGAGCGAACCTTGCGGCCCCACCAAATGGTCTTGGCCCACAACGTCGGATAATTTGGTTGGCCGCAACCGATCAGCCAGGGGCCGTGGCCCCTCCTTCGTCACTCCACCTGCATCAAATAATGATGACATCAGCCGAGCCGCAAATAAGCTTTGCGGCCACCGCGCTGAAAGCCAATCACCCAACGGCTCGGCGATTGTTGTAAAATCCCACGCAAAGTATTGACTGAATCAATCGCCGCACCATTCACGTCAAGAATAATATCGCCTTTCCGAAAAAACTGCTGCGCTGGCCCCTGCTTCACATCCAATGCCACAACACCAAGCGCATTAAACGGCAGGTCAACTTCATCAGCAACAGCAGGCGAAAGATTAGCGACAAGCAACCCAGCCAAGGGCGTTTCACCGCTAATCAAAGTGTCCTGCCGCTTTATGGTTTCAGGTGCCGCAATCAATTTAACAGTGGCTTGCCGTGAACCAGCACCGCGGCGATATTCAATAAACTTTGTATCGCCCACATGCGTTGTAGCAATTAGATAGCCAAGTTCACGCGCATTCTCCAAAGTCTTCCCGTCAATCGCCACAATCACATCGCCGCGCCGCAAGCCTGCTTGGCCTAGAGGACTCTGTGGATAGATATCAACAATCAACGCCCCCTCAGGCCGCGCAAAGCCAAGCGAGTCTGCAATGTCTGGCGTCACGTCTTGAAAATTCGCCCCAAGCCAAGGGCGCACGATTTGCGTTCCAGCCTCTGCCGCTTGCAAAACTGTGGCCACCATGTTGGCCGGAATCGAAAACCCAATGCCAACTGAGCCACCTGATTTTGAATAGATCGCCGAGTTAATGCCGATTAAATCGCCGTGCATATTCACCAAGGCACCGCCGGAATTGCCAGGATTAATGGCAGCATCAGTCTGAATGAAAAACTGATAATCGCTAATGCCCACACTGGTGCGGGCGAGCGCCGAAATAATTCCGCTGGTCACCGTTTGACCAACAACGAAGGGGTTGCCGATGGCCAATACCAAATCGCCAATTTCAAGGTTGTCTGAATTGGCCAAACTAAGCGAAGGCAAATCTTCATCGCGCACATCTATTTTGAGCACTGCTAAATCGGTGCGCTCATCGGCCAGCAAGATCTTTGCTGCAAATTCGCGCTTATCAGCCAAGGCCACGCGAATGTCTGTGCCGTTTTTAATCACATGATTATTGGTGACAATGATGCCGGATGAATCGACAATCACACCCGAGCCAAGCGAACTTCCCACCCGTTCACGCGGGCGGCCAGCTTGGCCTTCAAGACCAAAGAACTTTTTGAAAAACGGATCATCAAATGGGCTGTTGCCTTGCGGCTGTTGCACCACGGTTTTGGCATAGACATTCACTACGGCAGGAGCAGTGCGTTTCACCAGCGGTGCAAACGACATAGTGATCTCTTGCTTGCTCTGCGGCACAAAGCGATTCTCCGCCAGTGCCGGACTTGCAAGCAGCGCCAAAACTAAAACCAAAATTCGCATTAAAATAACTCCGTTATACGTTCTATCTGCGATCAACTTTTGTCGATAAAATGACCGCCGTCTCAATGCCATCAACACCAGAGATAACACCAATCTGATCGATGATCTTGTCCATATCTTCAGATGTCGAAGTTTTAATCAAAGCCATCAAATCAAACTTGCCGCTCACAGTGTGTAGCGATTGCACTGACGTCATTTTACTCACTGCTTTGGCTACATCAACCTGCCGCCGCGGCTCGGCAGAAATCATCACCATGGCAGAAATGCCACGCGCCGATTGATCACTGGAAATCTTTACCATATAGCCAGCAATAATCCCCCGCTCTTCCAAGCGCCGCAATCGGTCCTGCACAGTTGTGCGCGACACGCCAAGCTTGCGCGCCAGCGAAGCCACAGGCTCGCGCGCATCCAGCTTCAAAAGTGCAATCAAGTCTTCATCTTTGGCGGTCAACATGGTTTTCGTCGATTTGTATATTCTAACGTCATTATGACGGAGCTCGTAGCAGTTCGCAACATATAGCAGTCTTTATCCCGACATTGATTGCGCGCATCGTGGAGCGCAAGAATCAGGAGAAACACAATGCACACATCAGCTGCCATAAAGCCTAAGCTTGCTAACGCCCTCCCCTCCGATGCCGCAGCAGTTTCAGCCTTACTGCAACCTGATGAACCGGTGTTTTGTTTTTCTGCCTCGGCTTTGGCCGCGCGCGCGCATCAATTCACCAAAAACTTTCCAGGCCTCGTCACCTTTGCGGTGAAGTCTAATCCAAGTGTGGAGGTTATTCGCTCTTTGGCAGCAAATGGAATTACCTCTTGGGATGTGGCTTCAGTACATGAAATGAAACTGGTGCGTGAGATTTCTCCAACAGCGCATTTTCATTATCACAACCCAGTTAAATCGCGCCGCGAAATTGAAGATGCTTACCGAATCTACAATTGCAAACGCTTCGTGGTGGATTGCCGCGAAGAACTGCAAAAAATCGTCGACATTATTGGCAAGGACAGCGAGGTTGAAATTGCTGTGCGCTTCGTACTGCCGCGTGATCGTGGTTCTTCGGCACATGATTTCTCAACAAAATTTGGCGCACCTGAACATATTTGCGTGGAGCTTTTGAAACAGGCCCATGCCCTTGGCTACAAATGTGTTCTCACCTTCCACCCTGGTTCACAAAGCAAAGAGCCGCAAGTCTATGTGCGCCACATCGAGGCAGCGGCCCGCATTGCCAAGCAGGCAGAGGTGAAAGTGATAAAACTAAATGTTGGCGGCGGCTTCCCAGCCAATTACATGCTCTCCACGGCGCCAGAACCTGAAGTGTTCTTCCGAATCATTGATGATGCCGCAGATAAATATTTCAGCCCCGCCAATCGCCCCAAATTGGAGTGCGAACCCGGCCGTGGCATGGTGGCAAATTGCATGTCGCTTCTTACAAAAGTGAAATTGGTGTGCACGGATGGCGATGATATATTCATCAATGATGGCGTTTACGGCGGCTTGATGGAATATATGCAAGTGCCAGAACTAAAGCCGCCCATGCGCGTAATCCGCGATGGCAAGGAAGTGGAAACATTATCAAAAAGCTGGAAAGTTTTCGGCCCAACCTGCGATCCTTTGGATGTGCTGCCTCACCGTTTGGATTTGAACGAAGATTTGCGCGAAGGCGATTATATTGAGTTCGGAACTTTGGGTGCTTATGGTATTTCTACACTGACAAAATTCAACGGCTACGGCGGGCATGAGATCGTGGCCGTTGAGGAAGTTCTGACGGTTTAGATCAACTTTACGGCTCTATTTTATTGTCATTGCCGGACTTGTTCCGGCAACCCATCTTTCAACAAGCACTTCATTTGAATTGGACATGGTTCCCCGCAACAAGTGCGGGGATGACAATTTTTAGGATGAATTACCCAAACAAAAAAGCAGGCCGAAGCCTGCTTTTTAAAATCTCAATTCCTAACCCTTAAGCAGCTACAGCTTCTGGCTCGTCCTTAACAATAACTGGGCCTGAATCTTTGCCCTTGGCTGTTACGTCACGATCAACAAATTCAATCACCGCAACTGGCGCGTTATCACCATGGCGGAAGCCTGCTTTCATAACGCGGATATAACCGCCTTGACGGTCCTTGTAACGGGCAGCTAAAACATCAAACAGCTTCTTGGCTTGGGTTTCATCTTGAATTTGTGAAACGGCTTGGCGGCGCGCATGCAGCGTGCCTTGCTTTGCCAATGTAATCAGCTTTTCAACAACCGGGCGCAAATCCTTTGCCTTTGGCAAAGTTGTAACAATCTGCTCATGCTTGATCAAAGCAACAGCCATGTTCATGAACATTGCCTTGCGATGCTCAGACGTGCGGTTAAAGCGACGACCTTTAAAACCATGATGCATAATAACTCTCCTTCTAACGTGGCCACCTTAGCGGCCAAAAATTTCTTAGTAGTGGCTTTCCATTTTCTTGGCCAGCTCATCAATATTTTCTGGCGGCCAATTGGTAACTTCCATGCCGAGGTGCAAGCCCATCTGAGCCAACACTTCTTTAATTTCATTGAGCGACTTGCGGCCAAAGTTTGGTGTGCGCAACATTTCAGCTTCTGATTTCTGAATGAGATCACCTATGTAAACAATGTTGTCGTTCTTCAAGCAATTTGCTGAGCGCACTGAAAGTTCAAGCTCATCAACTTTCTTGAGAAGTGCAGCATTGAACGGAAGTTCCGAACGCACTTCTTCAACAACCGCAGTCGATGGTTCGCTGAAATTGATGAACACTGAAATTTGGTCTTGCAGAATACGCGCAGCATAAGCCACCGCATCTTCTGGGGTCACGGCACCATTGGTCTCAACAGTCATGATCAACTTGTCATAGTCAAGGATCTGACCTTCGCGTGTGTTTTCAACACGGAATGAAACACGGCGCACGGGTGAATAGATTGAGTCAACTGGGATAAGGCCAATTGGTGCATCTTCAGCACGATTGCGCTCAGCAGGCACATAGCCCTTGCCATTGTTAATTGTGAATTCGATGCGAAGTTCAGCACCTTGATCCAATGTGCAGATCACATGGTCAGGATTCAAAATTTGAACATCGGCTGATTGTTGAATGTCGCTTGCGCGCACAACACCTGGGCCTTCTTTCTTCAGCGTCAGGCGCTTTGGGCCTTCAGCGTGCATTACGAAAGCAATTTCCTTGATGTTCATAATCATGTCGGTCACGTCTTCACGCACACCAGCAATGGATGAGAACTCATGCAACACGCCGTCGATTTGAACTGCCGTTACAGCAGCACCTTGAAGCGACGACAAAAGAATGCGGCGAAGCGCGTTGCCCAGCGTTGTGCCGAAGCCGCGCTCCAAAGGTTCAGCAACCACAGTTGCCATACGCTTCTTGTCTTTGCCCGATTGAATATCAATCTTGCTTGGACGAATAAGTTCTTGCCAGTTCTTTTGATTGACCTGCATGTTCATGTTCCCGTTAGCCTCCGAAAAGCGCCGTCGCTTTTCAAATGTCGGTTATATTTTGGTGGCGCACATCCAGATGATCCGCGCCACAGTGAAATCGCTAGATGCGGCGCTTCTTTGGTGGGCGGCAGCCGTTGTGTGGGATTGGAGTAATATCGCGAATCGAAGTCACTTGCAGGCCAGCAGCCTGAAGCGCACGAAGTGCTGACTCACGGCCTGAACCTGGACCAGTTACTTCCACTTCTACAGTGCGCATACCATTTTCGATGGCAGCCTTAGCAACTTGTTCGCCAGCCAACTGAGCAGCATAAGGCGTTGACTTGCGTGAACCCTTAAAACCCATTTTGCCAGCAGATGCCCAGCAAATCGTGTTGCCTTGCACATCAGTGATGGTGATTGTTGTGTTGTTGAACGATGAATTCACATGCACCACACCTGATGACACATTTTTACGTTCTTTACGGCGTGTACGCCCTGCATCTTTAGCCATTTTTGTCTAGCCTCACTTCTTCTTGCCAGCAATGGCTTTAGCCGGACCCTTGCGGGTGCGGGCGTTGGTGTGTGTACGTTGACCACGAACCGGCAGACCCTTGCGGTGACGCAAACCACGGTAGCAACCCAAATCTGTCAGGCGTTTAATGTTCATGGAAATTTCGCGGCGAAGATCGCCTTCCACTGTGTAATCACGATCAATGATTTCGCGGATCGCCAAAATCTCAGCATCTGAAAGTTCATTCACACGCTTGGAAGCTGGAATCTTAACTTCAGCACAGATGACCTTGGAATTAACAGGCCCAATGCCATTGATGTAGCGGAGCGCGATTTCTACGCGCTTACCAGTCGGAATGTTTACGCCAGCAATACGGGCCACAGGTAATCTCCTAATAATTACAAAAGCTTGCGCCTTTGGGAAAATTTCGTTTCTTTTGTCTTAGACTCTGCACCAAAGGCGCAAGGCCGCACCCGGAGAAGCACCCTCCCCCAAGTCAGCCTGTCTTGCGACTGAGAATTGCCGTGTCCTTAGAGTGGAATCGCAAGCGCGTCAACCCAAAGAGTGTGGAAATTCTAAGCCTCAGCGCGCATTCCGACCGCATATTTATGCGGTCGAAAAGAATTCGCGCCAATTGCTAGAGCAAGCTAATCACAGCCTCAACTTCGCGGGTAACATCCGCAATGTAGGCCATGCCGTCAATCACATGCAAATTGCCCTGCCCGTGGTAATAAGCCACCAACGGAGCCGTTTGCGTGTTGTAAACTTGAAGCCGGTCACGCACCGTCTTCTCATTGTCGTCTGCGCGGCGGGTGAACTCGGTTGAGCCACACACATCGCAAATGCCAGCTTTCTTAGGCTTGGCAAATTCTTCATGGTAACCTTTGCCACATTTGGCGCAGGTGTAACGGCCAACGATTCGCTTCACCAGCGCTTCATCGTCCACTTTCATTTCAATCACAGCGTTCAGTTTTTGACCTTTACTTGCCAAAAGCCGATCAAGCGCATTTGCCTGTGCAGGTGTGCGTGGAAAACCATCAAACACCACGCCCTTTTTTACGTCTGGCTGATCAAGCCTGTCTGAAACGATACCAATAACAACATCATCAGAAACCAAATCACCACGGTCCATAATGGCCTTGGCCTTCAGACCCTGTTCGGTGCCAGCAGCAACCGCTGCCCGCAACATATCACCGGTTGAGAGTTGTTTGAATCCGTGCAGTTCTTCAAGAATCTTAGCCTGGGTGCCTTTGCCAGCACCCGGCGGACCGAGAAGAATCAGATTCATTTCCGCCCACCACGCAAGTTCGCCTTCTTCATCAGCTTTTCATATTGCTGCGAAAGCATATGGCCTTGGATTTGCGAAACCGTATCAAGCGTCACACTCACAACAATCAGCAATGATGTGCCGCCGAAATAAAATGGAATGCCTGAATAGCCAACCAGAAGTTCAGGAATGAGACAGATGATGACGATGTAAAGCGCACCGAGAACAGTAATCCGAGTTAGAATGCGATCAATAAATTCAGCTGTCTGTTCACCCGGACGAATGCCCAAAATAAACCCACCCGACTTTTTTAAGTTCTCAGCCGTTTCCTTCGGATTGAACATAATCGACGTGTAGAAGAAGCAGAAGAACACGATGAGCAATGCGTACATCAACAGATAAAGCGGTTTACCATGGCCCAGCAGAGCCGTAATTTGCTGCAACCAATCAGGGCCTGAACCAGCTGAGAAATTTGCAACTGTCAAAGGCAACAGCAAAAGTGATGATGCGAAAATAGGTGGAATAACGCCGGCTGTATTGAGCTTCAATGGAAGATGTGAACTTTCAGCTTGGCTCACGCGCATGCCCACTTGGCGCTTTGGATATTGAATGAGCAAACGCCGTTGCGCCCGCTCAAAGAACACAATGAAGGCGACAACCGCAATGGCCATAACCAAAATGCCAATCACCAAAAATGGCGACATTAAACCCTTGCGCGAAAGCTCAAGCAAAGCCGCAATGCCAGAAGGCAAGTTCGCAACAATACCAGAGAAAATAATCAGCGATGTACCGTTACCAATACCGCGCGCCGTTATTTGCTCACCAAGCCACATAAGAAACACAGTGCCGCCTGTCAGCGTGATAACCGCAGTCGCAATAAAAAATGGCCCTGGGTCAAGCACAATACCAGGCTGAGCCTGCAGTCCTTTGGCAATACCAAAGGCCTGCAATGCAGCAAGGAACACCGTGCCGTAACGCGTATATTGATTGATTTTCTTGCGGCCCGATTCGCCCTCTTTTTTCAAGGCTTCCAAATGCGGCGAGACGGTTGTCATCAGCTGCATAATAATCGAAGCCGAAATGTAAGGCATAATGTTGAGTGCAAAAATCGCCAAGCGGCCAAGTGCGCCGCCAGCCATATTATTCACCCAGCCCAAAATGCCAGAAGCATTGGTTGCCGCAAACTTTGCCGCAGCAAGCGTATCAATTCCGGGAATTGGAATGTAAGAACCGAGACGATAGACGATGAGCGCACCCAGCGTGAACCAAAGTCGGTTCTTCAGATCTTCTGACTTGGTCAGCGCACTGAAATTTATATTTGCCGCGAGTTGTTCAGCTGCCGATGCCATGTTTCGTCCTCGTATCTTGTGTCAGGCCCCTATATGGGGGCTCGCCCAAGAACCATCAACCGTGCGCTTTAACTTCTTCAACCACGCGGGAAATTTTAACACTTCCGCCAGCTTTTTCAACGGATGCAGTGGCACCCTTTGACGCATAAAACACTTCAAACTTAAGTGCAGACTTCAACTCAGCATTGCCAATCAAGCGCACACCGCCTGCCGCCAATTTAGAGATTACCCCAGCAGCAAAAAGTGCTTCAGCCGTAACCGGATTTTTAACATCCAATTTTTTGGCTTCAACAGCAATTGCAACACGGGCCAAATTCACAGCGTTATATTCAACTTGGTTTGGCTTGTTAAAGCCGCGCTTTGGCAAACGACGATAGATAGGCATTTGACCGCCTTCAAAGCCCGGCTTAGCACCGCCCTTACGAGCAGTTTGACCCTTACCACCGCGACCACCAGTTTTACCTGTGCCTGAACCCAAACCACGGCCAATGCGCTTGCGGTCTTTGCGGGCGCCGGGATTATCGGCAATCTCATTGAGTTTCATAATCGTATTTCCTTAGATATTATTCGACTACGCGAACCATGTGAGCAACCTTGGCAATCATGCCACGGAGTGCTGGTGTGTCAACCAAAGTCGATTGACGACGAATGCGGTTAAGCTTCAAGCCAATCAAAGTCGCACGTTGATCGCCGGGGCGACGCTGCGGACTCGCAAATTGCTCAAGTGTAACAGTTTTTGCAGGTGCTTTTGCCATAATAATCTAGTCCTTTAGTCCGAAACAACTTCAGTTGTACGGTTCTTCAGAATGTCGCTCACCTTCTTGCCGCGACGGCTTGCAACCGAGCGTGGGGAGGTTTGCTTTTTCAACGCTTCAAATGTTGCACGAACCATGTTGTATGGGTTCGACGAACCGCGAGATTTCGCAACAACGTCGGCCATGCCAACCGATTCAAACACAGCGCGCATTGGGCCACCAGCAATAACGCCAGTACCTGCAGGAGCTGTACGAAGTGTAACTTTGCCAGCACCCCAACGACCATCAATGTCGTGGTGAAGTGTGCGGCCTTCTTTCAAAGGTACGCGAATCAAAGTGCGTTTTGCTGCTTCTGTGGCTTTGCGCACAGCTTCTGGAACTTCACGGGCTTTGCCGTGGCCAAAACCTACGCGGCCCTTTTGGTCGCCCACAACCACGAGGGCTGCGAAACCAAAGCGCTTACCGCCTTTTACTACTTTTGCAACGCGGTTGATGTGGACCAGCTTGTCGGTAAACTCGCTGTCTTTTTCTTCGCGGTTGTCTTTGCGTTCGGAGCGTTCTTTAGCCATTTGCTAAGCCTGTCGTCCTATAAAAATTAAAACTGAAGTCCACCAGCGCGCGCTGCATCGGCCAAAGCCTTTACACGCCCGTGGTAGATATAACCGCCGCGTTCGAACACCACATCTTTGATGCCCGCTTTAACATCTCGTTCGGCAATCAACTTGCCAATCGCTTCTGCTGCAGCTTTGTCTGCACCGGTCTTCTTCGCTTTCACGAAGCCTTCTTCCAAAGTGGAAGCCGCTGCTACTGTTACGCCCTTAACATCATCGATGATCTGAGCATAAATGTTCTTGCTAGAACGGAACACCGAAAGACGGGGCCGCCCATTCTCGCGCTTTGCCAATGCCTTGCGGACACGAGCAGTGCGGAGCTTAAGTGCTGATAATTTCTGTGCCATTGTCTTGTTCCGTTACTTCTTCTTGCCTTCCTTGCGGAAGATTTTTTCACCAGCGTATTTAACACCTTTGCCCTTGTAAGGCTCAGGCCCACGATATTCGCGGATTTCGGCAGCCACTTGGCCAACGCGCTGTTTATCAATGCCGCTGATCACGATTTCCGTGGGCTTTGGCACCTTAATTTCGATTCCATCTGGAACTGCATAGTTCACATCGTGGCTATAACCAAGGTTAAGTTGCAACACTTTGCCATTCAAAGCCGCGCGATAACCAACACCGTTGATTTCGAGAGTCTTTGCATAGCCGGTTGTTACACCCACCACCATGTTTGACACGAGAGTGCGAGACAGACCCCAGCTTGAGCGGGCCAACTTGGTTTGATCCTTAGGATCAACCTTGATGCCGTCTTCTTGCATTTTCACCAAAACAAATTCGTTGAGAACTTGCTTCAATTCGCCCTTAGGACCCTTTACGCTGACCTGTTGCCCATTGATGGAGGCGGTGACGCCTGCCGGAACGGGAACTACTTTTTTGCCAATACGAGACATGGTTTCTACCTCAGAATACTGTGCACAGCACTTCGCCGCCCACATTCTGGGCACGGGCTTCCTGATCGCTCATCACACCCTTGGGTGTTGAGAGGATGGAAATGCCCAGCCCGTTGAATACGGATGGAAGTGTTGCAACCGAAGCGTAAACGCGGCGGCCTGGTTTAGATACGCGTTGGATTTCCTTAATGACCGGAGCTCCATCAAAATATTTCAATTCCACTTCGATCTCAGACTTACCGTCTTTTTCGATCACGGCGAAACCACGAATATAGCCTTCCTTTTGCAGAACTTCCAAAACATGCTCGCGCAGCTTGGAGGTTGGAATGGAAACCTTATTCTTGCTCCGCATGTGTGCGTTGCGGATGCGGGTCAGCATGTCGCTGATAGGATCTGTATTGCTCATCGCTACTCTCCTTACCAGCTCGACTTAACCATGCCGGGGATCAAACCCTGGTTGGCCATTTCACGCATAGCAATTCGTGACAATTTGGTTTTGCGATAATATGAGCGCGGACGCCCAGTAATTTCGCAGCGGTTGCGGATGCGGTTCTTGGCAGAGTTGCGTGGCATTTCTGCCAGTTTCAACGCTGCTGCGAAACGCTCTTCCATCGGCGTGTCCTTCTTCATCACAACGGCCTTCAGGCGCTTGCGCTTTGCGTCGAAACGCTTGGACAATGCACGACGCTTATCGTTGCGGTTAATGGAGCTCGTTTTTGCCATGGAACGTCCTCAAATCTTAGCTGTGTTCATCATTACGCAGCCGCCTGTTGTTGGCGTTTACGGAATGGGAAATTAAACAATGTGAGAAGCGCAAGCGCTTCAGCGTCGGTCTTGGCGGTTGTGCAAACAACCACGTCAAGGCCCCAGATCCGATCGATCTTATCGTAATCGATTTCAGGGAAAATCAAATGTTCTTTGATGCCCAAAGCAAAGTTGCCATTGCCATCAAAGCTGCGATCAGTAAGACCACGGAAATCTCGGATACGCGGCATAGCAACAGTCACTAGACGATCGAGGAACTCATACATGCGAGTCTTGCGCAAAGTTACCTTCGCACCAATCGCAAGATTTTCACGGATCTTGAATTGCGCAATAGCTTTCTTGGTCTTGGTGATAACAACCTTCTGACCAGCAATCTTTTGCAATTCACCAGCGGCAACAGTGACTAGCTTTGAATCTTGAGTGGCTTCGCCAACGCCCATGTTCAACACAATCTTGGTGAGACGTGGAACTTGCATCACGTTCTGATAGCCAAACTGCTTAATCATCTCGGGGCGAACAACATCGTTATAATGTGTTTGCAGGCGAGCAATATAGCCTTCTGGCAAGCCGGCGTTAGCGTTAGCAACCGGACCTGAATCGGTCGTCGCTTCCTTTTTCTTAGCTTTGGCGGGTGCCTTAGCCTTTTTCTCTTCGTCAGCCATCTATCGTCGCTCCTGTGCGCTTGGCAACGCGGACTTTTTTGCCGCCGTCAAGCGTCTTGTAACCTACGCGGGTCGCTTTTCCATCCTTAGGATCGATCAGCGCCAAATTTGAAATATGAATTGGCATCACCTTGTCGATAATGCCGCCTTCATTTGCGCCTTGTGCCTTTGTGTGGCGCTTGGCAATATTAACACCTGAAACAACGGCGCGGTTTTCGTCTGTGATGATCTGCATCACATCGCCCTGCTTGCCTTTGTCTTTGCCAGCGATAACAATAACCTTATCGCCTTTCTTGATTTTAAACTTAACTGGCATCACAGCACCTCCGGTGCCAAGGAAATAATCTTCATTTGGTTTTTGCCGCGCAATTCACGAGGCACTGGTCCGAAAATACGGGTGCCAACAGGTTCGCCTTGAGCATT
>JANLPA010000120.1:0-16753 GCA_031366855.1 Hyphomicrobiales bacterium | reverse complement strand
TTCACTTTGTTAAAATCAAAATGTACGGTCTCGCGGTTTTCATATTTCCAGTTCTTGCAGAAGGTCGTGCGCTGTTGCGCGAGGTTCCATTTGCCGCTGGCGATTTGCTCTTTGAAACCGGGCCAGCCTGTGGACATGGCTAACCAGCAATAATCAACGAGGCCCTTTTTCTGCAAGTATGCGCAAGTGGCACCGCTGCCATAGGCGCCTATTTTGTATGCACCATTTAGGGTAGCCTTAGCCTCGCGAAAATAATGTTCCACGAAAGGCAAAATATCGCGTGCGTGAATTTCTGCTGAAGGCTTGCGGAATACATTATTGTAGTAGAGCCGATAGCGCTCATAGAATTTGATGTGTTTGCGGAATGAAGAATCAGCGGATAGCAAGCGGTGCTTGCGGGCTTGGGATACAACGCCGCCCTTGTTCACGGCATATTCAAAAACCGAATCTTTGATCGTTTGATCGACACCATCAACAGCGAAATAAATCGCTGAACCTGCGGGCTGGCCATTGGCGCGGGCTAGTTTAATGGCGCGGCTGGCATCAAGTTTGCCACGGCTGCGGTCAATGAATGTTTCAGGATCATCATTGCCATTTTGGAATACGCTAACAATATTAAGGCCAGCCGCAATGATGGCATCTGATTCCTTGGGCAGAAGTACGCGGCAACTTATGACGCCATCCTCCGGCCAATCATAATAGCGGGCGATAGTTTTAACACCGATCACTTTGAAGGCTTCAGTGCCAGACTTGCCACTGAGCGTGTGGATTGTTGTTATGGGCTGGGAGAGGTCAACCGCCGTCATGCCGTGTTGGGTGTTACAGGTGGGTGCGGCAGTCACCGAACCAGCAATACCCAGATATGCGATTGGTGCAGAAAGCAGCTTTGCAAACATTGGAAATCCCCCTCCAGTCCGTGCAGATTTCTTAAAGCGATAAGTTTGGCCCTGCAACGTCAAAAAAAAGGCCGCCCCGAAGGACGGCCTTTTCTGATTTCGTAAAGCTTAGCGCTTCGAGAACTGGAAACGGGCTCGGGCTTTGGCGCGGCCATACTTCTTACGTTCAACGGCACGGCTATCGCGGGTGAGGAATGAACCTTTCTTCAGAACTGGGCGCAGGCCCGGTTCAAAATATGTGAGCGCGCGGGAAATGCCATGGCGCACAGCACCGGCTTGCCCCGAAAGACCTCCACCGCAAACGGTGCAATCTACATCCATTTCAGAAAGGCGTGCCACTGCGTTTAAAGGCTGGGCCACGAGCATACGCAGCACTGGACGTGCAAAATATGTTTCGATTGGCTTGCCGTTTACAGTGATCTTGCCTTTGCCGCGCTTAATCCAAACGCGAGCAATGGCGTTCTTGCGGCGGCCCGTTGCATAAGCACGACCCTTGGCGTCGATTTTTGGTTGCGCAGGTGCTGCGGCAACTGTTGAACCCGGTGCAGCAGGCGCTACGCCCATTGCAGCGCCGAGATCGGCTAGTGATTTTGTTTCAGCCATATTTTTAGCCTCTCGGTGCGTTCTTGGCGTTCATTGCCAAAATATCGAGTTTCTTGGGGTTCTGTGCTTCATGTGGATGTGTCGCACCCTTATAAATACGCAGGTTTGTCATTTGTTGGCGCTTGAGTGATGCACCTGGCAACATGCGTTGCACGGCGAGTTCAAGAACACGCTCAGGATTTTTGCCATCCAAGAATTGGTGCGCATTACGCTCCTTGATACCGCCGGCAAAGCCAGTGTGCCAATAATAGGTCTTGTCAGTGCGCTTCTTGCCAGTGAAGGCAATTTTTTCGCAATTGATAACGATGATGTTATCACCGCAATCCATGTGCGGGGTGAAGGTTGGCTTGTGCTTGCCGCGAAGACGATTGGCGATAATCGCAGCGAGGCGACCAACTACCAGACCTTCAGCGTCAATCAGCATCCATTCCTTTTGAATTTCCTTGGCTTTCGCCGAATAGGTCTTCATGGTTTGATCTCTGATTTAGTGTTACAAAATGAAACGCGCCTGAAGTTACAAGCGCGGAATGGCTGGCTCATAGCGAATGAAACGCGCAAGTGTCAAGAAAATATGATGATTTAAAGCGTTTTATTTATGCGGTATTATGTTACCACAATTGCAAAATTTTCACTGGATGGTAATTGAAGACTGGCGTAACTTGAAGCGCAAGAGGCCAAAAATGCGACTGAACAGAGCTTTTATAAAACTATCCATAGCTTTCGCAATGTTGTGCCTGCCGCAGCTTGCCCTTTCGCAACAAGCACCTTCACCTCCCGCTCCAGCCCCCACACAAGCCGCACCAGTGGTTCCTGCGGCTCCAAATTCCCCAGCTGTTGCTGCGCCTGATTCTGCGCCAGCTGCAATTGAAACCGAAAGTGCCGATGACATGAGCATTGGCGATGTTCCGATTGTAAAAACTGAAGAACTGACACCAGAGATGGCGCGCAAAGCATTAGATGCCTATGTTTTGGTACAAACAAAATATCAAGAGTCGCCGCTTGAAAGTTATGATGATTTGCAAAGTTTTGTGGATAAAGACCCGCGCGGCAAAGAATTTGAAACAGACATTAAGTCATTCAGTTTTCCGACTGTGGATGAGTGGAACTTGGCCATCACCACACTCAGTTTTGCTTATACCAATGTGCTGGATGATCAAACGGCTGATATAAAGCAGCAGATTGAAGAACTAAAAGTCGATACTGAAATGGCTCAAGATATTAAAGATCGCATGATCAATTCGCTGAATGCCATGATACCATCACCCAATAACACCAAGGTTGTGAATGAGCTGATTGCAGACCCAGTTTATGGCGACAAAATAAAATTGCTGGAAACGACCGAAGAATGAATATGTTTTTGCGCGTTCGGCAAGATGCTGCGGTTTTGCGATTAACACTCGAAGATGCCAAATCTCGTAATAGCTTATCTGATGGTATGTTGACCGCTTTAAGTGAGGTGTTGGCCAGCGCTGAACATGATGACAAGGTTTCAGTTATTATTATTGCAGCAGAAGGCTCCGCATTCTGTTCTGGCCATAACCTTAAAGAACTCACAGCACGGCGCAGCGATGCTGACGCAGGTGCGGCTTATTTTGCCGATATTTTTGCGCGCTGCTCCAAACTGATGATGCAAATTCGCCAGCACCGCTGCGCGGTAATTGCCGAAGTTGCTGGCTTGGCAAGTGCGGCTGGCTGTCAGTTGGTTGCCTCATGTGATTTGGCTTATGCCAGCACTAAGGCATCGTTCTGCACTCCCGGCGTAAACATTGGCCTGTTCTGTTCAACGCCCATGGTTGCCTTATCGCGCAATGTGACCCCCAAGCACGCGCTTGAAATGCTGCTCAGTGGCGATGTTTATAACGCAGAATATGCGTTCCGAGTGGGCTTGGTGAATGCCCTTGTGGAGCACGAAGATTTGACAACTTACGTTGCAACAATTGCCACCAAATTAGGTTCAAAATCGAGCACTGCGATTGGATATGGCAAGAAGCTTTTTCACGCACAGCAAGAACTTTCATTGTCGGACTCTTATAGAATGAGTTCTGAAGTGATGGTTAGAAATATGCTGGATACAGAATCTTGCGAAGGTATTGGTGCGTTCTTGGACAAACGCCAGCCAAAATGGCGTGAGGGCACTTCTTGAACCACGAGAGCTATTCGGCAAATTACACGACAGATATTCTCGCAACTGTTAAAGTGATCGCTTTGGTGGGTGCATCTGCTAATCCGGCTCGGCCATCCTTTGGTGTTATGAAATTCTTGTTGGGCAAAGGCTATAATGTGATACCGGTTAATCCTGGGCTGGCAGGAAAAGAGATTTTAGGTCAGCGGGTTTACGCTTCCCTGTCTGAAATTCCACGGCCTTTCGACATGGTTGATATCTTCCGCAACTCCAATGCCGTGGCAGACTTAGTTGATCAAGCTCTGAATTTGGCGGTTAAACCAAAAATCATTTGGATGCAGCTTGAGGTGCGCAATGATGAAGCGGCGGCCAAGGCAGAAGCAGCTGGATTGCAGGTGGTGATGAACCGATGCCCGGCAATTGAGCTTCATCACAATTGAGCGACGGAACATTTCGCTTCAAACGTCATTACATATTATTAGAGGGAATTGTTATATTAATACTACAACACTTTTATATTCTAAGGGCGCAATGTTATTTTTTGGCGAAGATATGATCCGCCACGCGACAGGATCATTCTATCCGTCTCTCCACGTGTCATTGGGAATTTCTATTTTAATTTTATCGGTGGTCAGGCTGTGGTGGCGCATTTCACACCCGGTCCCTGCTCTTCCTGCCACCATGAAAGGTTGGGAAAAGAAAATTTCACATGTGACACATTTTATATTTTATGTGTTGATGATTGGCTTGCCCTTGAGCGGTTTGATGAGTTTTGGCACTGAAGCAGCCAAGGATGCCGTTGTTGCAGGAGCTACTTTATTTGGTTCACTGCCAGTTCCAACCTTACCAAATATTGGCGGCATAGGCGGCGTTGTGCATGGTTTGGGTGCAAAACTTGGGCAGTTTCTGGTTATCTTGCATGTGCTTGCCGCGTTGAAACATCAGCTGTTGGACAAAGACAACTTGCTCAAGCGCATGTTTCCGCGTTGAGGTTAAGCTGCGGTGGTGATGGTTTTCTTGTGAAGATTCCACACTGCAGCAGTAACCACAATCAAGGCCATTGCTTGATGTGCCAGCGCAAAACCCAATGGCACATGGAACAGCAAAGTGAGAATGCCAAGACAAGCTTGTGCTATAACCGCTGTAGCCACTAAAAGTGCAGGCATAGAATAGGTTCTGAGAGCATGCCAGGCGGCCACAATCAAAATTATGTAAGCCAACATGCGATGGTCAAACTGCACGGTTAAAGCGTTTTCAAATATGTTACGCCATGCCGGGTCCATGATAAAAAGGTTATTCGGAATCCATTTGCTGTCCATCAAAGGCCAGGTGTTGTATCCCATGCCTGCATCAAGGCCGGCAACAAATCCGCCAGCCGCAATTTGAATGAATATGAGAACAAGCAGCACAAGGGCGATCCAAGCCTCAGAAGTTTTTGGCAAGCTGTGTTTATGATTGAGACCGGTGATCACCCATATCACAGCTGCAAAAAGCGCAATGGCCAAAGATAAATGCGCGGCCAAACGATATTGGCTCACATCAACACGGTCCACCAACCCTGAGCTTACCATATACCAGCCCAGCGCTCCTTGAGCGCCGCCTATTACAAAGAGCAAAAGCAAGCGCGGCCACATGCGGCGCTCCAATCGTCCCGTCACAGCGAAAGTTAAAAACGGCACGAGAAACACCAAACCAATCAAACGGCCCAACAAACGGTGCGACCATTCCCACCAATAGATAAACTGAAAAGCTCCCATATCTATATTGCTGTTTTGCAACTTGAACTCAGACGAGTGTTGGTATTTCTCAAAGGCAATCTGCCAATCCGTTGCATTCAACGGCGGAATTGCACCCAAAAGTGGCTGCCATTCCGTGATCGATAATCCACTATCGGTGAGCCGCGTTGCACCACCCACAATTACCATTGCAAATATGAGGAGTGCTATGAGGATGAGCCACTTGAGCACGAATGGTTTTGCGGTTTCTGTGCGGGCTTTGAGTTCTGCTTTCATGGCCAGTGAAATAGAACTTGCTCTGCGGACCTGCAAGCGCCGCTTGGCCGCAGGCACGCGCACTGGTGATGCCGCAGTATTTTAGCTATGAGGCAATCATGAAAATGCGCACACGAAAACTTATTGGAACAATTGCCTCAGTCATCTATTTGGCGGTTTATTGTTTGATTGCCATGGCAGTGGGTGGGCGCTTGGTGGTTGGCTATGGCATTGTAGCGGAATTACCATTTTATGTGGTTGCAGGGCTTGGTTGGCTGCCCATTGAAATGATGATTATTAAGTGGATGTCTAAGCCCGACAACACCTAATCAATGTTGAGCTTTTTTAGTTTATTGATGAAAAAACTTGGAACCCCAAGCATCATGGCTTCCACATAGCGCAACTTGGCATAACGGCCAGAAATCATGATACGTGGCAACGCTTGGAGGTGGTCTTTATGTTCAGCAAAAACCACACCCGCACGGGTAACTACTGAAGATGCAAACCCAGCTTCTTTTGCCAAAACAAAATCGCGAGGGCCGGCTGAGTTCTCATCGCCATATGGAAATGCAAAATGTTCAATTGGACGGTTTAAGTTTTTTGAAATTACAAATCGTGATTGCACAAGCTCTTTTGTAGCATCAGCGATATCCAACTTGGCGATTGCATAGTGGCCCATGGTGTGAGCCCCAATGGTACATAGCGGATCTTTTGCCAGGGTTGCTACCTCGTTCCAATTTAAAGCCGTCTCAAGACAAAGGCTTTTTAAGTCCACATCGTAACGCTTGGCAATCTGCCTGATGATTTCGCGTTGCGTGTATTCAGGCGCCTTTTGCAATGCCGATGAAAGAATAGCCCAAGCTTTGTATTTCTCTGCAACTGTTTCAGTTTTATAGCTATGCGTGATGCCATCAATTTCGACATAGACAGAAATATTTTCTGCGATAATTCTTTCAAGACCGCGCCACCACAATTCAACTGTGCCATCAACAATGCCTGGGGTGAAATAGACTGTGTAAGGGCAATTGAGTTCTGCAAAAATGGGTTGGGCATAAATCATATTATCACGATAGCCATCATCCAGTGTAAACACTACAAATGGTTTGTTTGAAGCGTTGGGGTTTTTCAAGTTCTCAATTGCTTGTGATAGAGACATTGTTTCGTAGCCGAGCTTGCGAACCCGTTGTATAATCGCACGCAGAAATTCGGGCGAAATTTCTAGTTTAGCATTTGGTGAAAATTCACCATCTTTGATATTAGGGGGAACAATATGGTGAAAGCACAAGATGCTGCCGCGGCCCTGCAAGGGTTTGCGCAAAATTCTAGCAAGACCGCTAAAATGAGCGATGTTCAAACAAGATTTTATTAGAGCAACTGATGCCATTTAGAATTCACCAACCTTTATCTGGCAGCTAGACATAGTTCTTAGAGGTTAATAAGATTTTGATGTCCAATTCCGTTCTCATTGATGGCATCTCACTTTCAACTTACACCAATATTGGTGAGATTGAAATTGCTTGGAAGCGGCTTGAAAACAGCGGCGTGACCATGGCGTTCCAGAACTATGAGTGGTGTAAAACTTGGATTGATCAAGTTGCTCCTTCGGTTGATGCCATTCCGTTGGTTGTGTGTGGGCGAGATGCGGCAGAGAAAATGATTTTTATCCTGCCTTTTCAAAAGCGCGAAGTTGGCAGACTTCGCCTTCTTGAATGGTTGGGCCAACAGAACGGCACCGCTTGTAGTGGCCTTTTTGACAATTCTTTTTGTTCTGAATCTGGACAGGCCTCGTTCACACAAAACTTGCCACAAATTCTGAATTTTTTAGAACCACTTGAGGCCATTAATCTTCGCCATATGCCAAAAACAATTGTGGGAAAATTAAATCCCCTCGCTGTTTTGCATCAGACACTTAGCGCAAATGCAAGCTTTATCTTAGATTTACAACCTCACTATGAGGCAATTCTCCAAACAAAACGAAGCTCGCGCTCGATTAGCAAAATGCGCCGCCGTGATGAAAGGCTTGAACAGAGTGGCAAATTAACTTTTGACGTTTTAGCTAGCATTGAGGCTGAGGCCGCTTTGGAAATGGGCCTGCTGCACAAAAACCTCCAGTTAAAAAATGCTGGTGTTGGCAATGTGTTTAATCAAAGCGATTTTGAATTTTATCGACAAATTTTGCGAACTGATCCACGATTGCTGCGTGTCTTTAGGTTGCAGCTTGATGGAAAAACTTCGGCCACCATGGTCGGTGCTCAGGCGGGGACTAATTTTTGGCTGCTAATTTCAGCACTGGCTCCTTATATTGATTTGCAATTCTCACCGGGCGATTATCTGCTGCGGCGCATGATTGCTCATTGTTGCTCTGAGGGAATTTCCATTTATGATTTTTCATTGGGTGAGCAAAACTACAAGCAACTCTGGGCCGATCAGCGTATTTTGTATTTCAACTCAATCCAGGCCCTGCGTTATCGCGGACTGTTTTTTTCAGCGATCAACAATATGTCTGAGGCCGCAAAAAGATTGGTAAAGCAAAATTCGCATCTTAGAGAATTCTACTATGAACAAAGGCGGCGGCTGAGCGGCAAAAAGGATTAGACCTTAGCAAGCTGCTTTACTGTTGTCTCACTCACTGGTTCAAGACGAACAAACATAGACATTTGCATGCCCTTCGCCTCCAGCACGCGGGCAGCCGCAACCGCATCCTTATATCGCGATTGTGGTGCCAAAAGCAGCGTACTTTGAATGTCCTTCACCAAATTTGGCGTGGCAGGTGTGGCCTCGCCCACATGCAACAATATAATATCATAAATGCCCGAGAGAGCTTTCAGTATTGGGGTCAACTTATCGGCGACCGTTGCTTGAAATTGCGGGGCTGAGCGCAAACCATAACGAATAATATGGGCTGTGGAGTGAGCATCGCGGCAGATAACTTTGGTGAAATCGGCTTCACCTGCCACCAAATCTGAAATTCCGCATCCTGTTTGCAATTCAAACAACGTCTCAAAAGGTGAGTTTGACACTGTGAGATCGATTGCCACAACTTTCTTTCTGCTGGTCGCCATGGCGCGTGCGATTGCCACGGTAGCAACGCTGGCATCCATGCCGCGGCCACCAATGCTGGTAATGGCCAATGTTTTTAATCCTTGCGTGTCCTTCACGGCAATGAAGGCATTCGCAATGCGGGTTGCGGCTTCGGTTAAAGCCGAGGCCTCACCACCATATGTGCTTTCCACCATAGCAACTGTGGCTGCCAAAGTTGTTGCACTGGGCAGTGTTGCTAAAACGGTCAAAACTTTTTCAACAGGTGGTTTTGCTAAAAATAAGTCTTCAATTGTTGTGTCCACCTTGTCTTGTGTCACGGGCCAACCAACTTTGAGTGGCGGAATGGCCATATCAGTTTTTAATAAGGCCCGCGCTGGATGGGGTGTGAATGCTTCGTCGGGCTGGGCAACTTCACGAGTGCGTGGTGCTGACAACTGCTGGCTGTGACCTGCAGCAGTCATAACGGAAAACAAAAACGCCAAGCCTAAGCCAAAGGTTAAACCTGCTAGTGTTGTAAGCAGCATAACTGGTCCAACTTTTGGAAAATAGTTTGATGGTGAGGGGGTTGCTCTTTGAATAATGCGAGCAAAACTTGGCTGCAAGTTTGCATCTTGCCTCGCACTTGCATCCGCATAGCGGCTTAGCATTTGTTCAAGCAATGTGCGCGAGGCTTGGGCGTCACGTTCCAAATCTTTTAACTTCACATCACTTAAATTGGCATCACCTTGGGTGTTCTTCAGTTTATCCAAACTTGATTGCAGAGATTTGGCGCGGGCGGTGGCCACTTTGGCTTGACCAACAAGACTATCAATCACTTTATTTGCTTCGGTGCGCAAATTGCGATTGATGCTTCCAAGCTCTTGCTGTGCCGCAATCATCTTTGGATGATTGGGCAGATAGACTGCCGAGAGTTCCGAAATTTTGCGTGCGGCCTCGGCCTGACGCTCACGCATGTTTTGAATCACTGGTGAACTCAGCACATCGGACGATGCATCAACACTGCCTTTTTGAGCGAGCAAGTTTTTAATTTCGTCGGCTCTTGCTCTGGCTTCGCTGGCAGCGGCTTCGGCTAGAGTGATTTGGGTGTTGAGTTCTGAAATTTGTTGTGTGCCAAGGGTTACCCTTTCACCTTGCAACAGCCCTGCTTCGGAGCGATATTTTGCAACATTCGCTTCTGCAATGGAAACTTTGCCACGCAAATCTGCTATTTGTTGGCTCAGCCATTCGCGGGCTCTATCGGTTGATCCTGCAACTGTGTTGCGGGTTGATAATAGATAAGCATCCGCCACCGCATTGGCCACATCAGCTGCGGTTTGCGCGTTGGAGGCGGAATATTTAATGCCAATCACATTGGAATCGAGCGTGGAATAAACTGTCAACTTGGCATCAAGCCGCTTAATGGCAAGTTGAGCCGGTGTCAGCAGCCGCGGATCATCGGCAAATCCTGTTGAGATTAAAAAGTTTTTGACGCTAGAACTTGGGCTTAAAAGCGGATTGAATTCTGGTTGGCTGCTTAAACTAAGACTATCAGCAACCCTAGAAACCAAATCTTCAGATTTGATAATCGAAACTTGGCTCAGCACGATCCGATTATCAACTGGGTTTTCGCGTGTGTCTTGTTGGGTGTTGGTTTTTTCGTAGGGTGTCGCATTGTTTTCGATAATGACCAATGCTTCTGATTGAAAGCTGGGTTTAACCAAAGTGATAATTGCAAAGCCTAACAAAAAACCGAGCAACAGAAATACCAGCACCAATAGTTTTCTGCGCCAAACACCGCTTAGTGCTTCAGCGATGCTGATAACTTGATTGGATTGCGACGTGGTGTTCATGAAAACGCTAACCTGATGAGACTCGGTTATGCTTTTCGTTGTTTATGGTAACCAATTCCTTAATTTCCACTCCCTGCACCAGTTTAAGATTTTGCTAACCATAGTCGAATAAGGTTCGAGCAAGTTTGGTGAGTTTCTGAGGCCGTTTGCCTCAAACAAGGTTTGAGTTGGTATGCGTTATCTCTTGTTATGTGTGTGTGCTTTGGGGCTTTCTGCATGTGTTGACACATGGGAAGCCAATGCCCCCTTATCGCCACCCGGCGGCACCGGCTTAATGGCTGATGGCACTTTGGCTGAAGGCCCGGGAGCCACCTCCAGCGTATCGCAGTTGCCTTCGGGTGGCCCTGATGGCCCCCTTCCCCCATTTGGCACACGCGGCCAAGCTGCGGCCTATGAATATCAAAGCGGATACCGCGTTGGGGCTGGCGATAAGCTATCAATCCGCGTGGCCGGTGAGGCTGATCTTACCGGAGAATTTCCGGTTGATGCCTCGGGTGCAATTTCTTTGCCCTATGTGCAATCAGCCGCTGTGGCTGGCATGTCCACACCACAAATTGAAAAGATGATTTCACAACGGCTTCGCGCTGGCTATTTAAAAGACCCGCAGGTGTCAGTTCAGGTAACCACTTTGCGTCCATTTTATATTATGGGTGAAGTTACGGCATCTGGAAGCTTTGCTTATCAGCCTGGCATATCCGTGCAAAACGCAATTGCCATTGCAGGTGGCTATGGTGCGCGCGCTGATAAGACTGAAGTTTTGCTCACCCGGAAAGATGCAACCGGCACCCACACAAACAAGGTTCCGGTGACCACGCAGATCTACCCGGGTGATATTGTTTATGTTCGAGAACGCTGGTTTTAGAGTTTAATCGATTGCGCATTCTTCATGTTTTTCGCACCCCCGTGGGTGGCTTGTTTCGCCATGTGCGCGATCTTGCGCGCGGGCAAAAAGCGCTTGGGCATGATGTGGGATTGTTTTGCGATTCCTTCACAGGCGGCGAAGTTGGCGATGCTCTGATAGATGCTGTGCGGCCTTATTGTTCGCTTGGCATCACGCGTGTTCCAATTTCAAAAATGCCCGGTCTTGGTGATGTGCACTGCGCGCAGCTGGTGCAGAAAACAGCACAAGATTTAAACGTTGAGATAATTCACGGCCATGGCGCAAAGGGTGGGCTTTATGGCCGCTTGGCTGGTAAACTCTCTGGAATTAAAAGCGTCTATTCACCTCACGGTGGCAGCTTGCACTATAATTGGGCCTCACTCACAGGGCCCATGTTTTTAAGCACGGAATGGGCGCTAGGCCATGCTGGCGATGGTTTCATTTTTGTGTGTGAATTTGAGAAAAACCTTTTTGCAAAAAAGATTGGGTTGGCTGGAAGGCCTTCTCGCGTTGTTCACAATGGCTTGTGGCCAGAGGAATTTAAGCGCCCTGTCCTGCAGAGCGATGCCACCGATTTGCTGTTTGTTGGTGAAATGCGAATGCTGAAGGGTGTTGATGTTTTGCTAGGTGCCGTGGCCGAGCTTAATAAAGCCAAACTTGTAACCGCTACACTGGTTGGTGAAGGTGAGTTGCTCGAAAAATTTAAAGCCATGGCGCAGGAATTGCGCCTAGAATCTGCGTTAAGATTTGTCGGGCGACGCAGCATTGCTGAAGCCTTGACGATGGGTAAGCTTATGATTTTGCCATCCCGAAATGAATCATTTCCTTATGTTGCACTTGAAACCATGGCGGCCGGAACACCTATTATTGCCAGCAATGTAGGTGGCATTGGTGAAGTTTTGCCAGCTTCCATGCTGGTTCCAGCTGATGATGTAGCAGCACTTGCGGCGAAAATTTCAATCAGGTTGCAATCTGGCACAAAAGAGGCTTTGCACTTAGCAGAAAGTGCTAAGGCGAAATTTGGTGCGGAGATAATGGTGCAAAACATCACTCAATTTTACGCTGACTTATTAAGCTAATTCGGCCCAGTCTTTGCTTGTTTACACCCAGAGCACGCATTGTGTGCCAGAGTGGAACATGAACATACAATCTGGAGTCAAGGGTTTTGCCACATCTTCGTTTGATGCCATAAACCCTTCATCGATTGAGCGAAAAAGCATCCGCGAAGGGCTTAAAGCGAGCTTGGCCGAGGCCACGTTTATTTCGCCACGAATGGTGGCAGCTGGTATTCGAGTGATAGAGGCTTTATTTATTTTCGCTGTTGCCATGGCAAGCTCTTTTCGATACCCAGGCTTTCTTAATGCCGCACAGTTCAATGTCTATTTTTTAGTCTCTGCTGCCATCGCTATTGGTTTGCCTTTGGCATTTGAGGTGGCAGGTGCATATCGGCTGCATTCCTTGCTTGAGCCAGCAAAACAAATTCCACGCTTGGCTGTAGTCTGGGCGATTGTGTTTGGAACCGTGTTGCTTAGTGTCTTTATGCTCAAAGCCGGAACGAGCTTGTCTCGCGTTTGGTTGGTAACCTTTGCTTCAGCTGGCTTTTTTGTTCAACTTTCGTTTCGGCAGTTTATGTCGGTGTTATTGCGCAGACAAAACAAAAATGGTCAATTTAACAGGCGTGCCGTTATCGTTGGTGGTGGGGAAAGTGCTGGCCGGGTGATTGCCACGCTTGATGAATCACGCAACGCGGGCATCAGCTTAATCGGCATGTTTGATGACCGCGATGATTTCAGGTCGGTGCCAAAGGTGAATGGTCTTTATAAACTTGGAGATATTGATGACCTGATTGATTTCGTGCGGGCCACCAAGGTCGATACATTAATAATCACCTTGCCGGTAACGGCGGAAGATCGATTGCTTAACATCGTTGATCGGTTATGGGTTTTGCCGGTTGATATTCGCTTGAGTGCGAATGGACAAAAACTGCGTTATCGGCCCCGCGCCTATTCTTATATTGGCAACTTGCCGTGTCTAGACGTGTTTGATCGGCCACTTGGCGATTGGGGACCATTTTTGAAGGCGGGGGTGGACAAGATTTTGGCGGTTGCTGCAATCACGTTATTGTCTCCAGTCATGTTGGCGGTGGCCGCGGCTGTTAAATTCACCAGCAAAGGCCCGGTTCTGTTTAAGCAAAAGCGTTATGGTTTTAACAATGAACTGATCGAGATTTACAAATTCCGTTCCATGTACAATGAGCAAACCGATGCTAATGCTACTACACTGGTAACCAAAGTAGATCCTCGTGTCACCAAAGTTGGTCGCTTTATCCGGCGCACAAGTTTGGATGAGCTTCCACAATTTTTTAATGTTTTAAAAGGCCAGCTTTCACTGGTTGGCCCTCGCCCGCATGCCACCAAGGCTAAGGCTGGCGAGAAGCTTTATGAGCATGTGGTGGATGGCTATTTTGCGCGCCACAAGGTGAAACCCGGCATTACGGGGTGGGCGCAGATCAATGGCTGGCGTGGCGAAACCGATACGCACGAGAAAATTGAAAAACGCGTTGAGTTTGATCTCTATTATATTGAGAACTGGTCGTTAACCTTCGATCTTTACATATTGGCAAGAACTCCATTTGCCCTTCTCAATACGGACCAAGCCTACTAACCATGACTGCCATCGCGCAACCAACAGGTCGATTGAGCGCAAGCCTCTCGACGGAAACAATTGGCCTGGTTTTGGTTTGGCTGATGTTTGCGAGTTCGTTTGTGGTGATCATCGAACCTGCGCCTTGCGATTTTTTGGCTTTATTGGCCATTCTGTTCTGGGTGGCCACGGGCATGAAAATGCAAATGGGTGTGGTACCCCTTCTGGCAATTTTGCTGTTCTACAATATGGGCGGCTTTCTGAGTTTTTTACAGTTTGGCTATGAAGCAAAGGGGGCCACATTTGTTGCGACCTCTTTCTATATGGCAATTATGGCCGTGTTTTTTGCGTGTTTCATTTCGGAAAACACTGATCAACGCATGACATGGGTTATGCGGGGCTATATATTTGGGGCTGTAATTGCTGCTGCCATGGGGGCGGCTGGTCGCTTTAACATTGCGGGGCTTGCCTCCGTTTTTACCTTTGAAGAGCGGGCGACTGGCTTGTTCAAAGACCCCAACGTGTTTTCAACCTATTTAGTATTTCCGGTCGTTATGCTCATCCAAGGATTTATGTTGGGTACTATCAAGCATAAACTCCTCAGCACCATTAGCTTACTGATTATTGCGACAGCATTGTTCTTGGCATTCTCACGTGGTGCATGGATCAACGTTACAATTTCGACTGTTCTTACCATTGGTTTTACATTCATGCTCACGCCTTCAATCGCGATGCGCACGCGTATCGTAATCTTTACGATTGTTGTCATCGGCGTGGCTGCGGTGATGCTAACCTTGCTCATGTCGGTCAAAGAGTTGCGCGATTTGTTCTTTGATCGCTTTACGCTTTTGAAAAGTTATGATTCCGGCGAGACAGGACGCTTTGGAAACCAATTGAATGCCATTCCACTTCTGCTGCAATTGCCACTCGGTTTTGGGCCGGGCAAATTCAATACAGTGTTCGGAATTGACCCTCATAATACATTTCTAAATTCATTTGCATCTTATGGCTGGTTGGGTGGCATTTCATATTTCACGCTGGTGGTCACGTCTCTTGCCGCAGGTTGGAAAGCTATAATGACACGATCCCCTTGGCAGAATTACTCGATTTTATGTTACTCGTGTTTAATCGCCGTCATTTTTCAAGGTGTGCAAATTGACATGGAACATTGGCGGCATTTTTATTGGATCCTTGGATTGACATGGGGCTGTTTTGCACTTGCAATCCGCTATCGGCCTCCTGACCAAACGGGTGTGCCAGCTTGATACAGCATTTACGCGCAGTGCTGGAACGCGCTGTTGGTGCCGAAGCTTTGAACAAGCTGGTGGGTCCGGGCCTTTGGGCCTTGTTCATAAAAATTTTTGGTTCTGCCCTGAGTTACATAATGTTTGTTGCTCTTGCGCGGATTTTAACACCGATTGAATATGGCTATTTTGGAATTGCATTTAATCTCTCGATCCTCGCTTCGACGATGTGTGGGCTTGGGCTGGCCACCGGGGCGATGCGGTTTTATCCGCAATATATAACCAATGGCAAAGCTGGGCTGGCACTGGGCTATGCTGATGCTGCACTCAAGTGGATTGCGATATGTAGCGGTGCGCTTATTGCTTGCAGCATTTTAATTTCAATTACCGGAATTGCTACCCCTAAGCTGGGCTATGCTGATGCGCCATTGGCGATTGCTGTTCTGGCGGCCGCAACCGCATTTGCAGATTATATTGCGGGTTTGCTTCGCGCCCAAAGCAAAGTGATTTGGGCTATGGCGCCCCGTGATATTATTTGGCGCGTTTTGGTACCGCTTTTACTGCTGATACTCTTGTGGTTCGGTTTTAAAATTGAGAGCCGCATTGCGATCTATCTTTGTGGAGTTTTGCAATTGATCTTGGTGGCGCTGCAACTGTGGAAAAGCAGAGTGCAGATGCGTGATCTTGGCAGTCACGCTCCTCAATTTGATTGGCCTATATGGCGCAAGACGATCATGCCGCTCTGGGCCTCTGCCGTTCTTTATGCGATGATCCAACAATTAGATGTGGTGGTGGTGGGCAGCTTGGCTCCCACAGTTGAAGCAGGTTCATATTTTGCAGCACAGAAAACGGCCAGTCTTTTAGGGCTCGTCATGTTGGCTGGCGGCTTAGTGGGTGCGCCGCTTATGTCGGCTAATTATCACAGTGGAAAATTAATCGAGTTGCAGCGGCTTTGTGGGTTGCTTGGCATTGCCATTGCCATATCAACCATTGTTGGCTTGCTCATTTTGGTTGTTTTTGGCCACCAGTTGCTTGGTCTTTTTGATGCGAGCTTTATGAGTGCTTTCGGCGTTCTTTTGGTTTTAGCGGTAGGTTACTTTGTAGATTCCATGGCAGGCCCCAATGCCTATCTGATGCAAATGACAGGGCTTGAATCCACCTATCTCAAAATTATGGGCACCAGTTATGCGTTTGTTTTGTTAGCACAATTACTTCTTGTGCCAATCTATGGTGGCTTAGGTGCCGCCCTTGCCAGTGCTTGCGGCATTGTGCTTTGGAATGTATGGGCGATTGTTGTGCTGCGCAAAAGGAAGGGGCTAGACCCTTCAGTGTTTGGTCTCTTTTTCAAACCAAGACATGGGTTGAATAGCCTGACACATAGGTGACAAAACGTACCGGACACATAGGTTACACTTTTCGCTGTTTTTGACGATGGCAGGAGGTGGAGATGCCGTGGAAAGTGAGTTCGGAAATGGATGAGCGATTACGCTTCATAGCCCGCCT
>JANLPA010000117.1:0-19327 GCA_031366855.1 Hyphomicrobiales bacterium | reverse complement strand
GGTGGCAGTGATCAATGGGGCAATATCGTCAACGGTATTGATCTTGGCCGCCGCATGGGCACACACCAACTCTACGCTTTGACGTCCCCACTCATCACATTGGCGTCTGGAGCCAAGATGGGCAAGACGGCGAATGGCGCGGTATGGCTGAATGCGGATATGCGTTCGCCGTACGAATATTGGCAATTCTGGCGCAACACTGAGGACGCAGATGTGGCGCGCTTCCTGAAATTGTTCACCACTTTGCCAATGGCTGAAATTGCGCGGTTGGAATTATTGGGTGGTGAAGAAATCAACGTGGCCAAAAAGATTTTGGCTAATGCGGCCACAAGTATGTTGCATGGTTCTGCTGCGGCTGAATTGGCCGCTGATACCGCGCGCAAGACCTTTGAAGAAGGTGCGTCTGCTGCTGGCTTGCCGACTGTGACTGTGGAATTGCCGATTGGCATTTTAGCGGCGTTGGTTCAGGCGGGTCTTGCTGGCTCTAACGGCGAGGCCAAGCGTTCGATTCAAGGTAGTGCTATTAGGCTAAATGATGTGGCGGTGACAGATGAGCGACAAGCGATTTCCACCGCCGATTTGAACTCTGAAGGTGTTGCCAAACTTTCCATGGGTAAGAAAAAGCATGTTCTGTTGCGGCAGGCTTAACCGCTAATTCACACCAACAGTGTTAGATTTTTTCGGTGCACCTGGTCTTGTGAAATCGAACAACCTACGAAAGATGCCGGGGGCAAGCGCTGAGATTGGATTTACTTTAATGTCAGGCGCCGCCAACGTGCCGCCCATGGCATAGGTAACTCCGAACAGGCCTTCATTGTTATTGCCACCACTTAATATGTCTCCCAGCAAAGGCACATTGTTAAAGGCCCCCGTTATGCCGCAAGCAGGGATAACCGAACCTGTAACATCCAGTGCGCCATCTTTTTTTCTAATCACACCATCGGCTGTTGCGCACATGTCTGGTCCACGCAAAATAACATCGCCAAGGCGCACAAATTTTCTATCAATGTCGAAAGGCAGCCATAGTTTTGTAAAAGTAATACCGCCTTTGCGTGGGCCAGATTTCTTGGGTTTGCCGCGTTGATCTAATTCGGCCAATGCCGCTTCATTGCGCACCTCAAAATTTTTGATTTGCAATTGGCCATTGCGCAAAGGCGAGCCTTGATCATTGCCGATTAACGCTGAAAACTGCAATTCACCCCCTGCAATTTTTGAATAGAAGTTTGCAGCCCGCACCACCGCACCACCATCGCCGCTAAACACTTTCATGTCGCGCCCTTCGGCTAAGGGTGTCACTTTAATACGCAAAGGCTGACCACTGAGGAAATTGCCTGTGATATTTGCTTCAGCAACTTTGCCAGCGCGCGCGCGCAATATGGCCACCACATCATCCACGGCTTCGCCTCGAAAAGCAGTGACATGTTTGAATTTGGCCTTCAGGATAAAGTCTTGGTTAGGCGTGGCAGAATTTTCAGATGTTGAATTGCTGGGCTCGTCGGTTTGCACGGGGGAAATTAAAGATTGAATATACGGTCTGGCATCAAAGTTATTTCCAGATATTGTAAGTGCTAAATTGTCTTCGCCCGGCACAATTGTTGCTGAAAACACATTGTCTTCATCCAAGCGAATTTCATCCATGGTAACAGATTTCATCACGCCGCCCGCTGCTATTTCTAAATTACCGCGCAATTTTAAACCCGGCCCATCTAACTTGAAATCATCAACCTTGCGAGAGCCGCCTTCCGTTGTGGTAATGGTGAACGATGCAGTTGTGTCCTCTTGTGCTGCACGCTTCCAGCCCAAGGCTTGAAGTTTCATTTTGGCTTTTGAAAGATCGGCGTCGGCCGTTACAATAGTTTGACCTTTTTCGTTCGTGCTGATTTCAGCTATTACGGGCGTTGGCCCAGAGAGATAGTCGGCAATTTTGAGGCCCAATTTTTCCCGAGTTTTTTCATCCAGAGTTGTTGATATTTGTGAAATGGCGCGTCCGTCTCCGCGCGGCTTTTTCCACACCACTTTGGCGTCAAGGCCATTCACCTTGGCTGGACCAGTTACAGATATTATGTCGTTTGAAACTTCAACTGCCAATTCGCCTTCGGTCAAATCTATGCCCGGCAGAACCTTAGCTATGGCTGCTTTTTCAATGCCAATTTTGGTTGAAAATTCAACCCGTTCCTTTGGAATGTTTTTGATCAGCGGAAATTGCAAATCAATAGCAACCTTTGCGGTGCCTTGAAGCTTTGGAAATTTTGTCAGATCAGTTTTTATTAAATTGAGATCGGGCTGGCTTGCGAGATCAACCATAGCATCCACAGGGCTTGCAAGATTAAAACCGAATACACCTTGAACCTCCTCAGCCATAATTCCGTGAGCAGCGAAGGTGCCATCTTCAAGCTTCACAACGCGGCCAGAACCCAATGTGGTTTGTCCTGCTGAAAACACCAAATCAAAATCATTATCGGTTTGGGTCGCTTCTAACTTTACGTTTGTTATAGGTGGCAGATCTTTGAAATAATGCGAAGTCACATCTTCAATTTGGAACGTGAAGCTAATTGCGTTCTTTGGCAGCAGGCGAATTTGCTTTGCTTTGGCGAGAGCATTGGCTGGAAGATCGATTTGGAACGTGCCTTCTGAGACACGGCCATCTACTACATTTTCTGTGATCCAAGCTCTTGACCTTGGCGCCACAATGGGGGGCCATAATTTTTTCAGCAGCGTCGCAGACACGTCCCGCACGCGGCCAGCCAGCTGAATGCCAGCCGATTCATCGCCGCCCGTTATAATACCGCGCATGCGTACTCCAGTGTTTCCGGACATCACAACAAGATCAGAAATATCGAGACGGGCTTGTTCAATTGCTGCACGGCCTTTGAACTCTATACGATCGACCAGCACTGGATCGGTGTCTGTAACTTTGGATTCAATGTTTACATTTTGAGCAAGTAAAGCAATTTCAAAAGCATCCAATTTTCCATCAGGTAACCGAACGGGTGTAAGTTTGCCCGAGATATCAGCGCGCGAGCCACCGACGAGAAGTGAGGAATCTACAATATCAAAAACACCGGTGTTAGCTTCATAATTGATATGAAAACTACCATCATCAATATCTATTGGTTGGGCCAAATAATCGGGCAAATTTAGTTGTCCTGCCCCCGCAGTTAACTCGGCATTGGCTTTGGTTATAGTGCCATCTTCTTTTGCTTCAATTTCAATGTGACCGGCAAAGGGTGTTTGCACTTTTGCAAATTGTGATAGGGCGAAAATCTTTTCCGCCACATTCGCAGGTATTAGATTTTCAACAACGGTGCTCACTGAGAACGATTTTGATTGACGTTGGTAAGTTATTGAAAACTCCGCGTGCCATGGTTGACTGCTGGTGGCCACATCTGCTTTAGCCAGCACAGCAAATCCGTAGGGCATTTTTTTGAAGGTTAAATCGGCTGAGGGCGCATACCAATTGGCTCCATTGGCATCATCGTAAACATTGACCACAGCTTCACTGATGCGAATGCTGTTAAGGGCAGAGACAGAATTTTTGGAATCATGTGCGTCCAAAAGCGCAATAAGTTTCGCACCGCTTGTGGATGTTGAAGGAGCTGGACCTATAGAGTTGTCCTTACCATCCAGCTCTTTAAAGTTTTCGTCAATAACCACAGGTACAGCACTGTCATCCGCTTGGCCACTCACACCCAGTGTTAATGTTCCATCTAAATTTCTTCTTGCACTTATTTTCGGGCCAATCAGCTCCAACGAGTCAGCGACAATCTTTCCCGACAATAAGCTTGTGGTATCCAGCGAGACCGCAGCACGCGGGGCGGAAGCGATGACATTTCCCTCAGCATCGCGCAGCACTAAACTGCGGAAACGGACATGCGGAATATTGCCCTTGGGGTCAACCTCCAGCACGGCCCCACCAAGGCTCACTTTCATGTCTGTAAGTTGTTGATTTATTGCAGCTTCAATGCGCCCGTTGAGAAAGGAGAGTGAAATTGGACCTTGAGTTAAGCGCCAAAAGAACAAAGCAATTGCCAGCACAGCAATGACTATGAACGACAAGAGTGATAGCATTGATATTTTTAACAGTCTTAACCGCAACGCCCTAGGTTCCAATCATCATATGTTCTCGTCGATTCCTATTGCCATTCTTCCACCAAATCGCTTTAGTTCCAAGCGGTAATGGCCAGCAAAGCTTGTTCAAAAAATGACGGTTTTTGGGATAATGACATTCTTGCAAAATCAGGCTAAACTTCATTAGCACCACAATTTTGCCACAGGTGCGGGTGAACGAGTGTGATCATGTTTTTTAAGAAACCCAAAAGCGAAACTGAAAACACGTCCAGCGCACTTGATCCTTCCTATATTGCGAGGGACACGTCATTTGAAGGGAACATCATTTGCGATGGTGAAATCCATATTGACGGCATGGTGCGTGGCACTGTGCGCGCACATACTTGCTTGATTGATGCCCATGGTGAAATCCATGGTGAGCTTACGGCCCAGCATATATTTATTCGGGGCCGCATGATTGGTCCAGTCACTGGCACACATGTGAACATTCAAGCGGGTGCCCATGTTGAAGGCAATGTGACCAATGAAACCATCAGCATTGAAAATGGGGCCTATGTTTATGGCTCCATGCGTCAAGGTGGGTTAAGCGAGCCGCAATCAGCCCCCACCCCTGAGCCCTTTAAAACAATGACGGTTTCACCCCATGTGGAAGATGTGATTGATAATGTGCGGCCCTTAAAGTCCGCCCTGCCTTAAACCTTAATCAATATCTTCAATTGCGCCAGCGCCGCCATGAATGCGGTGGGCGAGTGAGGCTTGGATAAAATCATCGAGCTCGCCACCCAGAACGGCTGTTGGATTGGTGCTGGTAAAGCCAGTGCGCAAATCTTTCACCAGCTGATAAGGCTGCAACACATAAGAGCGGATTTGGTGGCCCCAGCCGATATCAGTTTTGGTGGCGTTGGCGGCATCAACTTTATCTTGCTTCAACTGCACTTCGCGTTCGTAAAGTCTGGACTTCAACATCTTTAAAGCCGTGGCGCGGTTTTTATGTTGTGAGCGCTCAGCTTGGCAGGCCACAATAATGCCAGTGGGCATATGGGTGATGCGCACGGCAGAATCAGTGGTGTTAATGTGCTGGCCGCCCGCGCCCGAGGCCCGGTAAGTATCAACCTTCAAATCGCTATCGACAATATCGATATTGATATTGTCGTCAATCACCGGATAAGCCCAGGCCGAAGAGAATGATGTGTGGCGTCGGGCATTCGAGTCGTAAGGCGAAATGCGAACCAAGCGATGCACGCCGCTTTCGGTTTTCAATTTGCCATAAGCATTCTTGCCTTTAATTTGCAGCGTGCAAGATTTTATGCCGGCTTCTTCACCGTCATGTTGATCCAGCACTTCAACTTTATATTTATTCAAATTGGCCCAGCGCACATACATGCGCATGAGCATGGAGGCCCAGTCTTGGCTTTCGGTGCCACCAGCGCCAGCGTTGATTTGCAAATAAGTGTCAAAACTATCAGCTTCGCCAGAAAGAAGTGCATCGAGTTCGACAGCAGCCACATCTTTTTTCAAAGCCAACAAGGCTTTCTCGGCTTCATCAACAATTGATTGATCGCCCTCGGCCTCGCCCATGGCAATAAGTTCGGAGTTATCTGAAATAGAAGTCTGAATGCGCAAGATGCCGCCAATGCGGGTGTCTAGCTCAGTTCGGCGCTTCATCACCTCTTGAGCTTTTTGCGCGTCATTCCATAGACTTGCATCTTCGGCTTTAGCATTTAGTTCAGCTAATTCACGGATTGAATTATCCCAGTCAAAGATGCCTCCGCAACAGGCCCACAGATTGTTCGATCTCGTCGATCAACTTGATAATTTCGGCGCGCATGATGAAACCCTAACTATTTGAACTGATTTGATTGGCGCTCAATAGAGGCCGTTATCTGTTGCCGTCAACCCTTCTTGATCAGTGGTATCTGGCACTGCTTGTTTTGGTGGAACCAAAACCACACCTTCTTGCGCAATTGCGGGTTTATCGCCATTGCCAATAACCGTGGTGTTGGCAGGCGGCTCATCGCCTGGTTTAAACGCTTCAAGGATAACCCCTTCCCCACCGAATATGGCGCGCTTGCCAGAATTCACTTGGATGGGAATGAGTTCAATGGCACGCGGAACGCGGAATGGAATTGCTGCTTTATCTCGCAAGGCCATGCGCATAAAATCTGCCACGATAGGAGCTGCAAGCTCACCACCGGTACGGCCTTTACCCATGGGCTTTGGATTATCATAACCCACATAAACACCCACCGTCAGATCGGGGGTGAAGCCAATAAACCATGCATCGCGCTCTTCGTTAGAAGTTCCAGTTTTTCCTGCAATGGGTTTGCCAACGATTTGTAATTTCTTGCCGGTGCCACGCTCAACCACACCTTCCATCATCGAAGTGATTTGATAAGCTGTGTAGGGGTTCATCACCTGCTCGCGATTATCCACAAAATCCGGTTCTGGCAAAGCCGGATTGTAAGTCGCAACTTTACAGGCCGCACAATCACGATTGTCATGGCGAAAAATTGTGTGACCATAACGATCTTGAATGCGGTCGATTAAAGTTGCTTCCACTTTTTTTACGCCATTGGCAATGATGCTATAGGCGGTGGTCATTTTTAAAAGCGAAGTCTCGCCCGCTCCCAATGCCATAGATAATTGGTGGGGCATTTTATCATAGATGCCAAGGCGCTGCGCCAGGTCGGCAATTTTGGTCATGCCAAGGTCGTCAGCCAAGCGCACTGTCATCGTGTTTCGCGATTGCTCAATTCCACGGCGCAAGGTGGAGGGGCCAAAGAAATTCTTTTCATAATTCTTCGGTTTCCAAATATCGCCATTTTGTAATTTAAATTCGATCGGCGCGTCGAGCAAAACGGAGGCTGGCGAATAGCCATTGTCGAGGGCTGCGGCATAGACTACGGGCTTGAACGATGAACCAGGCTGGCGTTGTGCCTGCACTGCGCGGTTAAACTGGCTGTTGCCATAAGAAAAGCCACCCACCATGGCGAGCACGCGGCCGGTGTGGGGGTCCATCGCAACCAAAGCCCCTTCTACATCAGGAATTTGAACGAGGTGGAATTGACCCGGTTTATTTGAAGGAGCAACATAAATTATATCGCCCACTGCCAACACGTCAGCAACGCTTTTGATTTCATTTCCAAGCTTGGTGCCATCTTCAAATTTACGCGCCCATTGCGTTAAAACGAGCGGAATTACCCCAGTTTCGCGCTCATTGGCAAATTGCCCACGCGGCAGAAATGCAGGTTGCAGTCCAATTGATGCCTGCTCATCAGTCACTTGCGTTACAATGGCCACACGCCAAGGGGCTACATCTTCTGAGGGGTGAATTTTACTCAGGTGTTTTGCCCAATCGCCGCCATCTAACTCAACATGTTTAAGCGGGCCACGGAATCCACGTTTACGATCAAATGCAATAAGCCCACGCGCCACTGCTTGCCGTGCAAAAATTTGCATTTTAGGGTCGAGCGTGGTGCGAACCGAATAGCCACCCTTGTTCAAAGCATCTTTGCCATACATCTGAACCAGATCCCGGCGCACTTCTTCGGCGAATGATTCAGCTGCAAATAATTGCGCACCGAATGGACGCGGACTTACCTTAAAAGGCTTGGCTTGAGCCTCCTTCAGTTCGGCTTCGGTGATATACTGGTTTTCATACATTTGCCCTAAAACCCAATTACGCCGCTCAAGCGCGCGTTCTGGATTTTTAAAAGGGTTATAGTTGTTAGGCCCCTTCGGGAGCGCGGCCAAATAAGCCATCTCCTCAACGCTCAACTCATCAAGAGATTTACCGAAATAATTGAGCGAGGCTGCGGCAATGCCATATGAATTCAGACCTAAGAAAATATCGTTCAAATAGAGTTCGAGAATTTGATCTTTGGAAAATGACGCTTCAATGCGCTGAACAATCAAAGCTTCTTTGAGTTTGCGTGTGAGGGTTTGCTCATTAGAGAGTAGAAAATTTTTGGCCACTTGCTGGGTGATGGTGGAAGCGCCAACCACTTGCCCACGGTGGGTGATCTTCACCTGCACATAGCGCACAAGGGCTGCACCAATGCCGCGCCAATCAAGGCCGCCATGCTGATAAAATGTTTTATCTTCTGCTGACAGATAAGCTTGGATCAATTTCTTCGGTACTGAATTTATCGGCACGAAGAGTCTGCGCTCTTCTGCAAACTCCGCCAGCAGCGAACCATCGGCGGCGTGCATACGGGTCATCACCGGGGGTTCCCATGATGCTAATTGTTTATAATCCGGTAGGTCTTTCGACACATCCCAAATAATATATATGGCAGCCGCAGCCAGGCCCAAAAAGACCATGGTGAGAAAACCGAACAACCACCCAAAAAATTTCAGCATACCATTCCGTTACTAATCCGCTGATTCAACTGTGTTGGCGATAGCACAATTTAAAACTCTGCCATACTTTTAAAGATGTTGAAGATTAGCGCTGGAATGTGGCAAACGCACGGCATGGAAAAGCAAATACCAAAGCGCTATTTACTGTGCCGCCCGGAAGGCGGCTTGAACGACATTCTTTCTGAAATCGGCAAGTGTATTTCCTATGGAAAAAAATTTGGCCGCTGCGTGATTGTTGAAACTAATTCAAAGCATCACTTCCATTTCAAAGATGTGTTTGGCAAATATTTTAATTCACTAAATCAAGATCTGATTTTGGATTCCATACCTCACGTCCATAACTTTAATGGCATGTCGGTTCAACCTGCCTGCTTAGCTGGCCACGTTACGCACTATAGCTCCGATGAAATAGCTACACTTGCTCGCGGTGAATTTTTAAGTTTTGATTTTTCACGAGACTTCTCAGAAGAGCTTCTGGTGCACCATTCAAATGGCCAAATTAAACGGCGCAACGCATTGATTGCCCTTTCGCAATTGAGTTTGAAACAAAGTTTGGTTGACGAACTTGAAGCATGTCTTGCCGTTCTCGGAAACGATTATCACGCATTTCACATTCGCCATACCGACCATAAAACGGATTATGAAGGTCGCGTCTTGGCTCTCGCTCCATCAATTAAAGGGCGCATTTTTCTAGGCACAGATAACAAGTCGGTGGTTAAATTTTTTCATGAGGTGTTTGGAAAAGATCGCGTTATCACATTTAGCAAAATGCCCGATAAAGCAGGCATCGCCGCTCATTATGGCAATGTGGGCGAAGATATTTGGATTCGAAATCGCGATGCAATTGTCGATCTCTTAATAATCGCGATGGCTAATCATTATCACTTTTTTTCGCGAGAATCCGGTAAAAGACGTGTTTTTGCCGCCTATTCAGGTTATTCAATTTTGGCAGCACGCTTACGAAGCGCCCCTCAAATTATGCGCAGTTTGCTGCCTGTAGAATTGCATAACCGAATTAAAAAGCTTGACTTGCTCAGCTCGCTTCGCAATTTGCGGTGGCGCTATTTTTGAGCTGTCGCCACGGCTGGTGCGAAAAAATTATCGATGGCTTTTGCCATACCCTTGGCCATGCGGGCGTGCCAATCTTGCGATGTGAGCAAAGCTTCGTCTTCTTTGCTTGAAAGATAACCAAGCTCAATCAAAACTGACGGCACATCAGGGGCCTTGAGCACCACAAAGGCTGCCGACCTGATGGGCTTGCCAGTAAACGCGGTGACGCCTTTTAGTTGAGTGACCGCTTTTTTGGAAAATGACATGGCGCGGTTGCGCGATTCACGTTGGGCCAGATTGATCAAGATATTGGCCACGTCTTTGCTTTCAGTGGCAAGGTCCATTCCGGCAATAATGTCAGCACGGTTTTCTTTTTGGGCAAGAGCTTCGGCCTCCGCGTCCGAGGCTTGATCAGACACAGTGTACATGGTGATGCCACGAGCCTGCTGTCCGTGAACTGTATCGGCATGGATTGCGATGAAGAGATCGGCCTTATTTTCGCGGGCAATTTCAACGCGCTTTTCCAGCCGTACGAATGTATCGTTTGCCCGTGTCATCACCACTTTATAGCGGCCTAATTTTTCCAGTTCTTTGCGAAGCGCTATGCCGTAACTTAACACCACGTCTTTTTCTAGAGTTTTAGTCGGGCTCAATGCGCCGGGGTCAATGCCGCCATGGCCGGGGTCAATCACAATCACTTTGCGTTGGTCGGTTGGGGCTTCAGCAAGTTCAGGCTTGTTCGGCGGCTTGGGAATTGTGGCCGTGGATAAATCTGGTTCAACCCCATGATCCTTGGTAAAAGTTTCGCTGAAGCTTTCGGATGACGCAGACAGTAGGTTTACAATGAGATGGGCTGGCTTTTTGCCCTTGGCAGGTTGAGCTTGCGAACTTTCAATGAGCACAGCACCTTTGGTATCGAGCACAATGCGCGAGCGGCCCTCATCGACGATGCCATATCTGAAGGACGAAATCAGACCCTGCCCTTTTTGACCAATACCGGGTGGCAGATCAAAATTGAGGCCAGCCACATCAATGATCACCCGGTAAGGATTGGGCAAAACGTCAACTGTGAATCCTACGGCTTTCGATAAATCTACCTCAAAAAGGGTTTGTTGGTCGTCGCCAGAGATGCGAACAGCACTGGCCAAAGCATCTTTGGCGATGGCGGAAACCGACAAAGCGACGCAAAGCAGTACGGCGCAAGCCGTGCTGATTACGATATTTATAAGCCTTGTCATTGATTGCATTGCGTAAATTGGCTCAGATAGGTTTGGTGCGTGGTTCCGTTGTCGGAAAGCTAGTGGCCTATGGTTAAGCCTTGGTTTCCAAGTCAATTTCAGCACCTACTAGCAAGTTTTGGCTGTTCCCTTGCAATGGCCACAAATGATGCTTACAAAGGAGATGTCTCTTCCAGCAGACTCAAGGTTAAACTTTAGACTGCAAGAGCAACAGTTTCGCAACGGTTAGGTGTCCGGACAGTTTTGTTTCTGCCTCACTATTTGCGTTGTAGCGGATTCCCCGTGGAATCCAAAAAGTCCTTTTTTGGCGCCGATGCCAGATAAGGCAAAGCGTTTTAACCGTTGGGCCGTTGCCCAGCACAAGGTCAACCAGGGCATGATACAGGCTGTTGCACATCATCTTTTTTCCCAGAGCGCGAAAAGCTCTGCGGCGATGTGTGCTTTTTCGCAGCATGATATTCATAGCCCCATTATTGCCAGCAGGCCCGCCCGTTCATTTGGTTTCGTAAATTCGGACCGAAACCCGAGACGTATGGGTCGCCCTGCGGCACGAAGGAATTTACAACATGGGCACAAAAATGCTCATCGACGCCAGCCAACCGGAAGAAACTCGGGTCGTTGTTGCGCGCGGTAACCGCTTAGAAGAATTCGATTTTGAAAGTGCTTCAAAAACTCCCCTCAAAGGAAATATCTATCTCGCCAAAGTGACGCGCGTTGAGCCGTCTCTGCAAGCAGCCTTTGTGGAATATGGCGGCAACCGCCATGGCTTTTTGGCCTTCGCTGAAATCCATCCCGACTATTATCAAATCCCTATTGCTGATCGCATGGCGTTGCTCGCTGAGCAGGAAGCCGAAGAAGCGGCTGAGAATGAAGATGATGAGGAGGAAGAAGAAGCGCCAGCTTCCGAAGCTCAAGTTTCGTCTGATGAAAATGGCGAGCCTGTAGAAGAAGATCATCACCATGATGACGAACCTCATGGTGGAGCTCCTGCACTGGCTTTGGACCAAGAGCCTGAGCCAGTTCTGGTCTCCGATGTTGAAGAAGAACATCATGAGCATGAAGAAGCTCCAACTGCGCAAGCAGAAGGTGCTGAGCTTGTTGAAGTTGACGGAGATGCTGATAGTCAAAAGGTTGAAACCTTGGGTGATGAAGCTGACGCTTTGGAAGAAGTTCCACAGCGTTCACGTCGTGCGCCACGCAAGCGCCACTATAAAATTCAAGAAGTAATCAAGCGCCGCCAAATTTTGCTGGTGCAAGTGGTGAAGGAAGAACGCGGCAACAAGGGTGCTGCACTTACAACCTATATGTCACTCGCTGGTCGCTATTGCGTTCTCATGCCAAACACTGCGCGCGGGGGTGGCATTTCACGGAAAATTACTGATGCAAGTGATCGCCGCCGTTTGAAAGAAGTGGCCAAGGACGTGGAAGTGCCAAAGGGCATGGGCGTTATTGTGCGCACGGCTGGTGCGCAACGCACCCGGCCCGAAATTAAACGCGACTTTGATTATCTGATGCGCTTGTGGGAATCTGTGCGTGAACTCACGTTGCAAAGCCAAGCACCGTGCTTGGTTTACGAAGAAGGCAATTTGATCAAGCGCTCGATCCGCGATCTTTATACCAAGGACGTGGAAGAGATTGTTGTGGAAGGTGATGCTGCTTACCGCGACGCCAAAGAATTTATGAAAATGCTCATGCCTTCGCATACCAAGAACGTGAAGCATTACAAAGAGCCTCGGCCTTTGTTCCAGCGCTACCAAGTGGAAAATCATTTGGACGCGCTCTATTCACCTACGGTCACTTTGCCGTCGGGTGGTTACATCGTGATCAACCAAACCGAAGCATTGGTGTCGATCGACATTAACTCCGGCAAGGCCACGCGCGAACATAATATTGAAGACACAGCAACCAAGACCAACTTGGAAGCCTGTGATGAAATTGCCCGTCAACTTCGCTTGCGCGATTTGGCTGGCTTGGTTGTGATCGACTTCATTGATATGGAGGAAAATCGCAACAACCGCGCAGTTGAACGCCGCATGAAAGATGCGCTGAAGAATGATCGCGCCCGCATTCAAGTGGGCCGCATTTCACATTTTGGTTTGCTCGAAATGTCGCGCCAACGTTTGCGCCCGGGTCTTCTCGAAGGCTCGTTCCGCCCCTGCCCGCATTGTGAAGGGCGCGGCATTGTGCGCTCGGTTTCATCGTGTGGACTTGGCGTGCTTCGCACTATTGAAGAATATTTGCAAAAGGGCAAAGCGGAAAACCTCACTGTAAAATGTGCCCGCGAGGTGGCGTTCTATTTGCTCAATGAAAAACGCGACAGTCTTCTGGCCTTGGAAACTCAATATGAGATTTCGATCTTCTTGGTTCCTGGCGATGATGTGAAGGGTACGCAAGCAATTATTGAACGCGCTCCTGATCGTGAAACGATTAAGCGCCGCATTCCTTCAGCAACGCCTGTGCAAATGGATTCTGCATTCTCTGATGAACCAGAGATTGAAGAAGAAATTATTGAAGAAGAAACTCTGGTTGAAGATGAAAGCGGTTCAGACAACGTGACCGATGTTGTTTCCGCCGAAGATTCTGAGGATGGTGAGAAGCGTGACAATGGTCGCGGCAAGCGCCGCCGCCGTGGCCGCCGTGGTGGCAAACGCTCGGATGAAAATGGCCAGTCTGCTGCATCGGAAAACTCATCGGAAGACTCTAACGATTCAGAGGTAGTCGATGATCGCCCCGAAGCACCCGAAGAAGCTGGTGCCAATGCGGGTGAGTCAGTGGTACCCGCCGCCGAAGGTGAAGACCGTGGTGGACGCAACCGTGAACGCGGTGGCCGCAAGCGCGGGCGCTTTGGGCGCGAGCGCGGTGGCCGAGGCGAACGTGGTGAACGCCAAGAACGCCCCGCTCACACAAATGGTGAGGCCGCGAGTGAAGCACCAATTGAACGTGTTGCACATTTTGAACCAACACCAACACCGCAACCTGTGGTCATTCACATTCCAGAACCTATGGCTGATCCGGAACCGCGCAAATGGCAACCGCCTGCCCCCACAGTTTCCGCTGAACCAGCGGAACGTAAAGGTGGCTGGTGGAGCAAACGCAAGTGAGCCTTAAACGCGCCGCAATTGGAACGGATTAACGCTGCCGAATAATGTGGCGAGTTTTGATGCGCTTGTTTAGAAAATTTATAACACTCATGCTCTCTGTGTCGCTTTTGGCAATACAGGGAGCTGTTTTTGTTTCAGCAAAGGAAACAAAACGCCGTGGCCCCAATCTTATCCGTGATGCCGAGATTGAAGGACTGCTGCGGCTCTATTCGCGGCCGATTTTTAAGGCCGCCGGCATTAATCCAGCCTCGGTCAAAGTTTATGTGATCGCTGATCCCAGCATCAACGCCTTTGTGGCGGGCGGCCAACGCGTGTTTATTCACACTGGTTTAATCACGCGTGCTTCTTCGCCCAATGAAGTGATTGGCGTTATCGCCCATGAAACCGGGCATATTGCTGGCGGGCATTTGGCACGCATGAACAGCGAAATGCAAAATGCCAGCGTTGAAAGTATTGTTGGCATATTGGTGGGTGCTGCGGCCATGGTGGGCGGCGTTATGGCTGGCAACGTTGAGGCAGCGCAGGCGGGCCAAGGCGTTATATTGGGGTCACAAAGTTTGGCTCAGCGCGGCTTTCTTCAATATCAGCGCGGCATGGAATCAACGGCTGATCAATCTGCTCTCAAATATCTAGCAGCAACGGGCCAAAGCGCCAAAGGCATGTTGACCTTGTTCAATACTTTGGCCAATGAATCTTTGGTATCATTGAACAAAGCCGATCCCTATGTTTTTTCTCACCCTATGCCGTTTGACCGCATTCGGGCGTTAGAAGTTGCCGCAAAAGCTTCGCCTTATTTTGACAAGCCAGAGGACCCGGGATTGGTTTTGCGTTTTGAATTGGCCAAGGCAAAACTTGCAGGCTTTATGGATTCACCGCAAGCTGTGTTTCAACATTATCCATCCTCAGATAAATCGCTGCAATCGCGTTATGCAAGATCAATTGCCATGTTCCGGCGTGGCGATATTAAAAATGCAATACCCGTTATTGATAGCTTGACTTCGGAGTTACCTCAGGACCCTTATTTCTGGGAGTTGAAAGCGCAAGCCTATCTTGAAAATGGCGATCCTGCTTCTGGCATTCCTGCAATTAAAAAAGCTCGCAGCTTGCTAAAAGATAATGGACTTCTGGAAGTTTTAAATGCTCAGATTTTGGTGAGCACGGAAAATCCAAAATATGCCGATGAGGCTTTGCTGCTGCTGCGCAAAGCCAAACGCAGCGAGCCAGACATGCCGGATATCTATAAATTTATGGCCCGCGCATATGCCCTTAAAAATGATGTGCCACGAGCCGAGCTGGCCACTGCTGAATTTGCAGCGGCCACGGGTGATCAGGGGCTTGCCGCTGAAAAAGCCACTGCTGCACAAAAATATTTTAAGAAAGGTTCACCAGAATGGCTGCGTGCCAGTGATTTGTTGAATTTCAGCAAAAAGAAAAAATAAACTAAAGGTATTGTGTTGCGCATGTTATAGCGCAATGAGATCAAAATAATGAGGATTAACATGCGCCGTTTCGTTGCTCTAATTTCTGCCTTGTTCTGTGCTGTGAACTTGTCGGTTTCCGCTTTTGCTGGTGCCTTCTCGGCTGACCAAAAAACTGAAATGGAAAAGATTGTCCATGACTATCTCATGGAACATCCGGAAATTTTGCGCGATATGGCCAATAAGCTTGATCTTGACGATAAGAAACGCGAAACCGATTCACGCATCAGCACGTTGAAAAATAAGTCTGGTGAGATTTTTCATGATGCTGCGGATGCTGTGGTGGGAAACCCCAAAGGCGATGTGACCATAGTTGAGTTTTTTGACTACAATTGTGCATGGTGCAAAAAGAGCATCGTTGAATTGAAAGCGCTTGTTGAGAAAGACAAGAATGTACGCATTGTGATGAAAGAGTTTCCAATTTTTGGCGAAGGCTCAGAATACGCAGCGCGGGCCGCATTGGCTTCGGTGAAGCAAGGAAAGTATTGGAAATTCCATCAAGCTTTGTTTGCCTCTGAAAGTAAAGTGACCATCGAAGTGACCGATCAGATTGCTGCCGAAGTTGGCTTAGATGTGGCAAAAATGAAGAAGGATATGGAAGACCCCGCCATTGCTGCACACATCCAAAAAACACAACTTCTGGCGCAAACAATGCTCATCACAGGCACCCCCGGCTTTATCATCGATGATCAGGTTATCCCGGGGTACACTCCGCTCGACGGTTTAGTTGCTTCGCTTGCCACGGTGCGGGCGGCGGGCGGCTGTAAGCTTTGCTGAAGCCCATCCACAGGATTAACTTAATCGTTTCACAAATCTACCTGACGTGCCTATAAACACCCTATGAAAATGATCTACATTCTCAATGGGCCAAACCTAAATTTGCTCGGAACACGTGAGCCCGAAATTTATGGCGCTGAGACTTTGGCCATGGTGGAAGAAAAATGTGCTGCCAAGGCTAAGGCCTTGGGATTGGCCATTGATTTTCGCCAAACCAATGTAGAGGGCGAGCTGGTTAATTGGATTCATGAGGCGCGCCTGAAAGCCCAAGGCATTATTATTAATGCCGGAGCTTACACCCACACTTCAGTTGCCTTGCACGATGCCTTAAAAGGTGTGGCTTTGCCTGCTATCGAGGTTCATCTGAGCAATGTTTACAAACGCGAAAGCTTCCGGCATCACTCTTATATATCGCCCGCAGCTCATGGCGTTATTTGCGGGTTTGGGCCACACTCTTATGAATTGGCGCTGGAGGGCATTTCCGGCGTCTTGACTGCAACACGAAAGGGATAAAAATGCCCCCGAAAAAGAAAACAACTGCTCCGGCAGCAAAGGCAAAATCAGCACCAGCAGAATCGGGCGAACTCAGTCTTATTCGCAAGCTTGCTGAAATTCTGAACGAGACTGGCCTTACCGAAATTGAACTTGATCATAAGGGTGCCAAAGTCCGCGTTAGCAAGACTGTTCATGCAACGGCCATGGTGTCGGCACCACAAAATTACGCTCCTGCTCCACTGGCTCACGCAGCACCTGCTGCTGCGGCTGCCCCTGTGGCAGCAGCGGAAGTTTCAGGCACGCCGCTTAAATCACCTATGGTGGGCACGGCTTATCTTTCAGCAACACCGGGTGCAGCACCCTTTGCTGCACTGGGCTCAATGGTGAAAGAAGGTCAAACTTTGTTGATCATCGAAGCCATGAAAACCATGAACCAAATTGGCGCGCCAAAATCTGGCAAGCTGGTGAAAGTTTCGATTGAAAATGGTGTGCCAGTTGAATTTGGCGAAACGCTGATGGTGATAGAATAACAATGTTTGATAAAATCCTCATAGCCAATCGCGGCGAGATTGCGCTTCGGGTTTTGCGTGCCTGCAGAGAGCTTGGCATTCAAACAGTGGCGGTTCATTCCACCGCAGATGCTGATGCTATGCATGTGAAACTGGCTGATGAAAGTGTGTGTATTGGGCCACCTGCGGCCAAAGACAGTTACCTCAACATTGCAGCCATCGTTGCGGCTTGTGAGATCACGGGCGCCGAGGCGGTTCATCCGGGGTATGGATTTTTATCTGAGAATGCCAAGTTCGCCGATATTCTAACTGAGCATTCAATTAAGTTTATTGGCCCATCGGCTGAAAACATTCGCACCATGGGCGATAAGATTGAGGCCAAACGCACGGCCAAGGCTTTGGGCATTCCTGTGGTGCCTGGCTCGGAGGGTGGAGTTTCCACACTTGAAGATGCCAAGCGTGTTGGCAAAGACATTGGCTATCCGGTGATCATTAAAGCCACAGCTGGTGGTGGTGGCCGCGGCATGAAAGTTGCCAATAACGAAGGTGAGCTTGAGCTTGCGGTATCTACTGCACAATCCGAAGCTAAGGCCGCATTTGGCAATGCTGAAGTTTACATTGAAAAATATTTGCAAAAGCCACGCCACATTGAAGTGCAAGTTTTGGGCGATGGTCAAGGCAATGCCGTGCATTTGGGTGAACGTGATTGTTCGCTGCAACGCCGCCACCAAAAGGTTTGGGAGGAAGCCCATTCCCCTGCCCTCAACCCAGAGCAACGCGAAGCGATTGGCAACCGTGTGGCCAAGGCCATGGCCAATATGAGCTATGAAGGTGTGGGCACCATCGAGTTCCTTTACGAAAACGGCGAGTTTTATTTCATTGAAATGAACACGCGCCTTCAGGTTGAACATCCGGTGACGGAAATGATTACTGGCCTTGATTTGGTGCAGGAGCAAATTCGCGTCGCATCTGGCAATAAGTTGCAATACAAACAAAGCGATATTCAGTTTGCGGGCCATGCCATTGAATGCCGCATCAATGCTGAAAATTGGCAAACATTTGTGCCATCGCCTGGCAAGGTTGATGCAGTGCATTTTCCCGGTGGGCTTGGTGTGCGCATCGATTCAGCGCTTTATTCTGGCTACCGCATTCCACCTTACTATGACAGTTTGATTGGCAAGTTGATTGTGTTTGGCAAAACCAGAACTGAGTGTTTGATGCGCCTGCGCCGCAGCCTTTCAGAATTTGTGATCGAAGGTGTGGATACAACCATTCCGCTGTTCCAACGCTTGCTTGCTGAGTATCATAATATCAACGGACATAATGATATTCATTGGCTGGAAAAATTCCTCGCTCGCACTGCTGCTTAAGGTTTAGAAATGACTGCGATCACGCCGCAGGTTTTGCTGAAGGCCTATATGGCTGGCATATTTCCAATGGCGGAAAGCGCTGATGACCCAGCACTTTATTGGATTGAGCCAGAAGAGCGCGGGGTTATTCCGCTTACGGGATTTCACATCTCGCGCTCGTTGCGCAAAGCGGTGCGGCAGAGGCCATTTGAAATTAGGGTCGATACAGCTTTTGAAGCTGTGATTTCCGCCTGTGCCGAAAAAACGAACACCCGCGATGTGACATGGATTAACAACCGCATTCTGAAACTCTACACTCAGCTCCATAAAATGGGCTGCTGCCATTCAGTTGAAGCTTGGCAGGATGGGAAACTTGTGGGAGGGCTTTATGGCGTTCGCATTGGAGCGGCATTTTTTGGTGAAAGCATGTTTTCGCGAGCAACAAATGCCAGTAAAATTGCCTTGGTGCATTTGGTGGCACGGCTAAATTATGGTGGGTTCAAACTGTTGGATGCGCAGTTTTTGAATTCGCATATTGCGCAGTTTGGCACTTATACGATTTTGAAAAAAGACTATCGGCCAATCTTGGATGCGGCACTGGATGGAATGGGTGATTTCAAGGCGTTTGAAGGCGATGGCGATGCTGAGGCGATATTGGCTAGCGCGATGGGCGAGGTCCCGCGGCCTTAATCTGGCTTATGCTTCGAGGCTCTTCGCTGCGCTACAAGCACTTCAGCATGAGGGATATAGTTTAAGACTTCACCCTGAGCAACCATTAGGAAATCTGCTTTTCTGCGATTTTCCAAGGGGTGCCTCTGGCGAGAACGGTATTGACGTAGATGACGAGTTTTCGGGTGCATGCGATGAGGGCGACTTTGTGGGTTTTTCCTTTTTCGATGA
>JANLPA010000051.1:0-4760 GCA_031366855.1 Hyphomicrobiales bacterium | reverse complement strand
GGGTTAAGCACGACGAAAGCTATATCCTCCATCTCTTCGCGAATTAGCTGCATGCCCATGCGGCCCGCCAATGGCGCATAGATTTCCATTGTCTCTTGCGCAATGCGCTGGCGCTTTTCCGGCTTCACATGATGCAGCGTGCGCATATTATGCAAACGGTCCGCAAGCTTCACCAACAACACCCGCACATCACGGGACATGGCCAGCAGCAGTTTCCGCAAATTCTCCGCCTGAGTAGCTTCCTTGGTCACCATATCAAGCTTGGCAATTTTGGTGAGGCCGTCCACCAGCGAAGCAATTTCTGGCCCAAACTTATCGACTATTTCTTGATGCGTGGCTTCTGTGTCTTCCACCGTATCATGCAAAAGTGCAGCAACAATGGTGGCAGTATCTAGTTTCATTTCAGCCAAGATGGCCGCAACTTCTAGCGGATGATTGAAATAAGCTTCGCCAGAGGCGCGTGTCTGGCTGCCATGGGCCTTCATCGCATAAATATAGGCACGGTTGAGCATGTCCTCATCCGCATCAGGGTCATATTTGGTGACCCGCTCCACTAACTCATACTGGCGCATCATATGCGCTACTCTAAGCAAAAAAAAACCGAGCGCTAGGCCCGGTTTTCATAAAACTGTAAAAATACTCAGTAGCCGTTGCGTTGGCTGCCAGGGCTTTCGGCTGGTGGCATTCCTTCGAGGCCGCGCAACAATTCTTCTTCAGTCATTTGTTCCATATCGAGTGATTCTTCGCCCGGCGCATGCATGCCAGCAAGTTCAGTCGATTGACCAATGAGTGGAACTTCTGTTGCTTCTGGTTCATCCACTTCAACCTGCTTTTGCATGGCGTGAATAAATTCTTCACGAAGATCATCCGTGTTGATATTGCGCGAAGCAATTTCACGCAAGGAAACCACAGGGTCTTTATCATTGTCACGGTCCACCGTAATCGGTGTGCCTTGACCAATGTTGCGGGCGCGGTGGGAAGCCAAGAGAACAAGCTCAAAGCGATTAGGCAATTTGTCGATGCAGTCTTCGATGGTGACGCGAGCCATGGAAGCACACTCCTTAAAATGAGGGAATTGGTTGGAGCGCCTTCTAGCCGTCTCAGGGGCTAATTGCAAGTGCCTGTTTATAGACTGCAATATCAGCATTTTTTACGAAAGTTGGGATGTTGAAAAACACCGAGTGGAAATTAAAACCACCATGCTTCATTTCATCAATGGCTTGGGTCTTGCTCCAGCCTTCATAGAGAATGCGGTACATGGCGATGACCACTCCCGTGCGGTCTGCCCCATGTTTGCAATGGACCAGAACCGGCCCTTTGGCTTCGCCCGCTTTGATAAGTTTCAAAGCCGAGATCACATCCGCTTCCTTGATGTCCATGGCATTCATGGGCACTGACTGTTCTTCAATTTGAACGTCCTTTAAAAGGACAGCATCAGTCTGAGATTCTCGCAAGTTAATGACAGTCAGAACTTTCAATGTCGATTGCGCCGCAACAAAACCTTCCGCCGTGGGCTGAGCAGAACGATAAAGATTTGGCGCAACTTGGTTTAGGTTTGGCAGACCCGCAATAATCACAGGCTTTGCCCAGTTCGCATCACGCGCCTGTGCAACTAGCGGAAACACCAACAGAGCCAAAGTAAAAAAAGCGCGGCGATTTAGGTTCAATTCAGCCATATTGAAGCCAGTCCCAAAAACGCAAAGAAGCCTACAACATCAGTAACAGTTGTCAGAAATACGGCGGAAGAAATTGCAGGATCTATTTCAAAATGATCCAACACCAGCGGCACCAAAATGCCAGCCAAGGCCGCAGCAAACAGATTGATGATCATGGCGGCTGCAATCACTAAACCAAGCCCGCCAAATCCAAACCACCACCACGCAAACAAGCCAACAATGATCGCAAAACAAACGCCATTGATGATGCCAACAGCACATTCGCGAAACACGACTCTTAACGCATTTACCGGGCCCAATTCACGCGTTGCCAAGGCGCGAACTGCAACGGTCATGGTCTGGGTTCCGGCATTGCCGCCCATTGAAGCCACAATGGGCATCAGCACCGCCAATGCCACCATTTGCTGAATGGTTGCGTCAAATAATGAAATGACCCACGACGCGAGAATGGCCGTAAACAAATTCACCAGCAACCACAAAAACCGCGAGCGTGTGGTTTCTAAAATCGTGCCGGTAATTTCTTCCTGCGCACCAACGCCGCCCAAATGCAGAATCGCTTCTTCGGCTTCGTCTTTAATAACGTCGAGAATATCATCCACCATGAGCATGCCAACCAACCGCCCATTTGTGTCGATCACCGCGGCCGACACCAAATTATATTGCTCAAACTTATAAGCCACATCATCTTGTTCATCAGCCACGCTGAACATGGTGGCATCCGCATCCAGAATATCTGAAATCTTTTTATCGCGTGAACTGCGAAGCAAGCTGCTCAGCTGCACTTCACCTTTAAAGTGCTGATCAGAATCGGTTACATAAATTTCAACAAAATTTTCCGGAACATCTTTGGCCGAACGAATGTGGTCAATCACTTTGCCCACTGTCCAATCTTCCAACACTGAAACAAATTCCGTCTGCATCAAGCGGCCCGCGGTATAGTCCGGGTAATCAAGTGCGCGGCTCAGCGCCACGCGGTCCAGCTTTGAAACCTTAGAAAGGATTTCAACCTGCTCATGCCGCTCCATATCTTCAATCAGATAAAGCGCATCATCAGTGTCGAGTTTCTTGATCGCTGACGCAATCACATCAGCCGGCAGCGCATCCATCAAATCATCGCGCACACCTTCATCAAGCTCGGCTAAAGCTTCAACGTCAAAGTGCTTGCCCAGAATAGCGATGAGATCAACACGACGATATTGCTCAATGGCTTGCAGCAAATCGGCCATATCAGCCGCATGCAAATCCCGCGTGAAGCTGCGAACTAACTTAGCGTCTTTTTCTTCGAGCGCTGTTAAAAGATCGACAATGAATTTTGAATTGAGCGCGCCCCATTCGTCGCGAAACTGGGTCACATGGTCTAACTCACTCATGTGTCCTCCCTATCAAAAACCTAACAGGTCTAAACTTCCACGTCACCCCATCAAAAAGAAAGGGTTGGTGCGGCCAAGAGGACTCGAACCTCCACGAGTTTCCCCGTTACCACCTCAAGGTAGTGCGTCTACCAATTCCGCCATGACCGCATGCTAATTTTGCAAGCAAGCGGGTGAATAACAGGCGTTTTGGTGAAGTGCAAGCCCTGCAGTTTAATCCTCTTACAAAACCCGCATGGTTAACAAGAACAAAACAAATTATCTAGTATTTACATAGACTTGTAACACCAAAAGGAACGTGGCTGAAATGTGGCACATGTATGCTGAACCCACAAGAACAAAAAGTGTGAGACGGCAAAATGAAGAATTTTATGACAGCAGGAGCGGCCTTTCTAGGGATAGCCCTCCTTTGCACCAACGCCAGCGCCAGCGATTCCGTAGCGAGCGTTTCTGCCATTGCCAAACCAGCCAATGCCATCACATTCGGTAAATCATTGCCACCCGTGGGCTATGTTGAATTTTGCTCGCATAATGAAGCTGAATGCAAAGCCAAGTTCAAAGATGCTGGCCAACTGGCCATGTCGCCCGAAAGCTGGAATATGCTCAACCAAGTCAACACTTATGTGAATGGCAAGATTAAACCGTCAAGCGATATTGATCTCTACCACGTCGCCGAAAAATGGGCTTACCCAACATCGGCCGGCGACTGCGAAGATTATGCCCTTCTCAAAAAACGCTATCTACAAAGCATGGGTTTTTCAGCCAATGAACTTTTGATCACTGTGCTGCTCGACGAAAAAGGCGATGGTCACGCTGTTCTCACCATCATAAGCGACAATGGCGATTTCATTCTCGATAACCGCCGCGACGATATTTTGCGTTGGGATCAAACACCTTACAAATTCTTGAAAAGACAATCGCAACAAGATCCCAAACAATGGGTGAGTTTACAAAAATCCGCCACGCAAGTTTTGACGAGTAGCAAAAGTAACTAATGAAACTGAATTCGAAATAGCCCGGCTGGCGTCCCCCATCCCCCCAAGCTACCGGGCTTCTTGGGAGCCGGCACTGTCCCACCCAGTGTCGGCTCCACTTTTTTATTTCAATCCTGCTTTAAAGCGCTGCCAGTTCAGCACATAGCCTTCGGCTGATTTCCGCAATTTGGCTGCCGCCTCATCATTCAGCACGCGGATCACTTTGCCGGGCGCGCCCACTACCAGCGAATTATCGGGGATAATCTTTCCCTCGGGTATAAGCGCCCCTGCCCCAATCAAACAGTTCCGGCCAATCTTGGAGTGGTTGAGAATGACGGCACCCATGCCAATCAAACTATTTTCACCAACTTCGCACCCATGCAAAATAGCTTGGTGACCGATGGTGCAATAGGCGCCAATATTAAGTGGCGCACCCTTATCGGTGTGTAATACACAGCCATCCTGCACATTGCTGTGTTCTCCAATGGTGATCCATTCATTATCGCCACGCAGCACAGCCCCAAACCAAATGCTGCCCATGTGCGCAAGACGCACCCGCCCAATCACATCGGCGGATGGTGCCACCCAGCTTTGCGCAGCTAGTTCAGGCTGAATGCCGTCCAGTGAATAAATCGTCATGGATCATCCTCAGGTCACACCAAATATCTGAGTGAGGATAAACACGCCTTGGAAAAAGCTCCAAGCAATCCCGCCGAGTAACAAGGCGATGCCAGCCAGTG
>JANLPA010000166.1:0-16645 GCA_031366855.1 Hyphomicrobiales bacterium | reverse complement strand
CTTGCATGTGTTAAGCCTGCCGCCAGCGTTCGTTCTGAGCCAGGATCAAACTCTCAAGTTTGAAACAGCTCGATAATGGTAAACCATTATCATGTGATCGCAATGCGTATTAAATTGACGAGAGTATAATGTACACTCGATAAGCGCGCGTTCGTTAGAACTCGCGCCATTATTAGTGAAGCAAATCCTTGTCGCAAAAGCGTAAACACTTTTGCGGGATTTGCTTTTATCGAAGCTTTATTAGCTCTCTAAATATAAACGCAAACGACTATGTTTCGGTTGTTCAATCTGTTACCAGACCGAACCGCCAGGACACGCGCCGCCTGCGCTTCTCTTTCTTTCGTTAACAATGTCAAACAGCGGGGAGCTTATTCGGCTCCGATATGCGACAGACATTACCTTACTCCCGGTTCCCCTTTCAGGGATGCCGGCAGATTGGAGTGCCGATCGCATCTTGAATTTCCATGAGGCCGTAGGCGCTAACCGTGCGCCCCAGGCCCTCAGTGAGCGGGTTATAGGTCGAGGCCCCTCAAAGTGTCAAGTATCGTTTTTAAAAAAATGAGATTATTTTTAACTAATTGAAAAACAATAGAAAAATTGAAATTTATGTTTGGATAACTGGCTTTCTTTGATCAACCGGCAAAATAGTTTTGAAAATAGTTTGGTTTGGCCGTCATTTTTTCGGGTTTCCATGCGGGGATGATATGAAACCGTCACCAAATAGTGTCTGAAGCCCGCTGATGACTGCGTCGATTCAGGACGCTATGGTTAACGAATTGGAAATAACCAGCTGTCATCTTTGCCAGTGGTATTGCCTTAATCCTGTCTCAGTGTTGCTGCCTAACGGTTGACAGCGCTGGGGTTCAAGTGCGATGTGGGCGCAATTGCAATAATACGAGCATTTAGGGGGTTAATTTCGGTTGAGAAAACAAAGTCCAAGCCAGCACGTTATAAGGCAACCGGCAGCAAGCCGGCTTGTGCCTTTGGCTGATGATTTTGATCCCATTGATTTAGAAACATCTTTTCTCGAAGAAAACACCCATCACCGTTGGCTTCTCACCAGTTGCATTGCCGGTATCACCGGAACACTTATTGTAGGCGGTGTGGTGCTTGGTCTGTTTGGGCATAATGCCAGCCCGCCCGATGCGGCAGCGGCCATAGATCCACAAACACAAAATACCACATCCAGCTCACCAATAGCCCAAGCCAATCTTAAATCAGCAACAAAAACCGAAGTTTTGGCTGAGCGTGATTTGAATGGCGGCTTTGCTTATCCTGAAATAACCACGGATGAGCTGCCCTATGGCAACGAGCAGACCACAGTGTTGGATGCAGAAATTCAATCGGTGTCTGAAGAAAACGAAAACATCACAACCATAACAAAAACGCCGCCGCCTGAACCTGTGGATGAAAGTTTTGAATTGGTCAGCGGCACCACACTCGCTCAAGAGCTGACAAACCGTGGTGTTTCAAAGGCCACTGCTCAGGCCTTGATGGCGTCGATCGAACCCGTTTTTCCTGCCAAGCTCATAAAGTCTGGAACCAAGTTTGAAGTGACCTTTGATCGCCAGATCGATTTTTATGGCCGCGAAGTAACTTTCCCTGTGGAACTCACATTCAAATCTGGCCCCAATGAATCCATTACCGTTGATTCGGATGAAGATGGGCAATTTACGGCGCAGATTGATGGCAAGTCTGATGGCTCAAAATCGCAATATGCTGAAAAGCCAACAGTCACTCAGTTCCGCACCCGCACGCAAGTGGGTGCCAGTCTCTACGCCACAGCCAAAGACAATTTGATTCCAGACTATATTGTGTCGGAGTTCACCCGTGTTTTCTCCTATGATGTGGACTTCCAGCGCCAAGTTGCCGCAAGCGACACATTCGAGTTGTTCTACGGAAAATCGCTCGCCGGATCTTCAAGCAAACGTAAAGTTCTGCATTATGCCAAGCTCACCAATGACGGCACCACAAAATCATATTTCCGTTTTACCAGTGCTGATGGCCAAACTGATTATTTTGACGAAAACGGCCGCAGCGCAGCGCGTGCCCTTTTGAAAACTCCAATTTCTGGCGCGAGATTAACCTCGGGCTTTGGCATGCGTGTGCATCCGCTTTTGGGTTACTCAAAAATGCATGAAGGTGTTGACTTTGGTGCGGCCATGGGCACCCCCATCCACGCTGCTGGTGCGGGCGTTATCGATATTGCTGGCCGCCACGGCGGCTATGGCAATGTGGTCGTCATCAAACACAATGAAAAATTTAAAACCATGTATGCTCACATGCAACGCTTTGCTACGGGCATTCGCGCTGGTGTTCGTGTGAACCAAGGTCAAGTGGTCGGATATGTGGGCTCAACCGGGCGTTCCACTGGCCCACATTTGCATTATGAAGTCCGCATCAACGATCGCCCAACCAACCCAATGGCTATCCGCGCCTCTGGCGGCAAGCAATTGGCCGGCAAAGACTTACTCAACTTCCGCACCAATAAAATTAAAGTGCTGGCATTGATGCAAGACGCGCCATCCGCAGCGCAGGTCGCTCAAGCCAATCCATAAATTGCGGCATTTATCAGTTTGACTCTGCTTGCATAGCGCTATATTTACAAAAATATAACGAAGGAAAACTCATGAAAATTCTAGGCTCAGTTATTGCCACAACTGCGATCATTGCCAGCATTGGGGCGGCACATGCCGAGACCATCAATGTCTTCGCTGCCGCAAGCATGAAGACAGCTCTCGATCAAATTGACACAGCGTGGAAAGCCAAAACAGGTAAAGATGTCGTTGCAACTTACGGCTCCACTGCCACACTCGCCAAACAAATTGAACAAGCTGCACCTGCTGATATTTTCATTTCTGCTGATCTCAAATGGATGGATGAGCTTGCATCCAAAGACTTAATCAAACCTGACAGCCGCAAAAATCTGATTGGCAACACATTGGTGTTGGTTGCCAGTGCTGACGCCAAGCTCGAATCGAAAATTGAAAATTTGGTGCAAACTTTGGGTGATGAAAAAATTGCCCTTGGCGATATCAAGTCCGTGCCCGCCGGCAAATATGCCAAAGCCGCTCTTGATTCTCTTGGTCTTTGGAACGCTGTAGAATCACATGTTGTCATGCAGGATAATGTGCGCAGCGCTTTGGCCCTTGTTGCCAGAGGCGAGGCCAAGCTTGGCATTGTCTATGGCAGCGATGCCAAGGCCGAACCAAAAGTTGAGGTGGTTGCAACCTTCCCCGAAACCTCACACCCTAAAATTATTTATCCAGCTGCGATCATTGCAGCATCAACAAACACTGACGATCAAACCTATCTTGATTTTCTCACGTCAAAAGATGCGCAATTGATTTTTGAAGCCAATGGCTTCACATTGCTTGAATGACACTAACGTCTGAAGAAATTACGGTTGTTTTGCTTTCACTCAAGGTGGCCTTGCTGGCCACCTTGTTTTCTATGCCCGTAGCATTGGCAATTGCTTATGTGCTGGCGCGAAAAACCTTTCGCGGAAAATCTCTTTTGTCTGCCGTAGCGCATATGCCACTGCTCCTGCCTCCTGTCGTTACCGGATTTATTCTCCTGATTGCTTTGGGCAAAAAAGGTTTCATTGGCGAACCGCTTTACGACCTAACCGGTTTCACATTTGCGTTTCGCTGGACGGGTGCTGCACTTGCTGCAGCTGTCATGACTCTGCCTGTTATGATACCACCAATCCGCATAGCTTTTGAAACAATCGATCTTGAACTGGAAGAAGCAGCCCGAGACTTAGGCGCCACGAACTGGCAGCGCTTTGTAACAATCACCGTGCCGCTGGCCAGCCCCGGAATACTATCAGCTTTGGCACTGGGCTATGTTAAATCTCTCGGTGAATTTGGGGCCACGATCACCTTTGTCTCTAACATACCCAGCCAAACCCAAACTCTGGCACTCGCCATCCACACATTTTTACAAGTGCCAAATGGCGAAGGCGCTGCCTTTCGCTTAGTCTGGTTTTCCATTGCACTGGCCACAGCAGCACTTTTGGCATCTGAATCACTCAGTCGCCGCATGCGCCGCTTTAAATCGGCAAATTAGCAAACTTGGCTTTAGCCAACGCATCAGCCTCTTTTTGCAATTCATGATAAAGCGAAACAACGCGTTTGCCATGTTCAGTAATCTTAGCACCTCCACCGCCGCTGCCACCTGCTGCGGTTTCAACAACCGGCACTTTAAAAATCTCATTCAACTCATCGATGAGCAGCCATGCTCGCCGATAAGACATGTCCATGGCCCGTGCGGCAGCCGAGATGGAACCAGTCTCCGCCACCATTTCAAGTAGCCGCACTTTGCCAGCGCCCAAGCGCAAGCTATTTCCGAAATCAACCTTGATGGCGGCTTTGATAATCTTGGTCATAGGCCTTCATATCAGATAGGTTGAAAGCTGCGAAGGTTTTTGAAAGGTAACCGCAATTGGCCAACAGCAGCGATGTTGAAAATGGGGATCACTGCACCGTGACAGCCAGAACCCATATCGGAAAATCTGGCACTGTGCAGGATAAAAACACCAGTAAAACTGGGCATGTAACCATCACGGTTTTACAAGCCAACGGCCAGCGCTTTAAAACGCTGGCGCGCAATGTTGCTATCAATAATTAATGCAGCGTCTTCACGGCGGGTGGCTTGGCATCGGCACCCACCACCACACCGTTGAATGTCAGCTTCGCATCCTTCACGCCAACTTCCACCACATCGCCATCTTTCACGCGGCCAGCCAAAATCTCTTCGGCTAGCGAGTCTTGTATGGATTTCTGAATGACGCGCTTTAAAGGCCGCGCCCCATAGGCCGGATCATAGCCCTTTTCGGCCAGTAAGGCGCGGGCCTCATCACTCAGCGTCACATCAATCTTCCGTTCAGCCAAAAGCTTGCGCAAGCGCTGAATTTGGATGTCGACGATCGCTCCCATCTGGGCCCGTTTCAAACGGTGGAACAGAATGATCTCATCCAACCGATTGAGAAATTCTGGCCGGAAGGTCCCTCGCACAACACCCATCACCTGATCGCGCACTTCATCAACATCTTGATTCTCACTAAGATTGACAAGGAATTCCGAACCCAAGTTCGAGGTCATAATAATAAGAGTGTTTTTGAAATCCACCACGCGTCCCTGACCATCGGTCAAACGGCCATCATCAAGAACTTGCAGGAGCACATTGAACACATCAGGATGTGCTTTCTCAACTTCATCAAACAGCACCACCTGATAAGGGCGGCGACGCACAGCCTCAGTGAGCGCACCACCTTCATCATAGCCCACATAACCGGGAGGGGCACCAATCAGGCGCGAGACCGAATGCTTCTCCATATATTCCGACATATCAATGCGCGCCATCGCGTGCTCATCATCAAACAAATAAGAAGCGAGTGCCTTAGTCAGCTCAGTCTTACCCACACCTGTGGGGCCTAAGAACAAGAATGAACCAATCGGACGATTGGGATCCTGCAAGCCAGCACGAGAGCGCCGCACCGCTGTGGCCACAGCCTCAACGGCTTCCTCTTGACCCACAACACGCTTGCCCAGTTCCTGTTCCATTTGCAGCAAGCGATCACGCTCACCAGCCAGCATCTTATCAACCGGAATGCCAGTCCAGCGCGAAACCACTTGCGCAATATGCGATTCGGTGACGGCTTCTTCCAACATTTTGGAATCACCCTGCTCTTCAGCGGTCGCGAGTTTTTTCTCCAAGCCCGGAATAGTGGCATAGGCCAATTCACCCGCCTTGGCGAAATCGCCCTTGCGTTGTGCCAATTCCAAATCGCGCCGGGCTGTTTCCAATTCTTCTTTCACTTTGGAAGCCGAGGCGATTTTATCTTTTTCGGCCTGCCATTTCCGCGTCATCACGGCGGACTTTTCTTCAGTATCGGCCAATTCCTTTTCAATCTTGCCAAGGCGATCTCTAGAAGCCGCGTCCGTTTCCTTTTTCAACGCCTCACGCTCAATTTGCAACTGCATAATGCGGCGATCAAGTTCGTCCAATTCTTCTGGCTTTGAATCAATTTGCATCCGCAAACGTGAACCCGCCTCATCCATCAAGTCGATGGCTTTATCAGGCAAGAACCGATCAGAAATATAACGGTTGGAAAGTTGTGCAGCAGCAACGATGGCAGAGTCAGTAATCCGCACACCATGGTGCAATTCATATTTTTCTTTAATGCCACGTAAAATGGAAATCGTATCTTCCACACTAGGTTCATTCACAAAGATGGGCTGAAAGCGCCGCGCCAAGGCCGCATCTTTTTCCACATGCTTGCGATATTCATCAAGTGTTGTAGCACCCACGCAATGAAGCTCACCACGCGCCAAGGCAGGCTTGAGCAAATTGGAAGCATCCATTGCCCCCTCAGCTTTGCCCGCCCCAACCAGCGTGTGCATTTCATCGATGAACAAAATAATGCCGCCATCTGAAGCGGTAACTTCAGACAGCACCGCCTTCAAGCGTTCTTCAAATTCACCGCGAAATTTAGCACCCGCAATCAGCGAGCCCATATCCAGCGCCATCAACTTTTTATCTTTGAGCGATTCTGGCACATCCCCTTTAACGATACGCAAAGCCAATCCTTCGGCAATCGCTGTCTTGCCAACGCCAGGCTCACCAATAAGAACTGGGTTATTCTTGGTGCGCCGAGACAGCACTTGAATGGTGCGCCTGATTTCTTCATCGCGCCCAATCACCGGGTCCAGCTTGCCTTCACGCGCGGCCTCGGTGAGATCGCGCGCATATTTTTTTAAAGCATCATAGCCCTGTTCTGCCGATGCAGAATCGGCCGTGCGGCCTTTACGAATATCATTGATTGCCGTGTTGAGGCCCTGCGCCGTAACGCCAGCCGCCTTTAAAATCTTTGATGCATCAGAAGGTTCAACCGCCAAAGCTTGTAACAAACGCTCCGCCGACACAAAAGAATCACCAGACTTGGTGGCCAGTTTCTGCCCAGTTTCAAACACCCTTGCCAATTCTGGCGACAGGTAAACTTGCCCAGCTCCACCGCCCGAAACTTTTGGCATTTTAGCTAAATTCGCTTCCACATTGGCCAGCGCCAAACGCGCATCACCACCCGAAGCTTTGATCAAGCCAGAAGCCAACCCTTCCTCATCATCGAGAAGAACTTTCAACATATGGTCAGGGGCGAATTTTTGATGGCCTTCGCGCAAAGCCAAGCTTTGAGCCGATTGAATAAAGCCGCGCGACCGCTCGGTATATTTCTCAAATTCCATAACACGCTCCTATCAGCACGCCAGATCAAACCCCGAAGGCATAAGATCCGGCACCCGTTAGAACTGCATATGGGAGGTACTTGTTCCAGCCTCAAGACGTAAGGGGAAAATTATTCTGGCGCGTTTGAACCATCATCCACAGGTGTCTCTACTTCCACCCTTGGCTTACGGGCGCGTGGCTTGCGAACTGGTGGAGCATCTTCAGAAACTGCTTCAGAAACTTGCGGCGTTTCAACCACGGCAGGCGTTGGGCGCTGCAAGAATGATGGCGCTTCCCATTGGCCGTCGGCTTCGGCAGCCACGGGCGCTGGCATTGGAGCGGCGACAATTTCGGCTGAACCTTCGCTGGCTGCGGCTGGAGTTTGTTCAGCCCCATCACGATTTTCATAATTGCGATTGTTGCGATTATTGTTCGGCCAACGCGGGCGGAAATTGCGGCCAGTATTGTCACGCGTGTTATTATCGCGGTAATTATTATTGCGGTTTTGTCGTGGCTGCTGGGCTTCGCCTTGCGACGCATTCGGGTCAATGCCTCCGCCTTCTAAGCTCTGATTTCCTTCAGCACCAGCTTCCATGTTGCCGCCATCGGCATCGCCTTCAGCATTTTCATCAGAACCTTCTTCTTCAAATTCTTCTTCGCCCAATTTGCGCGACATAATCAAAGATTGGCCGACTGGCTGGTTGGCAGCCCACATGCGGTAATAATGTTCGGCATGTTGGTAATAATTCTCAGCAGCCACGCTGTCGCCAGAAGATTGGGCATCACGGCCAAGCTGCATATATTTTTCAGCAATGGTCTGCGTGGTGCCGCGCAATTTAATATCTGGCCCATTGCTATCAAAAACCTTATTCGAGCCACCTCCGCCAAGATTGCCACCACCGCCTGTATTGCGGCGGTTGTTATTGTTATTCCGATTCCGATTGCGATTCTTGTTATTGTTGTTCGGATTCGAGCGAATAAAATTATTGTTCACGAAATATATCCATCCTCAAAGCAAGGCCAAAAGCGCAAACGTGATGTTTGAACTTGGACTTGCAGTTTTAAGTTTATGCCGAACAGGAAAAGCAGAATAAACACCTTGGTTGAAACAACACCCTGCCACAGAAATCGCCTTCCATTCAGAAGCGATGTTCACCAGCTGCGGGATCAATGTCAAAGATTTTGAGCGATTGGTCGCAAATGGCAATGGGGGTATAGGATGCTCATAGCCGAGTTTAACGGAAACGCCAAAGGCTTTTTTTAGCCAAATATCAAAGCCCGCACATGCCCAACCAAATCCTTGCGCGTTGCCAAAAGCGAAAAGCCATGCGCCTCAAAAATAGTAACCACGTCTGCATGTTGGCCAGCCCCAATTTCAACAGCAATCTCACCTTTAGCCGACAAGAATAGCCGCGCATCAGCGGCTATGGCCCTATAGGCAAACAAACCATCTGCCCCACCATCCAAAGCCAAATGCGGATCATAGGCCTTAACATCAACTTCAAGCCCAGCAATATCGCCATGGGGAATATAAGGCGGGTTGGAGACGATCAGATCAAAGGTGCCGTCCAAACCGCTAAACCACGAGCCTTGATGCAAATGCAGCCGACCACTCACCCCATTGGCCAACCCATTCACCTTTGCCACATGCAAAGCCTCTGGAGACACATCAACGGCAACACCGTGAAAGGCAGAGCGTTCAGCCAAGAGCGTAATAAGAATGGCCCCACTGCCTGTACCAATGTCAAGAAGGCGCTTTGCTGAGTTGTGATGCCGCACCAACACCAGCTCAATTAAAGCCTCGGTATCAGCACGCGGATCAAGCACAGATGGCGTTACGTGAAATGACCGACCATAAAACTCGCGCGTGGCCAAAATGCGAGAGACGGGCTCATGGGCCAAGCGGCGCTTTAAGTAGTCTGAAAACTTCTGAAGTGTGGCCGAATCGATAACCTTTTCAGGCGACACTATAAGTTCTTCGTGCGTAAATCCCGATGCTGCCTGAAGCAGCAGCCGGGCATCCAAAGCCGAGCCATCAATATCAACTGCTATCAAACTTTTACGTGCCGCAGCTAAAACACTCGCAATGGTATCAGGCATCTTGATCAAGCTGCGCCAAGAGATTGGCCTGATGTTCAGTGATCAAAGCCCGCACCACATCTTCTAGTCCGGGGCCTTCAACAATTTCTGGCAATTTATAAAGTGTGAGGTTGATGCGGTGATCGGTCATCCGCCCCTGCGGAAAATTATACGTGCGAATGCGTTCTGAGCGATCGCCAGACCCCACTTGGTCTTTGCGGGCAGCTGAGCGCTCTGAATCAATGCGTTCGCGTTCACGTTCAAATAATCGCGCCCGCAATACTTTCATGGCTTTGGCTTTGTTTTTAATCTGTGATTTTTCATCCTGCTGCGATACCACAACCCCGGTTGGAAGATGGGTGATGCGCACGGCACTGTCTGTGGTGTTTACCGATTGGCCACCGGGACCTGAAGACCGGAACACATCAATGCGCAAATCCTTATCTTCAATTTTAATATCAACTTCTTCAGCTTCCGGCAGCACGGCTACTGTGGCCGCCGATGTGTGGATGCGGCCTTGCGTTTCCGTAGCTGGCACGCGCTGCACACGGTGAACGCCCGATTCAAATTTTAGATTGGCATAGGCGCCGGAGCCAAAAATGTTGGCAATGATTTCTTTATAGCCACCATGCTCACCATCCGAAGCTGAGATGATTTCAACCTTCCAACCGCGAAACTGTGAATAACGCTGATACATGCGAAACAAATCACCAGCAAAAATAGCCGCCTCATCGCCACCTGTTCCAGCCCGCACTTCAAGAATAACGTTGCGCTCATCAGCCGAATCCTTCGGCAGCAACAAAATCCGCATTTCTTGTTCGCAATCAGAAATGCGCTGCTCTATGGCAGGCTTTTCAGCTTCCGCCATTTGCCCCAACTCGCCACCGCCAGCCAGCATTTCAGCAAGGCCGTCGCGTTCTTCATAGGCCGATTTCAAATTACGTGCCCCCTTGGCCATCGGCTCAAGTTCGGCATAGTCTTTGGAGAGTTTGACAAAGACTTCACCCGTAGCACCACCCGAGAGCGCGTGCTCAACAGTAGCGAAACGTTCTAAAATGCGATCAAGTTTTTGAGTGTGAATAGCAGACATGGGCGCGCTTCTAGCGCACCCAGCCCTTATTCGCAAAAGGAATGCTTAATTCGTCTTGGTCTCAAGGGAAGAAACATCAAGCTTCTCGCCCACAAGAATCTGACCCGCTGGTCCAAGCACACCTTTTTCTTGGCCATCAATCAAATAGGCCAAGCGGCCACCATCACGCGAAAGCGCAATTAGGCCTTCACGGTTTGGCACCCGGTAAGTATCACCCGTGTTGAGCATCTGCGTCATCACCACATTGCCGCCAGCATCTTCGATGCGCAGCCACACCGGGGCTTTGGCCATCAGCACGACACGCGCTGTGTCATTGCTGGCCCCATAAATCTTGCCTTCGTCACTGGTAGAAACATCACCTGTAGCAATCTTCAAAAGCTTCTTGATTTTTTTGCCCTTGGGTTCGGGAATTTGTTCTTGAATGAAATTGCCCAAATCATCGGAACCATCAGAAGCAGCAACATCTGGCAATGGTTCTTCACCAATCGCAGCCAAAGGAGCTTCATCAACTGTAGGCATCGGCGTTTCAGTCACTTTAACATCAGCGACTTCAGGCCCCGTTGAAGCCGTTGGCATCGGGTCCACAACTTGCGATGTGGCAATCTGTTCCTGGGTAACAGGCGCGGATGAAGACATCATCCAATTGGCACCAGCATATATCATAAAAATTGCAAAGGCCGAGGCTACAATGCCGCCAGCCCCACCGGGATAGTTGGCAATACGCAATTTAAGTTCAGGCAATTTTGGAAATTTGCCAAAGCGCAAAACCTTGGCGCTGGACAAAACTGGCGGATTTGCCGGATGAAAATTTTTGCGTGCCACTGGGGGCGGCGGCAGGAACGTGATTAAATGATCAACCAAAGGTTCGGCATCAAAACCCAAAAACTGCGCATAGCCCGCAATCATTTCCATGGCTTCCATGCGCGGCGGCATATGGGTCATATCGCCATATTCAATGGCTTCAATATGATAAGGGTGAATGCCGGTGGCTTCACCTGCATCTTCAAGGGTGAGGCCGCGCGCTTCGCGCTCGCGCTGCAAGAACCAACCCACTTCGCCAGCCGGGTCACTATTTCCATTTGGTTTAAGGCGTGGCGCATCTGCAAACATGGTGGGTTCAGTGCAGGTGTCTGATTGGTCGTGATGGTCAAAGCTCATGGCAACTCTCTACGCAACAGTTAACAACGGTTAACAAATTCAATACTAAGAGAGATCATGGACAAGAATGGTGAACAGCGTCCTAACGGAAGCGCAATTTTTTAAATTTCAACCCCGTTGCGTTGGGCAAATTCCATCAGATCGCCGCGCAATGAATGCAAGCCACTGGCCAGCAATGGTTGCATGAAAGCCCAAAGCTTGGCCTGATCAAGCGAGCGGATCATGGCTTTAACGGCTCCAACACCAGATGGAACCATGCTCATCGAGATGAGGCCCACCCCAACCAGCCCCATGGCTTCCAAGGGTCTGCCACCCAGTTCACCACAGAGTGTTACAGTTTTGCCATGCGCTTTGGCTTTTTCCACAATCTGTCGCATCGCCCCTAAAGCGGCGGGGCTTAAGGGGTCATAACGCCCGGCCAATTTCGGGTTGCCACGATCCGAAGCAAACAAAAACTGCACCAAATCATTAGACCCAATGGAGGCAAAATCTACAACCGGGAATAAATAATCAAGTTGCCATAGCAGAGATGGAATTTCGATCATCACACCAATTTTCAAACTCTTCGGCAAATCGTGGCCGTGGCTGGTTAGAAATGCATATTCCAGCATTACAGCCGCTTTGGCCTGCACAAATTCTTGCACATCAGCAATCATCGGAAACATGATTTTCAGATCATGGCCAGCACCAGCAATCAACATAGCCCGTGCTTGCAAGCGCAACAACGCAGGCCGATCCATCGCCATGCGAATGGAGCGCCAGCCCAAGGCCGGATTTTCTTCACGCGGCTGACGTAAATATGGAAGGGTTTTATCCGCGCCAATATCCAAAGTTCGAAACACCACAGGCTTGCCTTGGGCCTGTTCAATGATGCTGTGATAATGCTTGGTTTGCGCTGAAAGCCGCGGAAACCGTTGCGCCATCATAAAGTGAAGCTCAGTGCGGTAAAGCCCAACACCATCAGCACCTGACTCGTGCAAGTGCGGCATATCAACCGTGAGGCCTGCATTGATATTCAAGCTAATGGTTTGGCCGTCGCGCGTGAGCGCAGGTAGATCCCGAAGTGCGGTAAAGCGTTCTTGCTTGCGCGCATAGAACCGCACTTTCTCCGCATAAGCTTTCTGCAGGTCAGAAGAGGGACGGATAAAAATCTCGCCAGTACCACCATCGACGATAATGGCATCACCCGTATCGACCAGATTGATAATACCTTCAGCCAAACCAATTGCTGGAATGCCCAAGGCCCGCGCCACAATGGCCACATGGCTGGTCTTGCCGCCCTCTTCCAAAATCACGCCGCGAATTTTTGTGCGGTCATAATCAAGGAGTTCGGCAGGCCCCATATTGCGTGAAACAACAATTGAGTTTTGCGGCAAATCCGTCCGCGAAGCCGTAGCAATAGCCCCTGTGAGAATGCGCAGCAGACGATTTGAAAGATCATCCAAATCATGCATACGTTCACGCAAATACGGGTCAGACATGCGCTGCATCCGCGCCCGGTTATCATTCTGCACGCGCTCAACTGCGGCTTCCGCGGTGAGGCCAGTTGCCACTGCTTCCTTCAGCCGTGAAAGCCAACCCTTATCATGGGCAAACATCCGAATGGTTTCGAGCACATCAGAATAATCCGTGGCGCGTAAAGCATCAGAGCCATCAAGCAACTCATCCACATGGGCGCGCAATTGCGCAACTGAATCATCTAAGCGTTTTTGTTCCGCCGGAATATCTTCCGCAATCATGTTTTGAATGCGAACTCGTGGCTCATGCAAAACCACATGACCTAAAGCAATACCGTCAGCGAGCGACTCAACGCGCAAATGATGCGAGCGCACGTGCGCCACATCAATGGCTGTTTCACGCGCCATTTCTTTCAATTCGCCAGAGGCCATCACCTCGGCCAACACCATGGCTGTGGTTTGAAGTGCTTCTTCTTCCTCATCAGAATAATGGCGTTGGGTTCTATTTTGGACAACCAGAACGCCAATCACCGCACCACCGCGCATAACCGGAACGCCAAGGAATGAACTGTAAAGTTCCTCACCCGTTTCAGGCAGATATTTGAAGGAGGGATGCTTATCCGCGTCTGAAAGATTCAGCCCAATGGCTTGCTCAGCAATCAAACCCACAAGGCCTTCGCCCACTTTAAGTTTCGATTTGTGAACCGCTTCGCGCTTCAAACCTTCAGTAGCGTAGAGTTCCAACACATTGCCAGGCCGCATGACATAGATCGAGCATACCTCAGCCACCATATTGGCCGCGATTAAGCTTACAATTTTATCAAGCCGCTTTTGCGCTGCCTCCGGCTCCGCCATAACCGCGCGGAGCTTTCGTAAGAGAACACGCGGGCCAAATGCAGAGCTGGGCATTGCGATGTGTCCTTAGCTTTCAATGCCTTTATGATAATGGGTATCAAGCATCATCATTTTAAGCCTTATCCAGTCCATAAGCATTATGCAAAGCCCGTACTGCAAGCTCAGTGTAGGCCTCATCAATCAACACACTGACTTTAATTTCAGAGGTAGTGATGGCTTGAATGTTAATGCCTTTATCTGCAAGAGCTTTAAACATTTTTGCAGCAACTCCCGCATGAGAACGCATACCAATGCCAACCACAGAAACCTTGGCCACATCAGCTGAATGTGTGAGCTCTTGAAAATCCAAGGTGGATTTAATGCCATTCAAAACATCAATTGCTTTCCGTAGATCTTTGCGTGGCAACGTGAAGGTGATATTGGCAAATGCACCATCGCTGGACACATTTTGCACAATCATATCAACACTGATGTCGGCTTCAGCAAGTGGACCAAAAATGGCCGCCGAAACACCAGGCTTATCTTTAACTTTGCGGAGCGAAATTTTTGCTTCGTCGCGTGAATAGGCAATGCCACTTACAACATGCTGTTCCATCATTTTATCCTCATCGCAGACAATGGTTCCGGGTCCGGTGCCATCCGCTTTATTTTGGTTCGGTGAATCAGGTGATTCAAAACTAGAGCGCACTTGCAAAGGTACTTTATAAACCATCGCAAGTTCTACAGATCGTGGCTGCAAAACTTTTGCCCCCAGCGAAGCCTGTTCCAACATTTCTTCATATGAAATGCGGTCTAGCTTTTGGGCACCCGTCACAATGCGCGGGTCCGCCGTGTAAACACCGTCCACATCGGTATAGATATCGCAAGCTGCTTCAAGGGCTGCCGCAATCGCCACACCTGACGTATCAGAGCCACCGCGACCCAGCGTGGTAATGCGCTTATCAGGGCCAATGCCTTGGAAGCCCGCAATCACCGCAACTTGGCCCTGCTCCATCCTTTTGCGAATTTCGCCAGCATCAATGCCGGTAATCCGTGCGGACCCATGAACACCATCAGACTGCAACGGAATTTGCCAGCCATGCCATGAGCGCGCTGGAATGCCTAAGTCTTGCAAGACAATAGCAAGAAGGCCCGCAGTCACCTGCTCACCAGAGGCAACAATAGCATCATACTCACGCAGATCATGCACGGCTGAGGCTTGTTTGCACCAGTCCACCAGTTGGTTGGTGGTGCCTGCCATGGCTGAAACCACCACAGCCACATGGTTGCCAGCTTTCACTTCGCGTTCAACATGGCGTGCAACATTACGGATGCGTTCAATATCCGCAACCGACGTTCCACCAAATTTCATAACCAAACGGCCCATCAGCCCGTCCTCATAAAAATAACAGCCGCAAGGTGCGGCGCGGCGTACTCTTAGGTGAGGGCACAGTTATATGCAATAATGTGAGCATCAATTTCGGGTAACAATTTGCAATGACAATAGATACAAAGTCCAACCTCTCCAGCCTAGACCCTGCTGAAGTGGAAAAATTCTCCAAAATGGCCGCCGAATGGTGGAATCCGAAGGGGAAGTTCGGGGTTTTGCATAAATTCAATCCAGTGCGGCTGGCTTATATAAAGGAACAGGTTTGCGCCCGTTTGGGGCTTGACCCCATGGAACGCGAACCTTTCAAGGGCTTGCGGTTCTTAGATATTGGCTGCGGCGGCGGTCTTTTATGTGAACCCATGGCAAGGTTAGGGGCCACTGTGGTGGGCGTAGACCCTTCTGAGAAAAACGTCAAAACTGCTTCCGTTCATGCCGCAGAAGTGGAACTTCACATCGATTACCGCATTGGCACCGCCGAAGATTTAGCCGCTGCTGGCGAAAAATTTGATGTGATTCTCAATATGGAAGTGATTGAACATGTGGCCAACCCGCAAGTCTTCACCGCAACCTGCGTGAGCCTGATGAAACGAAATGGCCTGATGCTCGTAGCCACGATAAACCGTACTCTAAAATCCTTCGGCTTGGCCATCATCGGTGCTGAATATATCTTAGGCTGGCTTCCACGCGGCACCCATGAATGGGAAAAATTCATCAAGCCATCGGAACTGAAAGACTGGTTGAGTGCATCAGGTGCGGTGACGAAAGCTGAAAGCGGCGTAACCTATCACCCCATCGCGGGAGAGTGGCGTAAGGCCAAGGATATGGAAGTGAATTATATGCTGGTGGCGCAGAGGGGTTGAATTCACTTATATGGCAAAGAAAATCAGGCCAACTTAGTTTTGTTGTGCTGTCGCCAGTGTTCAGCATTAAACGCCATGCTCAATAAATTACCTATCAATTCGCTCACATTTGAGCTCTCAATATCTAATTCTAAAAAATAGGGCGACGAGCCAAAATAGTTTTTGATATCCCTCTCAAATTGCTCTTTTTCTAAACGCCATGCGGTTTTTAACACGTCTACATTGGTTGTGTTATAAATAGATAAGAATCGAGAGACCATGCTAACGCCATTGTGAGTGTGGTTGAGCCTGCTTTCTATCCAATCTTCAGTATTACGATTATTGTAGATGAAGTAACTTTTTGGGTAATCACGATCCAATATTCTAAAAAATTTATTTGCTTCGATATTAACGTTATGATTCGTAAAACCAAGATCGCTAAAGACTTTATACCTTTGATCAAAGCCAGCCAGAATCTTTTGTCCGTTTACACAGTTAGCGACCATAGTCAGAGCTAAGTTGTTTGCGTCGCCAAAATGAATGCTTGGAAAACCATTCATTTTGAAAAAAT
>JANLPA010000001.1:0-5028 GCA_031366855.1 Hyphomicrobiales bacterium | reverse complement strand
ACCAGTGAAGCCAAAATCTTTTCTTTCACTTTGGCAACTGCGTCTTGGCGATCTTCTTTTTTCACAATCGCATAAGCCGCGCGAACGCCTTTTTCGCCAGCCTTCTTCACTGCCTTGTAAAGTTTTTCTTCATCAGGCGGTGTGAAATCTCGCGCTGCGCGTGAAGAACGTTCTGCCAAACGAATGATAGCGTCAATCACCGGCTGGAAGCCAGCATGACCAAACATCACAGCAGCAAGCATCTTCTCTTCCGAGAGTTCCTTGGCTTCTGATTCAACCATGAGAACTGCGTCAGATGTTCCCGCCACAACCAAATCAAGGTCAGATGTTTTCATCTGGTCTTGGGTTGGATTCAAAACAAATTCACCATCAATCAAACCAACGCGCGATGCACCAACTGGGCCCATGAAGGGAATACCCGAAAGTGTGAGCGCAGCTGAACACGCAACCATCGCCACCATGTCGCTGTCATTTTCCATGTCGTAGGAAAGCACAGTTGCAACCACTTGGGTTTCAACGCGGAAGCCTTCTGGGAACAGGGGGCGAATGGGGCGATCGATCAGGCGCGAAACCAATGTTTCTTTTTCTGATGGGCGACCTTCACGCTTGAAATAACCACCAGGAATTTTGCCTGCAGCATAAGTCTTTTCTTGGTAGTTTACTGTGAGCGGGAAAAAGTCAATTCCAGGCTTTTCCGAGCGGGCGGCAACAGCGGTGCCGAGAACAGTGGTTTCGCCGTAAGTGACCAGAATTGCTGCGTCAGCTTGGCGGGCAATGCGGCCCGTTTCGATACGGAGGGTGCGGCCAGCCCATTGGATTTCTTCTACGTCAATTTTAAACATTCATCTTTTCCTTAATGTCCTTCTCCGCCACTTTGTTCACCAACCTCTGGACGGAATCCCCTTTGGACAAGTGACCAGAGCCCTATTGCTGCGATCAATTTGTGGGGACGCAAAGCGGCAACTCGGTGATCCGCTTTACTCATATGTATTTGCATCAAAGGCCCCTCATCCGCCCTTTGGGCACCTTCTCCCTCAAAGGGAGAAGGACATCAATTCTACCCTTCTCCCCTTGCGGGGGAAGGTGGCCGGAGGCCGGATGAGGGGCCTTCGGAAATTGTGTTTATTAGCGGCGGATTTCCAAACGCTTAATCAGCGATTGATAACGCGCTTCGTCTTTGCTCTTCAAATAATCGAGCAAGCTGCGGCGCGCGGCCACCATTTTCAAAAGACCACGACGGGAATGATTATCCTTTTTGTGGGTCTTGAAATGTTCAGTGAGATAAATAATGCGGGTGGTGAGGATTGCCACCTGAACTTCAGGTGAACCAGTGTCGCCAGCTTTGGTCGCATATTCTTTAACGAGAGCAACTTTGCCCTCTGCAGTCATCGTCATTTCTATTCTCCGAGCATCGGTTAAAGATTGAACAAACGTTTGGTCTTTAATGAACCTTGAGATATCTCGCAGATCCCGAGGGGCCTGCCATCGTGGCTCACCAGAACTGCGTCGCAATTGATGGGAGCATTCGCTCCGCGTAGCAAAACCGATTGGCCTTGCCGCAATTTTGCAGCGTCCTGATCCATTACGGCCAGTGCCGGGATGCCGTCCAGCACGGTCACAATAGAGCGTAAAGCCCCGTTAAGATCCTCCACGCCGTCGGGTCTATGGCGCATTTCCTCTAAGGTTTCCAGCGAAATCATATCTTTTTCAGTAAATGGCCCTACTTGAGTGCGCCGCAAAAGGGTGAGGTGGCCAAGACAACCGAGCGCCCGGCCAATATCGCGGGCAAGTGCTCGAATATAAGTGCCCTTGCCACACACTGTTTCAAAATCCGCGTGGTCGGGGTTTGAAGCATCGAGGAGGCGCAATTCCTCAATCATCACCAAGCGGGGTGTCATTTCCGGCTTCTCTCCTGCCCGCGCCAAATCATAAGCCCGCTCACCATCTATTTTGAGCGCCGAATAGATCGGTGGAATTTGGGTGATTTCACCTAAAAACTGTACAAGTATCGATTCAATACTTTTCTGGGAGGGCCTTTGATCAGATTGCGCTGTTACTGCCCCCTCCAGATCATCTGTCTCAGTCCCTGCACCCCACTTAATCCGAAACTGATAAGTTTTCCGCCCATTCATGGCCCATTGCACAGTTTTGGTGGCTTCTCCCAGTGCAATCGGTAATAATCCAGTAGCGAGTGGATCCAATGTGCCGCCATGCCCGGCTTTCTCAGCATCAAACAACCAACGAATTTTGCCCACGGCTTGCGTGGACGACATATTCAAAGGCTTATCTAAAACCACCCAGCCATGAACCGGCTTGCCGCGCTTTTTCAATCTTGGCTCTCTATATCGCGTTTAACCACAGGACTGCGCAAAATAGTGTCAATTTTGCCAGCGTAGTCTAATGAAGTATCGATTCGAAACCGAATATCTGGCATATATTTCATGGCCAGTCGTGGCGTCATCAACATGCGAATATATTTGCGGTTGCGCTTCAGCGCTTCCAGCAATTGTTCGTCCTGCCCCATAATCAAAGTTCGCACAAAGGCAGTAGCAATTTTAAGGTCAGGCGAAATTTGCACTTCGACAATCGTTGGAGTCAATTTATCCAATTCTGGATCATTGGTTTCTCCTCGCAAGAAAATCTCAGCCAGCGCATGGCGAATAAGTTCACCAGCACGAAGCATTCGTTGTGAGGGAGCAGAAGAATGAGCCATTAAAGTTCGTCCAATTTTTTATAAGCAGCCAGCCGCTCTTCGAGCGTGCCCGTGTGCAATTCAAACAAATGATTATCATAATCATGAAAATAAAGCGATTGCCCCTCGCCAGAAACACGCGGGCGGGATTCACGCATGTCGAGGCCCAAAGCTTGGATTGCCAACTTGGCCTTGGTCAATTGCTCTGGTGAAACCTTGAAGGCCACATGATTGTAAGTGCGAGTTGGCAAGGCCTCACCCTGCATAATGGCAATCCATAAGCCGCCAACATCAAAGAACTTTTCAGGCGAGATGGAGTGTTGCTTGGCACCCGAAGCGTAAACCACTCGACCGCCAAGAACATCCACGATGATGCGCGCCATCTTGCTGAGATCGCTAACGATGAAAGTGAGGTGAGAAAGTCCCTCGATCACGCCAGCGTCCGTTGCACCTTTTCAACTCTAAAGCATTCGATCACATCGCCAGCGCGCATGTCTTCGTAGTTCGCAAACGCCATGCCGCATTCTTGGCCGCTCTGCACTTCTTTCACTTCATCCTTGAAGCGCTTCAGTGTTGAAAGGTCGCCGTCATGCACCACAACGTTATCGCGGATCAAACGAACCTTGGCACCACGCTGAACGTTGCCTTCGGTGACCATACAACCTGCAACCTTGCCAACCTTCGTGATGTTGAACACTTCCAAGATTTTAGCATTGCCAAGGAATGTTTCGCGCACTTCAGGCGCAAGCTTGCCACCCATCGCCGCTTTAATATCATCCACCAGATCATAGATAATATTGTAGTAGCGAATCTCAATGCCTTGCTTTTGTGCCGCATCACGCGCCTGCCCATTGGCCCGCACGTTAAAGCCCAGCACCACAGCGCCAGAAGCAGCAGCCAAGTTGATATCGCTTTCCGAAATACCACCCACGGCATAATGCACAACGCGCGAACGAATTTCTTCATTGCCGATTTTATCCAGCGCTTGCACAATGGCTTCAGCAGAACCCTGCACGTCGGCCTTTACCAAAACTGGGAATTCCGCACGGCCAGATTGATTAAGCTGGCTCATCATCTGTTCAAGTGAAGAACGCACCATGCCAGTGCCACGGGTCTCGCGGCGCTTGCGTTCGCGGTAATCTGTGATCTCACGGGCGCGCGCTTCATTTTCAACCACATCGAACCTGTCGCCCGCTTCTGGCGCTGAATTCAAACCGAGCACTTCAACCGGAGCTGATGGGCCAGCTGTTTTAACGTGCTCGCCCTTGTCATTGACCAGAGCGCGAACCCGACCCCAAGCAGAACCAGCCACGAAAAGATCACCCAATTTCAAAGTGCCGCGTTGAACCAGAACAGTGGCTACTGGGCCACGGCCCTTATCAAGCTGCGCTTCCACCACAAGGCCAGAAGCTTCGCGGTTTGGATTGGCTTTGAGATTGAGAACTTCAGCTTGCAACAAAATCGCTTCCAGCAATTTGTCGAGGTTCGTGCCTTTTTGGGCAGACACTTCAACATCCATGGTGTCGCCACCCATGCTTTCCACAACAATTTCATGCTGCAGCAAATCAGTGCGCACACGTGTTGGGTTGGCAGATTGCTTGTCGATTTTGTTGATGGCTACAATAATGGGAACACCCGCAGCCCGCGCATGTGAAATCGCTTCCACAGTTTGCGGCATCACACCATCGTCAGCGGCAACAACCAAAACCACAATGTCGGTTGCCTTGGCACCGCGAGCCCGCATGGAAGTAAAGGCTTCATGGCCTGGCGTATCAATAAACGTCACCAAACCATTATCAGTTTTAACTTGGTAAGCGCCAATATGCTGCGTAATGCCGCCAGCTTCACCAGTCACCACGTTGGTTTTGCGAATAGCGTCGAGCAGTGAGGTTTTACCATGGTCAACGTGGCCCATGATCGTAACAACGGGTGGGCGCGGCAATTGCGAACCATCAACATCATCATCAGCACCCAAGCTGTCCACAACGTCGCCTTCAGAAACACGGCGCACCCGGTGGCCCATTTCTTCGGCGATAATCTGCGCCGTATCAGCATCGATCAGATCATTGATCGTGTGCATCTGGCCTTGCTTCATCAGCATGCGGATAATATCCACAGCGCGTTCGGCCATGCGGTTGGCGAGTTCCTGAATCGTAATAGCATCCGGAATAATAATATCGCGGGTCATTTTTTCGGTCGGCTTGGTAAAACCCTGAGCCTGCTTCTTCAGGCGTTCAGTGCGGCGCTTGAAAGCAGCAACCGAGCGAACGCGGTCCCCTTCTTCTTCGGAACCAACCGTGGCCAGAGTGAGTTTACCACGGCGCTTATCAGCCTCA